>NC_020156.1:1702083-2042500 GCF_000332115.1 Nonlabens dokdonensis DSW-6
TTGTTCTTGCCATAGCATCAGCTTGTGAGGAATAGAAGAATGTAGTCACATTAGAAGCGCCGCCAGTGATTTCGTTTCTTCTTGAGTTAAGATCAAAGATTGTGTTTCCATCTAAAACGTTATCATCACATAAGTCGTAAACCATTGGATCATTTATAATGGGAACTTCTTCTACATCGAGTTCAAACACTGCTGAAGAGTTGAAACATCCAGAAATGTTATTTTCTAATCGCACGTAAATACTTTGACTCCTACCTGGAGCGTTTTCATAAGCTGTAGGATTTGCAATAGGAGCAGTGTCTGCATCTGCATCTTCTTGGGATAGATGATAACTAATACTTACATCTGTAAAATCCTGAGCACCTATTATTTGATTTTCAACTAACGTAAGATTAAACGCCTCGACTCCATCTCCAGTATTGTTCTCATCACATAAGGTCAAATCACTTGGGTTTTGCGCGATGTTAGGCTCAACAAAAACAAAAATATTGATACTAGTAGTGTCAAAACATCCAGTATCATTAGTTGCCACTACACGAGCAAAAACAGTTTCTGGTGATGTTGTGTTCGTATATGTTGCTCCCAAAGGATTGGAGTCTGTATCTGCATCATTTTGTGTAGCATAATAGCTTATAGTTACTGTTCCAGGAGTATATCCAGGTGCTACCTGCGTATCAAAATCAGCTAAGGTGACTGCTGTGATTCCATCAGTATCATCATCACAAGCAATCACGTCTTGCACAGGAGCCGCAAAAACGTCATCTACTATTAATTGGAAAGGATAAATTACCACGCAATCAAAAGTATTGTCTTGAACTCTCACATAAAGTGTTTGCGGATTGCTCAGGCCTTGATAATTTGAAGTCGTGGGAACCACGTTATTTTGGTTTTGCGCATCTAATTCATTTTCATAAAAAGATACATTGTACTCGGTCGCATTCAAATCGGCTAACATTACATTTTCAATAATGGTAAGATCAAAAGAGCCAGGACCATTTGGATCGCAAGAAATTGCGTCTGGAGGACTAGCATCTGGTAAATCAACAAACTCAAGATTAACAACAGCATTTGCAACGCATCCTGTAGAAAAGGCAACGTCTACCGCATAAAAACCATTTTCAGTAACATCCAGAATAGGACTAGTTGCTCCAGGTATTACAGTTCCTGAGTTGCCTACTATAATAGAGTCAGACGTTCTCCAAGAATAAGTGAGAGTCGTGCCTGGTAAAGTAGGTAATGTGGCGTCTAATGTATAGGTTTCTCCTGCGCATAATGGATTACCTCTAGAAATAACTCTACTACCGCCCAAGTCAACGGTTATGTCAAAACTTCCTCCTTCTATGAATACCGCAGAGTCGTATTCTGAATCATTGGCGTCGGCGATGACGAGTTTAATATTGTAGCTTCTATTTGGTACAACGGCACTGGATGCAGTTAGCACATCTGTCTGACCATTAAACTGGATGGCACTTGAATTAGCAGCTGCGCCTAAATTAGGATTGCCAAAGATATTGCCACCTAAATTGTATTGTCCAAAAAATGATGGATTAACAGGTGGACAGGCAGCAGGTGGAGGATTACGCACTGTTATTACTTGAACCGGTGTGTTGCTGCCTGGAAGAGTGGCAAGATTTACTATATCACCAGTCACATTATCTGTTAGAATAAATGCAAAAGCGTCTGCAAAAGAGCATTCAAAAAAACCATTGTACTCCTCGCTTGCAAATAAATAGTCAAAAGAAATAAAGTTTCCAACTGGTGTGAAATCAAATGAAATCCATGTAGCATCTACTGAATTTAATGGAGATCCAGCGGCAGCCATAACTATTTCTAAATCTAGGTCGTTGCCAGACAATAGGTTGTCGCTGCTGTCAGCTAGGTTATTAGGGCCACTTGCATTGAGGGCGTTTCCTGTAGACAGGATAATCCCATCTTCTAGAGGAAAGGAAGTCCCATTGCTTTCAAAATAGGCAATACCATTCCTACCTGCACCTATACCAGTGCTTGATGAAATGTTGGAAATGGGTGTGCAGCCACCTTCAAATAAAACACCATCAACCAGCTCATCAACTGTAAATGTAGTATTATCAGTACTAATTTGTGCTGCATTGATTTGCACAAATAGCAGTGCTAAAATGATGAGCAGGTGTTTGTTCATTGGTACATTTTTTATAAAAATAAGCCTTGGAACTGTTATGATTAACTGATTATTCTTTAATTAACAATAATCTAGCAGCAACATCATTTATGAATTAGAGTAGAGTTTATGAAACAAATCATAGATAACTATTCCAGCACAAACGGATATATTTAGACTATGTTTAGTTCCATACTGTTTAAGTTCAACAGTTTCTTTACATGCATTAACCACTTCTTGCTGGACGCCTTTTACCTCATTTCCTAAAACAACAGCTACTTTTTGACCTTTTTGAGGTTTAAAATTGTACAAAGTTTTAGCTTCTTCAGCCTGTTCAATAGCACAGGTAAGGTAGCCATCTTTATGTAGCATTTCAATGACATCCATAGTTTGATCAGTATATTCCCATGCAACGGTTTCTGTCGCTCCTAAAGCCGTTTTTCTAATATCTTTATGAGGTGGCTGGGCAGTAATACCGCACAGATATATTTTTTCTACAAGATAGGCATCTGCGCTTCTAAATACTGAGCCTACATTATTCAAGCTGCGCACGTTGTCCAGCACAATAACGAGAGGTGTTTTGTCACTTTCTTTAAATTCATCACCTGTAAGACGTTCTAATTCTTCATTAAGTAATTTGCGCATGCCTTTGTAATTTGTTTATGAGGTACTCGCTTTCGCGAAAGCGAAACAAAAAAGGACAACTATAAAGCTGCCCTATTTTAAGTAAATAAAAGTAAATATTATAAATTGACAGCAGGACAATTACAACTCCAACGGTCTTTTCTACATAAGAAATCAATACCTAAAGTGATCTGGTGGAAACCACCATTTGCAAAGCGTATATCACCAAACTGATAACTATAATTATAACCGAAGGTAAATTCGTTATACTTAATCCCAAATAACGGAGAAAGTAATGATAAGTTTTGTTCTTGGACGCTATCTCCATCGAGGAACTCAGCTCCATCAAAACTTTGACGATAAGAAAGCCCCATATACAGAACACTGTTGTCGTTGAGGTCGTAGTATGCTTTTGCATTGATATCCATGAATTGCTCTGCCGTACGATCTGTACGCTGATATAATACAGATGGTTCAAACTGCCAGTCGCTATTACGAGGGGCAAATAAGTAACCTAGTGTAGCTACATAACGACGCTGGTTTGTACTTTCAAATCCTTCTGAATAAATCTCGCGGTTTTGAAAGATGGCGTTTTTCACGGTAAAGTGTGCATAAAACTCTTTATAGAAGTAGGACATTCCTATATCTACGTTAAAATAAGAGTCACTTCTTAAAACACCAGTAATAATTGGGTCAAAGTCAGTTAGGTCAAAATCAGATTCATCTAGCCTACTTTGTACCATACCAGCACTAATACCGAAGGAAAGTCTGTTTAAATCTTCAAATCCTCCACCTACTTGAAGGTGATAGGCATAAGATAAGTAAGCACCAGTTTGCGAATGATATCCATTTTTGTCATTAAATAAAATGGCACCTACACCGCTATTTTCTCCTACTCCAGTATTGAAACTTAAGGTTTGTAAATTAGGTGCGTCTTCTTGATCAAACCATTGTTGCCTTACAGTACCTCTTACTTTACCGCAAGCTGCAGCACCTGCCATAGATGGGTGGATCAAATAATAGTTGTCTGTTAAATAATCGATATAAACTGGGACACCTTCTTGTGCGATGGCTAGCTGACCACTAAAAACAACAGCTAGTAAAATGAATAGTTTCTTCATGTTTAGTTTTGTGTAACTTCTTAACGCATTTATAGGTAGAATTGTTTTGTATGGGCTATATGTTTATTAATATTACTATTAGAAATAGTTATAAAAAAAATTAAAGCCACTAGCATCAAATAACCTAGCTTTTGTGCGAAAAGTTTCAAATATATAAATTTTTGTCAGAGTAAATTGATTAATACGAATTATGTTAGATCGCAATTGCAATTTATTTACATTAATCGACCGAATACTGTTATAATCGATTTTAGTTGAGATTAGATTGTTATTATCAATGGAATTAATAGGAGTCGTTCATCATTTCAAGACTTATCTTTGTATTTCATTTATGTATTATGAAAAAGCACGAGATAACAATTATACCTACTAGTAATGAGGCGATCATTAAATTTGAGAGCAATCATTTTCTTGTAAAAAATCACAGTTACGAATTTAAAAATATTGATGAGGCAAAACCATCGCCTCTTGCTCAACAATTATTTTATTTACCTTTTGTAAAAACAGTTTATATAGCTCAAAATTTTATTGCAATCGAGAGGTACGATATTGTAGCATGGGATGATGTAAAAAGTGAAGTTGCAGATCAAATTTCAGAATACTTAAACAGTGGAGAGGTGCTTATTAAATCTGAAGAAGAGAAAAAGAAAGTACCGGTAACGGTATATGCTGAGGCAACACCTAATCCAAACGCTATGAAATTTGTTGCTAACAAAAAACTGACAGTAAATAGCAAGGAATTTAAAAGCATTAATGACACTGAGACAGATACGTTGCCTAGAGCGCTGTATAGTTTCCCTTTTATAAAGGAAATTTATGTTGATGAAAATTATATTTCTATTCAAAAACATGATGTGGTTTCTTGGGATGAGGTAACTCATGAAGTACGTTCTTTTATTAGAGAGTCACTAGAAAGCGGTAAAAGCATAGGAGAGACTAAACATGAAAGCGCAGCCATCGTTAAAGAAAAAGGAGAAACTGTGGACTTACCTAAGTTTGAGAATCTAGACGATGTTTCAAAGAAGATTGTCGAAATTCTCGATGAATATATCAAACCAGCTGTTGCAAGTGATGGAGGTAATATCGTTTTTGAAGGATATGAAGAAAGCAATGGAGAAGTACGCGTTATTCTTCAAGGTGCTTGTAGTGGTTGCCCTTCTTCTACCATGACCTTGAGAAATGGAATTGAAACGATGTTAAAGGACATGATACCAGGTAAGATTGATCGAGTAGTTGCCCTTAATGGATAAAATCCGTATCTTTTAAAATTGGTAATCACAAAAAGCACATGATATGGCAGTTTTAAAAGTAATCGAAATTTTAGCAAACAGCGAAAAGAGCTGGGAAGAAGCAACAAATAAGGCTGTAGAGCACGCCTCAAAAAGTGTCAAAAACATCAGATCTGTTTACGTAAATGAGCAAAGTGCTCAAGTAAAGGACGGCAAAGTTTCTGAGTATAGAGTTAATGTAAAGATCACTTTTGAAGTGAAATAATTTTATTATTAGTCATCAATTATTAGGCTATAAACAAGTTGTTTTATAACGATAAGAGATTGATAATTAAAAACCTTTAATAAATTTACGGAGCACGATTGAAATTTATCCTGTCCTAAATTCTTTTAGATAAAAAGGTTCAAAATAAGCGACATCAACAGTGTCGTTTTTTTTGTATTTATTCATAGCAAGATCACACATTGTTAGAGCTGTAGGATTTGTGCTCGAGTAAGTGTGTTTTTCTTCTAAAATAAGTTCCTTGAATTTTTCTACTCCTGTTCCTATGAAGGTGATGTTTCCGCTTTCGCGAAAGCGGGCAAAACTATTCTCATCTAGCACAACTGCGGCTGGTGGTTCTATTTGCTCCTTTCTATCAAAAATTGCCGCATA
Source organism: Nonlabens dokdonensis DSW-6 (assembly GCF_000332115.1). Taxonomy (NCBI): domain Bacteria; kingdom Pseudomonadati; phylum Bacteroidota; class Flavobacteriia; order Flavobacteriales; family Flavobacteriaceae; genus Nonlabens; species Nonlabens dokdonensis. Next base: position 1,707,850 of record NC_020156.1, read on the forward strand.
TACTTCCATTCTACGGGCATCTAACATAGGAATTGAGATGTTTTCTTTGATTGTATTTTGTCTGCTTAAAGAAGCTAACGTACTAACAGCAATCATCGGTATGTCTAGCGCGTAGCATAAACCTTTTACTGCTGCTACACCTATTCTTAAACCGGTATAAGAACCTGGTCCTTCACTCACCGCAACGGCATCTAAATCTTTTTCTGAAAAGTTATTGCGAGTTAGAATCTCTTTTACGTAAATATGTAAGCGCTCTCCATGACTATAACCATCACTATTATCCTCTAATAGATCAAGGCAGTTCTCTATTTCCAAATCGTTTTTAAAATGACCTTTCTCACTAGCAAGCGCTACGGAGCAATTTGTAGAAGTCGTCTCTACGCATAAAATTAGCGACATTATTCTTCTTCTTTTACTTCTTCTGAGGAATTTGAAGCGTCTTTTTTATCATCTTTAGAAGTCACCGCTTTACCTGACCTTAGGGTTTTAGTGACTGTTCTATAAGGTCCAGTAATCACTTTGTCTCCTTTTTTAAGCCCAGATAAAATAACGATATTCTTATCATCTTGTATTCCAGTTGTGACTACTTGAAGTTTTGCTTTACCATTCTTTTCTAGATAAACACATTCAAACTTTTCATCGCTTGATGTAGTTTTGTCCCTCAAGGATTTTGTAGCAGTCTCTACGGTGTCGTTTTTTACAACAATAGAGCTAATAGGTACAGCGATAGCATCATTTTTTTCTCTAGTAATAATGTCTACGGTAGCTGTCATTCCTGGTTTGAATGGACTATAGTTTTCACTTTTTCCTTCCACTAATTCTTTATAACTGTCAGGTAGTATTCTCACTTTTACTTTGAAGTTGGTTACTTGATCAGCACTTAAGGTACCAGTTGCAGTGTTTGCAATTTCAGTAACTTCTCCTTCAAATTGTCTTTTCAAATAAGCATCTACTTCTACAATTGCTTTATCGCCTAATTCTATCTTTACGATGTCATTTTCATTAACATCTACTTCTACTTCCATTTGAGATAAATCAGCAACACGCAGTAGTTCTGTTCCTGCCATTTGTTGTGTACCTACCACTCGTTCTCCTAATTCAACAGCAAGTAAAGAGATCGTTCCAGTCATGGGAGCAAAAATACTTGTGCGCCCTAAATTATCAGTCGCCTCATTTACTGTTGCACCAGCACTTTGTACAGAAAAGTATGCAGAACGTTCTGCTGCTTTTGCTCTTTCATAAGCTGCAGTAGTCGTGTCAAACTCTGCTCTGGAGATAACTCCTTTTTCAAATAATGTTGCAGCACGTTGATAGTTTGCCTTTGCTTCTACTAAACTAGCCTTTGCTTGTTCAAATCCAGCTTTAGTATTTGCTAGTCCTGCTCGAGATCTACTCACACTAGATTGTAGCAAATCTGGGTTGATTCTAGCGAGAAGCTCTCCTTTTTGTACTGCTTGACCTTCTCTTATAGGTAATTCAATAATCTCACCAGGAACTTCTGGAGAGATGCTCACTTCAATTTCAGGCTTAATTTTACCAGTAGCACTTACAGTTTCAGTAACGTCCATAGCAACCACTTCCATGATTTCTACAGTGATCCCTTTTTCTCCTTGACCAGCAAACATTTTATAACCTACGAAGGCTAGAACTGCTACAACAAGAAGAATAACTATAATTAGTATTGCTTTTTTCATGGTATTAAAGTTTTAAGTCTTTTGGATCGATACCAAAAAATAATTCAAGAACCTTAAGTCTAAATATGTAATCGTATTTAGCTTGATTAAGGGAAATCTTGGTATTGTCATATCTCAATTTACTCTGACTAAAATCAAATGCGTTTGTTAACCCCACATTGTATCTTTCTCTAGCATATTCATAAGCTAATTCTTGAGACTCAAGTGATGTTTTTGCGGCTTCATAAGATTTATGTGCTCCTTGAACATCTACATAGGCTTGATAAACAGTGCTTTCAAGATCGAGCTGTGCTTGTTTGAGCTGCAGCTCACTTCTTTCTAGATTTATCTCATTACGTTGCACGTTACTACGAGCGCTGAAACCATTAAAAATAGGAATGTTAAGTTGGAATCCATAGCCTATACCATCGTTAGTATATAATTGCTCTATGAAAGGACTTGCACCTACGATAAAACTTTCTGTATTCGGCACTTCGCTAACGACAGCTTGTCCTGTATTTTCAACGGTTCCTATTTGTCTTGTAATTGTAGGGTTATTGGGATCAGCAATACGCTGTCCAAATGAAGTAGCATCAGTATATCTAGTATCGTAACCGAAAAACGCACTTAAAGTAGGGTAGTAAGCTCCTTTTGCAATTTGTAAATCTTTTCTAGCAAGCTCCACGTTTTGCTCTGCAATTTTAACTTCTGATCTATTTTCTTCAGCAGAGTTGATGATACTCGTAACAGGTTGGTCTGAAATACCAGAGTCTATAATTTCAAAATCATCTTCGGCAATATCAAAAGTGGCGTAATCATCAATTAAGAGTAGTTGTGCAAGGCTTACCTTACTAATAGTTACAGCATTTTGGGCTATAATAATTTGTTGCTGTTCACCAGCATCAGTTGCTTTAATTTCTAGTAAATCGCCTTTAGGCAATTGACCTGCATCCACAAGAGTTTGTGTTTGTTCTACTTGTTCTTTGGTGACAAGGTTTTGAGCGATTAAAGTCTCTAAGTTTGCTTTATTATTAAGAATTTGAAGGTAATTGTTTGCTACTGCTAGTGCAATATCATCCTTCATTTTATCTAATCTATACTGGTTAGCGATTTGAGAGATTTCAGCACGTTGTAATTGTCTAAAATTTCTTAGTCCATTGAAAACAGTATACCCAACGTTAATTCTTCCTGTTGCAGACAGGAAAGTTGTTGTTTGTGCATTGTTAGTTACTGGATTAAAACTAAGACCTGTATTTTCAGATAAACTTGTACTTGCCGATAAGCTAGGTAATAAATTTCCTATGGCACTTAACCTGTCTGCATCTACTGCTTTGAGGTCTAGCTCGCTTTGTTGTATGGAAATGTTGTTATCTAGTGCGTATTGTACACATTCTTGTAATGTCCATTGTTTTTGTGTTTGCGCTTTCGCGAAAGCGAAACTAAATAGAGCGATACTGCAAATTATTAACTTCTTCATAATGTGATAATGTCTATATGTAGATTTAAAATGTGATTTGTTACAAAAAAAATTAACCGCCGTAACCACCACGTCCTGTTGGCGCCTTTAAAGCGTTCCAAACCTTAATATTATCACCTTCAGAAACTCCTGAAATTACTTCCACATTGATTCCATTGCTTAATCCTAGCTCTACATCTCTGCGTTCAAATTGTTGATCTCCTGTAGCAACTTCCACAAAAGGCTTTTTAGTTTCAGGATCGTATTGAACAAGGGCTTCTTTGATGCTTAAAACGTTATCTCTACGATCTAAAATAATACTTGCATTTGCGCTTAATCCTGCGCGTATGAAGGTCGAGTCTTTTGCAGTTTCTTTTAATGTTCCTTTAATAGCAAACTGGATGGCTCCATTTTCTGCAATACCTTTAGGAGCTACGTAATCTAAGATGGCATCAAACTTTTTGTTGTCAAATGCTCCTACGGTAATTTCTAAGTCAAGTCCTTCTTTAATTTTACCTACCTCGCTTTCATCTACTTTTCCTTCAAAGATCATTTTTTTAATATCAGCAATCACGGCAATGGAAGTACCTTCATTGAAGTTATTTGCTTCTATCACTTGGTTTCCTTCTTTTACAGGTACGTCTAAAATCATACCTGCTACAGTAGATCTAATGGCCGTTTGAGCATATTTACCTAGCGCTCCAGATGTTGTTCCCGTGCGTAATATGTCATAATTCTGTTGTGCACCACGCAAGTTTACTTGCTCTTGTTTATAACGTTGCAACGCGTTATTGTATGCGTTTTGGGCAAGATCAAATTCATTTGCAGCAACGACACCTTTTTCAAAAAGGGATTTTTGTCTATCGTAAATAATTTGCTGATTATCTAGAGCTAATTTTGCAGTTTGTACAGAATTACGAGCTTGATCGATGCTGTTTTTTGCATTTGTAAGAGAACTTACATTAGGCACTACTTTGATTTCAGCAATTAAATCTCCAGCTTCTACAAAATCTCCAGCCACTACATGCACTTTATCAATCACACCAGAAATGTTAGGTTTGATGTTTACTTCTTCTTTTGGAACGATGCTTCCTGTAGCGACGGTTTCCTTGATTATGGTTTCCTTTGTAGGTTGCTCGGTAGTATAGGTAATAGGGTCTTGTTGATCCTTTTGCCAGATGTAATAAATTCCTGCTGCGGCTAGCAATACAATTACTAATAATGTAATTACGGTTCCTGTACGTTTCATTATGGTTTCTTAGTTGTTATTTTATTCTGTTCTTAATGCGTCTACTGGTTTCATAGTGGTAGCGCGTGATGCAGGAATAAATCCTGCTAGTAATCCTGAGATAGTTAGTATGATGAGCGCAATGATCACTACAGTGATGTTAACTGATGGGTTTGCAAAATTCTCTACAGTACCACTTTGATCTAATAAATAATTCATTACCCAAATTAATCCTGATGCAAAAGCAATTCCTGCTAAACCAGAAATCATGGTTAATACAATAGATTCTTGAAGAATTTGTGCTTTGATATTCCAAGGTGTTGCTCCGAGTGCGCGACGAACACCTATTTCATTTGTGCGTTCTTTTACGACTATAAGCATGATGTTGCTTATTCCTATTCCTCCAGAAAGTAATACTAATGCACCTACTACATATCCTACTAGTGATAACACATCAAAAAGACCTGTAAAACGAGCAAACATTTCTGCTCTATCAAAATTACCTATCGCACGTGTATCTTCAGGGTGAACGCCTCTTTGATCACGCATGATAGCCAATACTTGTTCTTTGATACTAGTTATTGAAACTTCATCTACTGCTGTAATCGCCATCCATCCTACATCATCAGCCGTGTTAAATGCTTTACCAAATGTGGTAAATGGAATAAAAATTGTATTTGCCTCTTCTTCGCTGTCACCTTGGGTATTAGGATTTTCAAACACACCTACTACTTTAAAGTTAACACCTTGTAATTTAATATATGTTCCTATAGGTTCTTCTCCTATATCGTACAATGCTTTTACAACATCAGTACCTATTACAGCACTTTTCATTTCTTTTTGGATATCAGAATAGTTGATCCATCTTCCTTTAACAATATCCATGTATTGCTGGTTGATATATTCTGGATAGTCGCCGTTCACTTGAAAAGCGCCAGTTTTTTCATTACGAGTAACATTATTAGCTCCTCGATAGCCTCCTAATTGTAATCTAGGAGAGACATATTTAAGTTCAGGTAATTTTTGTTTGAGAACTTCTACATCTGCTAGTTTGAATTGAACCCTACGGCCTTTATTCATTCCTTTATAAGCCATTGAGGTACTTTGGCCCCACATGAACATAGAATTTGTTGCGCTGTTAGCAAAATTTGCTGTAGCTCCATTTCTAAGCCCGTTAGTTAAAGCAAGTAAAGCAACTAAAATAAAGATGCCCCAAAAAACTCCAAACGCGGTAAGAATTGTTCTCAATTTATTTGAATTGAGCGCTTCTAAAATTTCATTCCATCGATCTCTACTAAACATATTATTCGTCTCTTAAGGCTTCTATAGGTTTAATATTTGCAGCTCTTCTAGCCGGTATAAATCCAGCAAGTGCTCCGGATACTACTAGAATTACAACCGTAGTGATTGATGTAGCAAAATCTACTGTAGGGTCTTTTATAAAATCCATTTCCATTGACGGACCTATTAACTCTAAAATTCCCACTCCTAAAAAGAGTCCTACAAATCCAGCTATTGCTGTTATAAAAATAGACTCTTGTAAGACCATCCATATGATCTCGCTTGGTAGGGCTCCGAGAGCTTTTCTTATTCCTATTTCTTTAGTACGTTCTTTAACTACTATAAGCATAATATTTCCTACACCTACAACACCAGCAATTATGGTTCCTATTCCTATAAACCAAAACACTGCTCTGATAGTGTCTATCAAACTATAGATCTTTTGAGCTTCTTCAAGTGTATCGTCCACTCTTATTGCAACTCTGTCGTCTGGCGCAACACTAAATTTTGATCTTAAATCTTGATCAATAGCTTGACTCATTGCAGCACTTAATGCAACAGCTTCATCAAAATTATCGCTCATTTTAACGGTATAAGCAATGCGGTCAATATTCTCACCAGCATTAAAAACCTTTTGGGCTGTTGTAACAGGTATAAATAATCGGGATTCTTCTCTAGAGCCGCCAGGATCGGTATAAACTCCTACGACTATAAAATTTATGTTGTTATTTAATAGTATGGTTTTTCCTATCGGATTAGTATTAGGAAAAAGATCTTCTTTCATTTGATAACCTATCACACCTACTTTACGAGACTCATCAATATCTGACTGCGATATAAATCTACCTTGTGATAAAGTTGCATTTTCAATCCATTGTTGGTCTGCAAAAACACCTTCTATACGATAGCTACCTTGCTTTTCTTTATAATTTACTTGTCCACCCCAAGATCTATATAGACTTGTTTTAAACTCAATTTGATCCTCGTATTTATTATTTAGGTTTTCATAATCCTTATTGGTCAATTGTAATCTTCGTCCAGGATTGAGACCTTTATAGCCTTTGGTTGTAGTTCTAGTGTTTATACTTATCCGGTTTGTCGCATCTTGTTCAAATTGAGAGCGAACTCCATTTTCAATTCCTGAGGAAAAGCCTAGCAGAATAACAAGAATAAGAATACCAGAAGCTACAGATAAACTGGTAAGAAAGGTGCGTAGCTTGTTCTTTTTAATAGTATCAAATATCTCCTGCCATCGTTCAATATTAAACATGAGCTTTTGCTTTTACTTGATTTACTAATCTGTCATCAATAATACGCCCGTCCTTTAGATTAACGATACGTTTAGTCATTTCGGCAATATCGGGCTCGTGTGTAACAACTAAGATAGTCCTTCCTTCTTCATTGATTCCTTGTATTAAATCCATGACTTCATAAGAAGTTTTTGTGTCTAAAGCTCCTGTAGGTTCATCAGCAAGAAGAACTTTTGGGTCACTTGCTAAGGCTCTTGCAATAGCTACACGTTGTTTTTGTCCACCAGAAAGCTGATTTGGTAAATGATTTGCCCAGTCTGCAAGTCCTACTTTCTCTAGATAGTGCATCGCTTTTTCATCACGCTCTTTACGACCTACTTTTTGATAGTATAGTGGTAAGGCTACGTTATCAATAGCATTCTTGTAATTGATAAGATTGAAAGATTGAAAGATAAAACCTAAAAACTTGTTGCGATACTGTGCCGCTATTTTCTCATTTAGATTTTTAATAGGAGTATTGTCTAGAGTATAAGAACCACTGTCGGCCTCATCTAGCATTCCTAAAATATTAAGTAATGTGGATTTTCCAGATCCAGAAGAACCCATAATGGATACCAATTCACCTTCTTTTACAGAAAAGTCAATACCTTTTAAAACATGTAAAGAGGTATTTCCTGTAATATAGGATTTGTGTAAATCAGTTATTTCTATCATGGTTAGTGCTTATAAAGTACGTAGGAACGAGTCTATTTTAACTAGACTGTAAATTTCTGCACTTGTTACACTAATTGTAATAATTATATGTTAATTGATGCTCAACCGATGTTTTAATCGACAAATAGTTGGAGGCTTAATGTTTTTTTAACTTTCTACCTCGTCTGATTTCTTTTGAGTATTTCTATAAATCATGTAAATAATCGCCCCTACTAGAATGTAAGGAAATGCCATGAGGTAAGTAATACCATTATTGAGTCCTTGAGCAGCTGCGGTATCTCCAGAGCTTTCAATTACGGCGCGGCACATGGCGCATTGCGCTTTCGCGAAAGCGGGAACACTAAAAACAATTAATACTATAAGGAGCTTTTTCATAAGGGTAAGTTAGTAGTAAGGTTGCATAAAAACATACACTAAAACTCCAGTAACGGCAATATACATCCAGATAGGGAACGTCCATCCAGCAATTTTTTTGTGTTTTTCAAATTTTTTATTCCATGCAAAATACATGGTATACAACACAAGCGGTAAAATGATGCCTGAAAGCACGATGTGACTTACTAAAATAAATAGATATAAATATCTCAAGGGAGCATCTGCTGGATAAGCAACTGGTTCGTTACTGATTTTTGAAATTACATAACTCACTAAAAATACAGCACTCAATACAAATGCGGTAGTCATTACCCATCTATGCGCGGTACGATTTTGCTTTTTTATAAGTATAAATCCTGTTGCAAGTAAAACCGCAGTCATACCATTAAGAACAGCATGAAATAATGGTAATAAACCAGCATCGATACCTAAGAAGTTATAGCGTTCGGGCATTAACATGAGTAATACCACAACTAAAGGCACTAAAATGGAAATTGTAATAATTATTGCAGGTCCTCTTTTTTCTAACATTTTTTTACTTATTTAATAAAGTTTCAGCATCTTCAATGATTTCTTGAATTTGGGCAGGAATATCGTTTTCCTGTACACCATTGTAATGATAAATCCAGTTTTCATTTTCCTCATCGATTTTTACTTTACGAGATCTTATAAAACCATTTCTATCTACAAGAGCAAAATTACCGCTGTGCTCAAATCTTATGTCTTCATTAGCACTCTCAGCAACGTATGCATTAAAACCTTCTCTACTGAGCTTATAAGTTGCCTCTTGATCTCCAGTTAGAAACAACCAGTTCTCGTTTGCGTTATATTTTTTTGCATATTCTTTTAAAACCTCTGGTGTATCATTATCCGGATCTATAGTTATAGATACGGTCCGAAAGTCTTTATAGTTTTCTAATTCTTTATTTATTTTAGACATATTCATACTCATAGGAGTGCAAATAGTAGGGCAAGTCGTGAAGAAAAAATCGATGACGTAAACTTTGCCTAATAAATCTTGATTTGTAATAGTGTCACCATCTTGATTTACAAATTGAAAATCTGGTACTTTATTGAATTTCTTTAAAAACTTGTCTGCTACAGGAATGCGATCTTCTGACCTGTTACTGTCTACAACTTTATCTTTATTGATATAATGAACCACATTTGTTACGGCAAAATAACCAAATATTATTATGATTATAGCTAGTCCTATATAGTATGGAGTATCCTTTTTCTTACTCATCTCTTTGTATTTTTTCGTCTCTGTTTTTCTTGAATGCAAACCTATATTCAGCAAGTAGAACTCTCATGTCGTCCATCATTCTTTTATTCAAATTTGCAATTAAATAGGTGTCATAACCATATACCATTCCTAGTTCTTCATCATCTGTACGACCGCGTAGGGAACGTTTTTTATCTATGATAAAAGCATGCTCCGAAGAAAGGTCTTTATTAAGACTTAAGTTAGATTGAAAGGAACTAAAAAGGTTCTGAATTGCTTCATCAGTACCTACTATAAAATGCCAATCGGACAAGTCGGTAGTTTCAGCCATTTGAGCTTTAATTTCTTCTATATCTTTTATTCCATTAGAAGGAAGGACGCTGATCATTTGATACCCATCAAATTCATGAAAATCTTTATAAATCTTTTCATTAACATTAGATACATAGCCTAACCTCGTATAAGGCTCATTTCCTAAAAAGGTAATTATGGAAACACTGTCTTGCAACTGGATGTGGTCTCCGTCAAGTGTTTCAAATTGATCTAGTTCCAATACTTGTTCTGTAACTACAGGAAGGGTTTTGAAGTGGTGTTCTCCATTTAAAAAAAACAAATAAGTAAGTAGAGGCAAGGCAAACAAAATTAGTAGCACGCTTATAATCGCTACTCTACTTGTTTGTTTTATTCCTTCAGCTTTAGGGAAATCGGACATAATTTAAATTTTGAACAAATTTGAAAATTGGGTACAAAAAAGGACGGAATAAAACCGCCCTTTATATTTTATTACCTAGTCGTCATTAGAAGTCTCTACTTACAGCGGCACTTTTGTAAACTTCATAGATATAATCTCCTTCTACTAATAGAATTGCGATTAAATATATGATCAAGAAAACTGCCGTCCATACTACAGCTCTTCTCAATCCACTTATTTCGTCACGCATGTGCATGAAGTCCCAAGTGATATAGTAAGCCTTAACTATAGTTAAAATGATAAATATCCAGTTTAAGAACTTTAATTTTAAAAAGGTACCATTTAAGAAATCTGGTTTGATGTATCCTAAAGCTACCTCAACAATAGTAATAATAGAAAGGAAAATCAAAACACCCCAAATTTTTTGAGTATTTGATTTGAACTTTACTAGACCTCTAAAGATCTCTAATTTATGTTCTGCGTGTCCGTCTGAATGTGCTGCGTGATCTGCCATTATAATATCTTAAATAATTTATACGAGGTAGAAGAATGTAAATACAAATACCCAAACTAAATCTACAAAGTGCCAGTAGAGTCCTACTTTTTCTACCATCTCATAACTACCTCTTCTTTCATACGTTCCTAAAAGAACATTGAAGAAAATAATCATGTTAAAGATAACACCAGAGAATACGTGAAAACCGTGAAAACCAGTAATGAAAAAGAAGAAGTCTGCAAAAAGCGGTGCTCCATATTCATTTTCGGTAAGGTTTGCACCTTCTACCACGCCTACGGCATCTTTATTCAACTTAGCTAAAGCGTCGGCTCTAGAAAGCACTAACTTCTCACTAGCGCCAGTTTCTTCATTTAAAACTAACTGTTGTGTTCTAATTGTAATATCAGGATTTGCCTCAAAGCCTTGCATCACTTCTTGAAGCGTATAGGTAGCACCGTAATCACCAGAAGTTTGGAACCAGATTCCTTCACTATTTCCATAAGGGGCCAACTCACGTGGGCCTACCGTAGCAAACTCATCTAATGCAACTCGCTCACTATGATCGTTTACGTTTACAAATTGTAATATTTTACCACCTTTAGTTTTTACAGCTCCATATTCACCAGCGATGAAGTTTTTCCATTCCCAAGCTTGTGACCCAACGAATATCAAACCACCTATTACAGTAAGTAAGAGGTAAAAAGAAACTTTTTTCTTATCCATGTGGTGACCTGCATCTACTGCAAGTACCATTGTTACAGAAGAACCGATCAAAATAAAAGTCATCAATGCTACATAAAACATAGGAGCATCAGTCCCGTGTAAAAATGGGAAGTGATTAAAAACTTCATCGGCGATAGGCCATTCCTCAATAAATTTAAATCTCGAGAAACCGTAGGCTGCAAGAAATCCTGTAAAAGTAAGTGCATCCGACAGGATGAAAAACCACATCATTAGTTTTCCATAGCTGGCATTAAGAGGCTTTGTGCCTCCACCCCATTTTTGTCCTTCGGTACCAGTAGTAGCTACTGTTGTATCCATAACATTAGATTAGTTGTAAGTTGCTGCAAAAATAGGTTAAAAAATATCTTTAGCAAAAACTAAAAACAGAAGAAGAAAAATCCATAACACATCTACAAAGTGCCAGAAAATTGCTCCTAATTCAAAACCTAACATTTCTTCCTTAGAATATTTTTTGGTAACAGCCTTAAATGTAATGACTGTCAGTGATATAAGTCCTGCTACAATGTGAGCAAGGTGTGCCATTACAATGATGTAAATAAAAGAACCAGCTACACTACTTCCTTTACCGGTAAAGAAAATTCCAGCGTCAGTTAAAGAACCAAAACCATAAAACTGCATCACAACAAAGGTAGTTCCTAATAAAAATGTGATTCCTGTCATCAAAGAAGCTCCAGAAAGGTTGTTACTTTTCAAGCTTTTTTTAGCAAGAAATAGAGTCAGCGAGCTCAGTAAAATAACACCTGTACTATAAAAAAATTCTGATGGAAGTTCCACCTCTACCCAGTCTCTACGGCTGCTACTTATAATATAGGCGCTAGTTAAACCAGCAAACATCATCAACAAACTCATGATAGCAAACCACATCATCTGTTTTTTTGATCTTGCGACTTTCTCCTTTATAGGTAATTGCGTTATATCTGTCATTATTATCTTAAAAATTTATCTACTACATATATAATCTGGATAAGAGTGATGTAACTCACACTCACCAACATTAATTTTTTTGCTACCTCGTTGCTACGTTCTTTATATAATTTGAAAGCGTAGTATAAAAACCAAGCGCCCAACGCTCCTACAATAACAGCGCTCCATACGGTCATATAAAGTTCGCCAGTCACTCCAAAAACAGGAATCAATGAAACCATAACTGTCCAGATCGTGTACAATATGATTTGCATTGCAGTTCCTTTATCTGCAGCGCCAGTGGGCAACATTTTAAAACCACCTGCTTTGTAGTCGTTCTCTAACATCCATCCTATCGCCCAGAAATGTGGAAATTGCCAGAAAAACTGCAACATAAACAAAGTACCTGGTTCAATCCCAAAATTACCACTCGCAGCTACCCAACCTAACATATAAGGAATCGCACCTGGAAAAGCGCCTACAAAGACACAAAGCGGTGTTCTAGTTTTTAAAGGCGTGTAAACCGCGGCATAAAGCACAATACTCAACGCCCCAAAAAAAGCTGTGGCAAAATTGATCAAATACAGCATGTAAATACCACTCAAAGCCATGATCAAGCCGTAAATCCATGCATTTTGTACAGAAACACGTCCAGTAGGTAAAGGCCTGTTTTGGGTACGTTTCATCAACGCATCCAGATCTTTCTCTATAATTTGATTAAAAACATTAGAAGATCCTACTAGAAAATAACCACCTACTACTAAAAGCAGTATGGTCCAAGGATCGTAAGTGTTAGCTGCAAGAAAATAACCAGCAATAGACGAAAACACTACTACTACCGATAGTCTCGGTTTAGTAATCTCGATGTAATTTTTAATTACGCTAGGAGATTTTTCTATGGCAGTCGTCTCACTCAAAAAAGCTGTTTTTTAAAGGTTTGCAAAGATACCTCACAACTCCTTTGCCGCAAAGGTTTTGTATAGCTTTCAGACTATTTTATGATTATGAAGAATTGTGTCTGTTCCGCTTTCGCGAAAGCGAGACCACGAAAAAAAAGAGAACCTCAAAAGGCTCTCTTTTTATTATAATTCTACAGTTTATTTATCCCACTACAAAATTCACAATCTTACCAGGTACAATAATCGTCTTGCGGATTTGCTTTCCTTCTAGCTGTTGCTGTACTTTCTCGTTATCCAAAACCATTTTCTCCAACTCGTTTTTTGAAATGTCTACCGGTAAATCCAGTGTAAATTTCATTTTACCGTTAAACGAAATAGGATAGGTCTTGCTGCTTTCTACCAAATGCTTTTCATCAAATACTGGGAAAGGCGCGTCACTTATTGACTCGTTATGACCCAATAGCGACCATAACTCCTCAGCGATGTGTGGTGCGTATGGTGATACTAGAACAGCAAGTGGTTCTAACACCGCACGACTGTTACATTTTTGAGTTGTCAACTCATTTACAGCAATCATGAAACTACTTACACTGGTATTAAATGAGAAGTTCTCGATATCATCTTGCACTTTTTTAATCGTCTTGTGCAAGGTTTTCATACTGTCAGGTGATGCTTTCTCATCGCTAACCGCAAATCCATTCTCATCATGATACAGTTTCCACAGCTTTTTCATAAAACCATAAACTCCAGTAATTCCAGCAGTATTCCATGGTTTTGCTTGCTCTAGCGGACCTAAAAACATCTCGTACAATCGCAAAGTATCTGCTCCATACTGATCACAAATATCGTCTGGATTTACGACGTTGTACTTGGACTTAGACATTTTTTCTGGTTCATGAGATGTGTCAAAATCATTATCTAGGTTTCGAATTTCCAAATACGTTTTAGTCAAATCTTTAACGTCTTGAACCCTATCTTCAATTATACAAGCGTTTTTAACTTTATCAATAGGAATATGAACTCTTCTTGTGGAAAAGGTTAGATTATAACCTGGTAATCCTTTTGGAATTTGACTTCTAATTTGTTCATCAAAATGTCTAAATTTTCTCTTGTCAAGATCGCAAAGCGTGTTAAAATTCCGTTCAAAAATTACCTTATCAGCCCATATTGAATCTTTAAATAAATTATAATGTTTGATGTAAAATTCTCCCATAGAATGAGAAACTAATGCTTCAAACTCATAAGAACCTTCTCTTGTATTAGGGGAATATATTATATCAATAGACATAGAATAAGCAAAAGCACTCTCCCCCAAAATCATACCTTGATTAATCATCTTTTGGAAGGGCTCTTTTACAGTGACTTTACCTAAATCGTGTAATAACTTCACCCAAAACCTACTGTACAACAAGTGACCTGTCGCGTGCTCGCTTCCACCTATATATAGATCTACATTATTCCAGTATTCTTGTGCTGCTGCCGAAAACATCTCGTCTTCATTATTAGCATCCATATACCTAAACATATACCAAGAACTACCTGCCCAACCTGGCATGGTGTTTAATTCTAATGGGAATACACAATCACGTTCGTCCTCATTAGAAACTACTTTATTTTCTTGCGTACACCAGCTCCAAGTTGTGGCACGACCTAATGGTGGTGCACCATCTTCTGTAGGTAAATATTCATCTACCTCTGGCAACTCGATAGGCAAGTGCTTGCGGTCTATCATTTGTGGCAATCCGTCCTTATAATATACCGGGAAAGGCTCACCCCAATAACGCTGTCTAGAAAATACTGCATCACGCAATCGGTAATTGGTTTTTCCTTTTCCTGCGCCTACTGCTTCTAATTTCTCAATCGCTGCTGCCATCGCACCAGTTTGATAGCTCATTCCGTTTAAGAAATCACTGTTACAAAGTGGTGTTTTATCTTTTGCGACATAAGCTTCTGCGCTGATATCTACACCTTCAAAAATATTCTTGATTTCAGGCATTCCTTCCTGATCAGCAAAAAAGTTGGCAAAGGCATGATCGCGCTCATCACCGCATGGTACTGCCATCACCGCTCCAGTTCCATAACCTGCCAATACATAATCACCTATCCAAACCGGCACAGGCTCACCACTTAATGGATGCGTAGCATAAGCACCAGTAAAGACACCAGAAATGGTCTTCACATCTGCCATGCGTTCTCTTTCTGATCGGGCAGCTGTTGCTTTTTTGTAGGCTTCTACGGCTTCTTTTTGCTCAGGAGTTGTTATTTGATCCACCAGTTCATGTTCTGGTGCCAGTGTCATGAAGGTGACTCCGTAGATGGTATCTGGTCGTGTGGTAAAAACTGGAATTCTGAATTCTGAATTCTGAATTCTGAATTCGACAAGTGCACCTACCGATTTCCCGATCCAGTTGCGTTGTATTTCTTTGATCGATTCTGACCAATCTAAACCATCTAAATCGTTCAATAAACGCTCTGCAAATGCACTGATTCTCATCATCCACTGGCGCATTTTCTTGCGCACTACAGGATGTCCACCACGTTCTGAAACACCGTTTACGATCTCATCATTTGCCAATACGGTTCCTAGTGCTGGACACCAGTTCACTTCTGTATCTGCTAGAAAAGTTAAGCGATAATCTAATAAAATTTCTTGTTGCTCTTTATCTGTAAACGCATTCCATTCTGCGGCTGTAAATTGTCTTAAATCTTCGTCTGTAGCAGCGTTGATGGTGGATGTTCCGCTTTCGCGAAAGCGAGATTCCAACAAACTTATAGGTTGTGCTTTGTCGGCATCTTTATCATACCAACTTTCAAAAAGCATGATAAAAATCTCTTGCGTGTATTTATAATAATCTGGTGAGGAAGTGCGCACCTCGCGATCCCAATCAAAACTAAAACCGATGCGGTCCATTTGTTCACGGTAACGAGCGATATTCTCTTTAGTAGTGATCGCAGGATGCTGTCCAGTCTGAATAGCATATTGCTCTGCAGGCAACCCAAAACTATCGTAACCCATGGGATGCAAGACGTTGTGACCGGTGTGGCGCTTGTAACGAGATACAATATCACTAGCGATATAACCTAACGGATGCCCAACGTGTAGCCCAGCACCACTAGGATATGGGAACATATCGAGTGCATAAAACTTAGGCTTATCAGAATTATTTACCGCTTTAAAGGTTTTGTTTTCTGCCCAATGTTTTTGCCATTTAGCTTCTATTTCTTTGTGATCGTAGAGTAACATAGTTTCTTCTTGTAATATGGCGCAAAAATACTAAAGCGTAGGGGAAATGTGGTCTTAAATAAATGAAGAGATGGGAAATAGGTTTTTGGTATTTAAATAAAATTGTATCAATCACTCCTAATAGCATCCCAACTAATGCTGCGAGGCCAATCTGTCTTATGCATTCCTCTCTCTGAAATAGCTCGTTGGATGCAAGTCTTAGGCAAGGAGTTCTCACTAATTCGAATAGAAAAAACTCCTTTCCTTAGCAAAGGAAAGGTGGGCAAAAGGAGCGTTAGCGAGTTTTGGTCGGAAAGGATGGATGAAGTGCCTTTTATTACTCACGTATTTCGCCATTTTTAGAGACTAAAAACCACGTTATCACGTTTGTGAATTAAAATATATAGTAGGAATACGTTCTAGGTCTGTTACTTTGTTATTTTTGTACCACAATTCAAGTAGCTGTAAAATTTATGTCATCACAGTCCAGTTATCAAAAACGTCGTTTGTTCAGCTCCTATTTTTGGGTGGTGATCAGTTTGTTTTTGGTGTTATTTATGCTCGGTCTTCAAGGTTTTTTCTTGCTCAACAGCCAGAAACTAGCCGATTACTTCCGTGAGCAAATACCTATGTCCATCTATTTTAAAGACACGGCTAAAGAAGTAGAAATGCGCCAGCTAGAGAAAACATTGCAAATGGCAGATTATACTAAAAATGCTGTTTTTGTAAGTAGTGAAGAAGGAGCACAGCGCACTAAAGAAGATCTAGGAGAAGATTTTGTAGCTAAGTTAGATGGATTTAATCCTATTCCTAATTCTATAGATGTACGTTTGATAGCAAAATTTGTAACAGCAACCGAAATCCAACAAATTGCCGATGATCTTGCCGCAAAAGATTTTGTGCAAGAAGTAAGTTATGATAAACCGCTAGTTTCTTTATTAAATGAGAATGTAAAACGCATCTCTTTCTGGATGTTGATCGTTTCAGGAATTTTTGTGTTGATTGCTTTTTTACTAATCAACAGTTCTATACGATTAAGTGTTTATGCCAAAAGATTCACCATTAAGACCATGCAAATGGTAGGAGCGACCAAAGGTTTTATACGTAAACCATTTATCATGACCAGCATCAAACTAGGTGTGATTGCTGCGATTCTTGCTTTAGGATTGCTTGCTGTTGTAGTTTATTATGCAAATGATATAGTTCCAGAATTAGAGATTTTAAAGAACTATGAAATGTTAGGGATTTTATTTGTTGGGGTTTTGGTTTTTGGAATATTGATAAGTTTGATCAGTACATTTTTTGCCACTTCACGTTATTTAAACTTGAAGACAGACCAGTTGTATTATTAAGATCGCATCAAGAGAATAGAAACAAGTGACAATAACTATTATTGAGAAAGGCAATAACCGATTCCGCATCGAGTGCGGAATGACAACCATATTATCATGAAAAAAGGAGCTAAAAAGGAATCACAGAACAAAGCTGGTACATCTGCTCATAACGTAGAACAAGTAGCAGAGGAAGAAAACATAAAACCAAGCTTTGAATTTATTTTCAAAAAGAAAAATTACATCTGGATGGTGATAGGCTTAGTTGTTATTGCTTTAGGATTTGCTCTTATGGCTGGCGGCGGTAGTGAAGACCCTGCAGTATTTAATGAAGATATATTTTCATGGAGAAGAATACGGTTAGCTCCTATGCTAGTTTTAGCTGGCTTTGGAATCGAAATGTACGCGATTTTATTAAATCCAGATAAGAAATAAATGGAAACAATAGACGCTATCATTTTAGGAGTTATTCAGGGTTTAACTGAATTTTTACCTGTTTCTTCAAGTGGTCACATTGAGCTAGGTAAAGCTGTTTTAGGAACAGATTTAGGTAACAAAGAGGAAAATTTGCTTTTCACCGTTGTAGTTCATTTTGCAACCGCTTTAAGTACCATTATTGTTTTTAGAAAAGATATTTTAAAACTTTTAAAAGGTTTGTTCTCATTTAAATGGAATGATGAAACACAATTTACGGCTAAAATAGTTTTGTCCATGATTCCAGCAGTAATCGTAGGACTATTGTTTGAAGAACAATTAGAAAAACTATTTGAAGGCCAAATTATTCTAGTAGGTTTTATGCTTATTATTACTGGACTGCTCTTATTTCTTGCAGGAAGAGCAAAAAGAACTGAAAAAGGAGTCAGCTGGAAAGATGCCTTGATCATAGGTGTGTCACAAGCTGTTGCTATGCTTCCTGGAATTTCAAGAAGTGGTGCAACTATTTCTACATCAGTATTATTAGGTAACGATAGGGCAAAAGCGGCTCGTTTTTCTTTCTTAATGGTAGTTCCTTTAATCTTTGGTAAGATCGCAAAAGATATGCTAGATGTGGTAAAAGGCGATACAGTTATTGACAATGTATCAATGACACCTTTAATTGCAGGTTTTTTAGCGGCTTTTATAGTAGGTCTACTTGCTTGTACTTGGATGATTTCACTCGTGCGTAAGGCAAAGCTTCATTACTTTTCTTATTACTGTTTTGCGATAGGAATTGTTGCTATTGTTGCTGGTGTGATGGGATCTTAGCCTATCTTACGTTTTCTTCGGCGGAGAAGAACCCCTTGCGAGGCTTGGTTGGATTTATTAGTTTAAATGATGTTCAATTAAATTTTCAAACCTTTCCGATCTAATTTTGCTCATCTATTCGTTCTGAATATGGTAGATTATTTAATTCCCTACTTTTGATGATCTAAAAATACGATCATGCAAAAACTACTTTTATTCTGCATTTTACTTTCTATCTCTACAACTATGGCGCAACAAACGACTTTTAAAGGTGCATTTTTAGAGAAATGGAACAACTCTCGTGATTATATATTAGAAGTTGCAGAGGCAATGCCAGAGGAGTATTATGATTACAAACCTACTCCTAAGCAAATGTCATTTAAAGAACAACTGATCCATATTCAAGGAAACATCATGTGGCTTGATCGTTCTTACTTTTCACAAGAACAGGTAACTGGCGAGCCTAAAGATTATAATCTTCTAGATAAAGCAGCGTTGATACAGTCTTTAAAAAACACCTTTGATGATGCATATCGCAGTATCGATCAAACCCAAGAAAGCGATTTGAAAGAAACAGTAAAGTTTTTTGCAGGACCCAAGTCCAAGCTGCAAATAATGAATTTAATGCAAGATCATGTGTCGCACCATCGCGGGCAGTTGCTTGTTTACCTCAACCTTAAAGGCATCACGCCACCTGGTTATAGCGGCTGGTAGCAACAGAGTTTATTTCATAAAAAACGGCTTCTAGAAATAGAAGCCGTTTTAGGTATTATTGATTTTAGATAAGTACGCTTTCGCGAAAGCGTGCTACTCATCCATCAACTGAATTTATTGAAAATCTGCGTCTGTTGTAGAATTTACTTCTACTTTCTGAACTGTAAACCCTAGATCTCTACCCATCATGTTAATGCCTATAGTCATAGGAAACATTACTCCGCTAGTTTCTTTATAATCACTATACTTCATTAAGGTGCTTGTTTTCTGTCCTCTCATATCTTTAGAGGCAGATTCTTGAGCAACTAACAATCCAGTGTTAACGTCATAGAAGGTTTTCTTATCGTCTGACCACTTGATAACGTACACTTGGTTTTCACCCATCATCTCAGCACCTGCAAGGGTTGCTTTTTCTGGTGAATAAAGCTCTGGAAAATACATTGCTTCTTCCATTACCATAGCAGCGTCTTCTCCTTCTAAGACTTGACTACCAGCCATACCGCTAACACTTGCTTTACCATTTGAGTATAACTGCTTTGACAATACGTTTCCACCCATTTTCATAGTCATATTCATTTTATCGCCTTTTGCACGTTTAACATCCATAATAAGCTCTCCTTGCGGTGCTGTATAAACAGCAAAATAAGAAGTAGAGTTAAGGTTGCTTACTGCTTCTTTTCCTCCTATAGCTTTAATGTAATTATCAAAAACCGTCTGAGCAGTTAATCCTGCAGGAATTTCAATGGTAGAAGGGCGCTCTGTTTCATTAGCATCTTTATCATAAAACTTAATCGGTACGGTCTTACCGTTGATCTTCATTTTTTCTAAAGGTTCTAAGATGTCTCCAGCTTTCCCTACTAAAACGATACGCAATTGGTCTGGATTCAAGTATTTATTTGCTACTCGCTTCACATCTTCTTTAGTTACTTTATCAATGTTTGCAATAAAGTCTTTGTAGAAGTCTTTGTCAAGATCATTCTTTTCTATGGTGATTGCTCGTCTTGCAACAACAGCTTTATCTTCAGATTGCATGATAAAGTTACCTAAGTATTTTGCCTTTGCAGTAGCAAGCATTTCGTCTTCCACATATTCGTTTCTGATTCGGGCCAATTCTTTAAAAGTCTCAACCACAGCGCTATCAGTTACTTCGTTACGTACTTTAGCTGTAGCTTGGAATGTTCCCATGTAGTTTCTTCCTGTTCCTATATTAGAACGAGCACCATAAGTATAGCCATTCTCTTCACGTAGGTTCATGTTTAAATAAGAACCAAAAGAGCCTCCAAATACATAGTTTGCAACAAGAACCGCGTGATAGTCTTCGTCACTCATTTTTAATGGTGAAAGGCTCATTACTGCTAGCTCTGTTTGTACTGCATTAGGGACATCAATAAGATTGATTTGAGTCTCGCTTACATCTGCAAGAGAAGGCAGGTTAGGCTTAGGAGCCATTCCTTCTTTCCAATCTCCGAAATATTCCTTTACTAATTTCTTTGCTTCTTTTTTCTCAATGTCTCCAGTGATTACCAAGTAACCGTTAGACGGCTTGAAATAGTCTGAATAGAATTTCTTAACATCATCAAGTGTAATTGCATTATACGACTCTTCTGTTGCAAATTCACCAGCTGGGTGATCTTTTCCGTAAACTAAAGCTCCTCTTACTTTTCCAGCAATTGCAGCTGCACTGTTTTCACCAGTTTTTAATCCTTCAATAGCTTGAGATCTTTCAAAATCCAACTCCTTTTGTGTGAAGTTAGGTTTAAAAGCAGCTTCAGCAAACAAGGCAAAAATATCTTCTTTATATTTAGAAAGTCCGCCAGCAAATCCACCGCCTACTCCTACGAAGATGTTAGCTCCTAAGAAATCTACTTTCTCGTTGAACTCTTCCTTTGGAGTTTCAGTAGATCCTTTGCCGATTAATGCTCCAGTTAAAGACTGTACTCCTGCAATATTACCTTCGTAAATAGGTGGGTTATTTAAATCAAGGTTCATGTTAATTGTAGGTAACTTTTTATCTGTTACTACAAGAACTTGAAGACCATTCTTTAATTCAAAGGTATATGGTTTTCCTAATTTAATTTCTGGTGTAGGACCAGACTCAGGCATTACCGATCGATCAATTTGTGCAATAGCAGTTACTCCAGTTAGGAACAGTGCCATTAAAAATATGAGTTGTTTTTTCATCTTAATATTATTTTTTGGTGATGGTAAATTCAGTTCTTCTAGACTGCTCGTATTCTTCATCAGAGCATTCTTTACTTTCACAATCTACAACTGGATTGTCTTCTCCACGACCTACAGCTTTAATTCTGTTAGCATCAATTCCTTTTGCAATAATGTAACTTCTTACAGCGTCAGCACGTTTTTGAGATAAGGTCTTGTTGTAAGCGTCGCTTCCTCTCGTATCTGTATAAGTTTCAGCAAGAATTTCCATAGAAACATTCTTGATCATCATATTTGCGATACGGTCTAATTCTTTACTTGCACTTTCAGTAATCACAGCTTTATCATTGTCAAAGTAAATTTTGTTGATCTGTAATTTATTGTCAACGACTTTTACTTCTTCCATTGCATCTTTCATTTCTTCTTCAGTAGGAGCAGTACCAGCTAGATAATCTAACTCTAATCTTTGATTAGGCTTCAAGTATTGATTTGCAACTCGCTTGATATCTTCACGAGTAATACTTCTGTAAATATCAAGTTCTTTGTTGATCAAGCTCGTGTCTCCCATTAACATGTTGTAACGTGCTAATGAAGCTGCGATTCCTTCTACTCTTGAGTTAGAGCTTACGTATTGTGCTTCAAAATTGTTTTGTAGTTTTTGATATTCTCTTTCTGAGATCAATTCTGTTTGAAGTTTTACGATTTCTTCATCCATAACTTCAGCAAGCTTGCTTAATGCTACATCTCCTTTTGCAAGAGCTCCCATGGTGTATGTTCCATAATCTTGATTAGATTGTCCAAAGGCTAGCACCTGTAATGCAATTTGCTCTTCATCAACCATTCTAACTTGCATTCTTGAACTAGCTCCACCAGTAAGTACTGCAGAAATGTAATCAATTACATAAGCATCACGATCTATAGATTTAGGTGTTATATAAGAAAATATCTTTACAGGAATCTGAATATTTGCATCGTATTCCGTTGCATATCTTGTTTCAGTAATAGGGTCTTCTTTGATTACTTTGCGCTCGTTTCTAGGAGCTTTATTAGGAATAGGGCCAAAATAATCTTCGATCATTTTTTTAGTTTCCTTAATATCAATGTCTCCAGCTACCACTAGAGTAGCATTGTTAGGATTGTAATATTTATCATTAAACGCTTGAAACTCATCTAGCTTTGCAGCATTTAAGTCTTCCATGGATCCTATAACACTTTGACCGTATGGGTGTTTCTTAAAAAGGTGTTTATCAATTCCCGTTCTATAGATAATAGCTCCATAAGGTGCGTTGTCAATACGCTGGCGCTTTTCTTCTTTTACCACTTCATTTTGAGTGTCTACGCCTACTTGTTCAATTTTAGGGTGTAACATGCGCTCACTTTCCATCCATAATCCCATTTCTAGATTGTTAGAAGGAAAAGTTTCATAATAATAAGTACGGTCTTGAGTCGTGTTTGCATTATTGCTTCCACCGTTTGCACTTACGATATCAAACCACTTACCGCGCTCAATATTTTCAGTACCTTCAAATAACAGGTGTTCAAAAAAGTGAGCAAATCCTGTTCTTCCAGGTTCTTCATCTTTTGCACCTACTTGGTACATTACAGCTGTTGTAACAACTGGTGCGCCGTTCTCTTGATGTAAAATAACATGTAAACCATTATCTAAATCATACTCGGTATATTCTACCTCTTGAGAAAAGCCAGTAGCAGTTGCAAACGCAACCATAAGGCTTAATACAATTTTTTTCATTTTGATTATTTTTTAGTTTCTTATGGAGTTAGTGTCTTTTCTATATGATATGTTACATAAAATACAAAGACTTCACAAAAATAAACGGTCTTATCAATCATACCGTTAAAGTAAAATCAAAATACTTTATATTATGCTTTAATTATAGCATCTTAGTAAAAAACTTATAATGAAAACTACACATACCATAAAATATTCTTTACTAATGGGAATAGGATTAATTGTTTATTTCCTAATTATCAACTCCTTTGGACTTGCTGCACAAAGCTATTTAAGCTTTTTCAATGCGATAATCGTAGGTGTAGGAATATTTTTTGTGATTAGAGATGTTTACAGAAATCAATCCCAATTTAAATATATGGATGGATTTGTTGCTGGGGTAACTTCAGGATTTATTGCTACCTTAATTTTCACCGTTTTTATGGCGATTTATCTGTTTGAAATTAATCCAGAATTAGCACAAGAACTAAAAACGCAAATTACTACCGCTGGAAACGGAATTGAGTTTGCTTTAATTTTATTTATTTTCCTTTCAGGGTTTGCGACATCAATTGTGACACCGTTAGTGATTTTACCTTTATATAAAAGATCATGGAACACTAGTGAGGTGAGAAATAAACAAAAACCTCTCATCCAGAGATAGTATATTTAACTTATTATAATCCCGCTTTCGCGAAAGCGAAATTGATATTAGAAACCTCAAAGAACTTCAATTTCTTTGAGGTTTTATTATTCTACGACTTCATGAAGGTAAATACATTTAAAGCTCAGTAAAATAATGACCAATAAATTTCTTTTATAATTTGTTGATAACTTTGCTAGTTAAGGGAATAGAGGTATATTTGCAGCCCGAAATTAATCACATTAATCAACAATTATGTACGCAATCGTAGAGATAGCAGGGCAACAATTCAAGATCGAGAAAGATCAAAAGTTGTTTGTACATCGTTTACAAGAGGATGAAGGTGCGTCAATTAACATTGACAAAGTTCTTCTTTTAGGAAATGGTGACAACATCACACTCGGCGCCCCAGCTATAGAAGGAGCATTTGCAGAAGCAAAAGTTCTGGGACACCTTAAAGGTGACAAAGTAATCGTTTTTAAGAAAAAACGTAGAAAAGGATACCGTAAGAAAAACGGTCACCGTCAGTATTTAACTCAAATTCAAATTTCTAGCATTTCTGCATCAGGAGGAAAGAAATCTGAATCTAAAAAGGCTGCTGCTCCTAAAAAGGAAGAAAAGCCAGTAGAGAAAGAAGTAGAAGCAAAAGAAGCTAATACTGATTTATCTAAGCACACGGTTGCAGAGTTGAAAGAACTAGCAAAAGAAAGAGGACTTGAAGGATATTCAGCACTTAAGAAAGCTGAACTTATCGAGTTGTTAAGTAAATAATAACCTTAAAAACAGAACAAGATGGCTCATAAAAAAGGAGTAGGTAGTTCGAAAAACGGAAGAGAATCAGAATCGAAACGCTTAGGTGTTAAGATCTTTGGTGGACAAGCTGCAATAGCTGGTAACATCTTAATCCGTCAGCGTGGTATGACTCACCATCCAGGTGAAAATGTATATGCTGGTAAGGACTTTACATTACATGCAAAAGTAGACGGACTAGTGAAGTTTACTAAAAAGAGAAATAATAGATCTTACGTATCTATCGTTCCTGTAGCTGAGGCTTAAGAACTATTTCTTTAAAACATATAAATCCCAAATCGATTTCTATCGGTTTGGGATTTTTGTTTACCATAAATTAAGTGTTTCTATTTCAATTAGAAATAGTTCTAATCCATTTAAGAGGCGATGCTTTTAAAGATTAGTATAGCATCACAAATTAAAAGTGTAATTCCTATCCCAGTTGGCCTGTAGTTGTACTACTTCTGGGAAGTATTCTACCTTTTCAGGCTGCCTGTTTTCTAAAAAGTTACCAGCGTCATACTTTCCATTTCCATTTGTATCATATACTATTCTCAAATAATAATCTCCTGGATCTAAATAAAAGAAGTCATAGGTTTCATTCTTTGTGACTGACTGCTCTGCAACGACACTTAAATCTTTTTTGACAACTTGAATGATGATCGGAAAAGAAGTGCCGCCGTTTAATTTTACACTTATGTTTCCTAAAGTGTTAGTTTTTTTAGTCGCATAATCATAGTTTAATGTATCAGTATTAAGTGCTCCATAAAAATCTGTAACTGCTCCAGGGAATAAGGTCATTTTATAGCGTTGATCTTCTTCTCGATCAAAGTCAAATATGACTTTGTTATTTAAACTGTCAAGTACGGTTGTAAATGCTACTGAAGTACTGTCTTTTTTTATAAGGGTGATTAATTTATCATTAATAGAAACAACTGGAGTAGAGGTAGAAATGCTCGCTGGAGTACGTAATGAAAAAGCAGCTTCTTTCTTTACGGTCAAGCTATCCTTTTCCATTTCTTTGAGTCGTACATTAAATTCTTCCGGCTTTTCATTATTAAGCTGTGCGATCATGATGATAGAATCTTCCTTTATCGCTGGACGGTACCAATATTGTAGTGTGTCTTTTTTCTCTAATTTAGTTATCCTGCTCTTTTCAATAAGTGAGGCATCAAAAGGGGTTACTTGAAGACTGTCTACGTTACCAGTATATGCTAAATATAGTCGGGAAGCAGCTTGCTGAGTAATTTTTTTGATTTCAGAATCAGCTTCTTGTTGATACATTCTGATTTCGTATTGTTGATCAGTAGGGATGATAATGTCTTCAGATATAAAACCGATTTTATCCCTGTTGGGATCAAAACGCAAGTCGCTATTTTCTTCTTTAAGCGCCACCATTTTATAAGTTCCTTCTTTAAGGTTTTCCATAGTAAATGTAGTAAGGCTGTCTAAGGTGTTCAACACATATCGAGGCGCTTCTTTATAAATGATGCTGTCTGTATATTCTTCATTGATTTCATAAAGCATGACGCTTATAAAATCGTCGGTTTCAAAATCTAGCGCGTCTGTAACTTTGCCTTTTAAGGTTAATGAATCGATCACTTCACCAGTACTAAAAACATACTTGAAAAATGGATAAGGATTAGTCTCATTATTATCTACAATACTTTCCCCAAAATTGAGGACATACGTAGTGTTGTCTTGTAAAGTGTCCGTAATTTCTATAGTAATTTTTTTAGACGGACTTCCTTGAGGGGAAATTATAGGGCGCGACTTTAAAGGTGGAGAGATGACCAGTTGTTTTTGTAAGTCATTTAATTTTACAAACTCGTCAAACTCGATCTCTATGATCTGTTTCTTGAAATTTCTAGTATAATTGTCAGGAAATATCCTCAAAATAACTGGCGGCTCTTCATCTACAGGACCACCAGTAGGTGAGCCTCTTTTAGCGCATTGAATTAAGGTCAATGCAATACATAAAGCTATAGTTATATATAATAAGTTCTTTTTCATCTGTTGATTTAACGGTTGCAATTTAAGATGATTGTTTCAAATTGATATATTAATTGGATTAGTTTATAAAAAACCAATTGGAAAATGGTGTATTAATCATTGGAAGTGAATTATCAATATTGCTACACTATAATAAAGGCAAAAAGAATCCCTGCAAAGTGTTTTGCAAGGATTGATATAATGGTTTATTCTCTGATGTCAATTAACTCACCGCTTTAAGCTTTTGAATAGCGCTCTTATTTAATTTAGAAGCGGCATACTCTGCAGTAACGACCAGTTCTTTGTCATTTCCACCAGGCATGTCAAACATCGCATCAGTTAAAATGGCTTCACATAACGAGCGTAAACCACGAGCTCCTAGTTTGTACTCAATCGCTTTTTCTACGATATAAGTAAGTGCCTCGTCGGTAATAGTGAACGCTATGTCGTCCATATCAAACAGTTTTTGATACTGTTTAATAATAGCATTTTTAGGCTCTGTAAGTATGGCTCTTAGAGTTCCTGCATCGAGAGGATTCATGTAAGTTAATACAGGTAAACGACCTATTATTTCAGGAATCATCCCAAAGTCTTTTACGTCTTTAGGAATAATGTACTGAAGTAAGTTGTCTTTTTGAACGACTCCATCGTTAGACATACTGGCACTAAAACCTACTGCTTGCATGTTTAACCTTTTACGTATTACTTTTTCAATACCGTCAAAAGCTCCACCAGCAATAAACAAGATGTTCTCTGTATTTACTTCAATAAACTTTTGATCAGGATGCTTACGACCACCTTTGGGCGGCACATTTACAACGGTTCCTTCTAATAATTTAAGTAAACCTTGCTGTACACCTTCTCCAGACACGTCTCTTGTGATAGATGGATTATCGCTTTTACGAGCGATTTTATCTACCTCATCTATAAAAACGATTCCTGTTTGCGCTTTTTCTAGGTTATAGTCTGCGGCTTGTAGCAATCTGGTAAGAATACTTTCCACATCTTCTCCTACATAACCAGCCTCTGTAAGAACGGTAGCGTCTACTATTGCAAGCGGTACGTTTAACATTCTCGCAATGGTTTTTGCGATGAGTGTTTTTCCTGTTCCCGTTTGCCCTACCATCATGATGTTAGATTTTTGAATCTCAACATCATCATCGGTATCTTTTTGAAGCAGTCTTTTGTAGTGATTGTACACGGCAACTGACATTACCTTTTTTGTAAACTCTTGACCTATGATATATTCATCAAGAAAAGCCTTTATTGCTTTAGGCTTTTTAAGGTCTAATTCTTCTTTAGAAACTCCAGCTTTATCAACGTTTGTATCTTCCAGCACAATACCATGTGCTTGCTCTATACAACGATCACAAATATGTGCGTCTAGTCCTGCGATAAGCAAATTAGTCTCTGCTTTATTGCGGCCACAAAAGCTACATTCTAGTTGTTCTTTACTCATATCTTTGTTTTGATGTCCAAGTGAACACCGATTAAAGTAGGTAGTATTCTTAATTGTTAGAATTTACTACTTTTATTTGTTGTGTTTCCGCTTTCGCGAAAGCGAGATCATTATATTAATCTCTTCTCAATACTTCATCAATCATTCCGTACTCCTTAGCCTCGTCTGCCTTCATCCAGTAATCACGATCAGAATCTGCATAGACTTTATCATAAGTTTGTTTAGAATGCTTTGCAATGATGGTATATAATTCTTCTCTAAGCTTCACTACCTCGCGAGCGGTAATTTCTATATCGCTTGCCTGACCTTGCGCTCCACTAGAAACTTGATGTATCATGACACGACTATGAGGTAAAGCACTACGTTTACCATCTGCTCCAGCACATAATAAAACTGCGCCCATACTTGCAGCCATACCGGTACAAATAGTTGCAACGTCTGGTTTGATAAACTGCATCGTATCGTAGATGCCTAGTCCTGCGTAAACGCTACCACCTGGCGAATTGATATATATCTGAATGTCTTTATTAGCATCTGCACTTTCTAGAAAGAGCAACTGCGCTTGTATAATGTTTGCTACTTGATCATTTACTCCAGTTCCCATAAAAATGATGCGATCCATCATTAAACGAGAGAAAACATCCATAGCAAGAACATTCATCTGGCGTTCTTCTATGATGTTAGGAGTCAAGTTAGTTGGGTACATGCTACCCATTATTTTATCGTAATACATGGAGTTTACTCCTTGATCTTTTACGGCAAATTTTTCAAATTCTTTAGCTATATCCATTTGGTAATATTACTTTTTATTGATCTAAAAAGGCGTTAACTAATTGATAAAAAAGTCAACGCCTAAAGATAGCCTATACTTATTCCTTCCCAAAGGGAAGAACATTTTAAAACTGCGAGATGCAATTTTTAGATTTATTATCTATTGTTGCAATAACACAATCAATAGAATGAGGTCATTATTTTAAGCGTCGTAAGCTTCTTTAATGAACTCTTCATAGGTTAATTCTTTCTTTTTAAGCTTTGCGTTTTCTTTGAAAAACTTCAACATTTTTTCATTTTGAAGTTGCTCGCTCATACGCTTTACTTCCTCTTGGTTGCTCATGATACGAGCAACTACTTGATCTACTTCTTCATCAGTAGCGTCAGTATGACCGTATTGTGCCATTTGTGCTTTGATCATGGTGCGGGAATAGTCTTGAAGGTCTTCAAATTTAAGTTGAAGGTCTTCATTATTCTTAACGATATTAGATTCTATCAACTGGTAACGCAACCCTTTTTCAGAGCGCTCGTATTCTGCAGCAGCTTCTTCTTCGGTTAATTCGTTTTCACCATTGTTTGCGATCCATTTTTTAAGGAAATCGGCAGGTAAATCAAATTTTGTGTTTTCAATTAAAGATTCTGTAACGTCAGTTAGAAGTTTTTGATCAGTTTGCTGTGCAAATTGCTTTCCAGCATCTTCACGCAACTTTTCTTTAAGTTCTTCTTCACTATTTACGGCTCCTGGACCGAATAGTTTATCGTAAAACTCTTGATTAAGCTCTGCTTTCTCACGTTCATTTACTTCAGTAATTTCAAACTGAACAGAAACGTTAAGATCTTTGGCTTTATCGTGCTCAATTTTCAGGCTGCTAGCAAGATCGTGGTCTTCGTTAAAAAGGCCTTTAGTTTTAAGTTCTAAAGTGTCTCCTACTTTAGCACCTACAAACTTCTTTAAGTTAGACTTTCCTTTGATCTTAGAGGTTGAGAAGGTAGCATCTACATTGATTTCTTCTTCATCATTTCTAAAAACACCAGTAACTTCGTCACCTTCTGCAACTTCTTTCTTTGCGATCAGTTTACCATAGTTCTCACGTATGCGATCTATTTGATCGTTGATGGTTTTATCATCTGTTTTAATCTCGTATTGAGTAATGGCTTTTTTACCTTTTACATCAACTTCAAAATCTGGTGCAAGACCTATTTCAAATTCAAAAATAAAATCATCTTTTCCCCAGTCTATTTCTTCTTGAGCTTTAGGCAATGGATTTCCAAGTAGGTTCAAGTCCTCTTCTGTAATATAGGAGTTGAGTTTTTCTTGGATCATTTTATTGATCTCTTCTACTAATACTGGAGTACGGTATTTTTTACGAATAAGACTAGCTGGAATGTGTCCTTTTCTAAAACCTGGAATATTTGCTGTCTTGCGGTAGTCTGCTAAGATCTTATCTACTTTTTCTTGATAATCTTCTTTTGTGATTTCAAGTGTAAGAGTCGCGTTAAGCGCGTCAATGTCAGTACGTTTAATGTTCATTGAAAGACTTTTAATTACTTTTAAAATTGGCTTGCAAAATTAGTCTTTATTTGCTTGCTATCAAAGTGATTAAAGGCTGTTCCTTTTTGAGTCGTTTATTGTTATAATTTGATTGTGATGTTGAAGATAGTTTCTGGTTTTGAGTCCATTTAAAAGTTAATCCTTAATTTATCGTTCTTCCTTATCTAGCATCTTGAAAAGTACCGATCTTGCAAATGCCAAGAGCAATGAAAATATTAAGGCCCAGAAAAAGCTATTCACATCAAATCCAGATACTAACCAGTCTGCCATATAAAGAATGATGACATTTATAACGAGAAGGAATAATCCTAGAGTAACTATTGTGATTGGGAACGTGAGCACAACCAAAATAGGCCTCACTATAAAATTAAGTATAGATAATGATAAGGCTACTAAGATTGCGTTTACGTAATTAGAAGTTTCAATCCCTGGTAAGATTTCAGAAAGTCCCATTACAAGAGCTGCTGTAATAAGTAATTTGATTATAAATTTCATCGCGACGATTTTATGTAAAAATAAAAAAATCTGCTATAGATAACTCCATAGCAGATTTAATATTGAATTAGTTCTTAATTATTGAACTTGATCACTCAATTGAATGGTAGAGTATGCTCCTATATCTACCGTAGGAAGTGTAGAACCATATTTACTATTAATAGCTTCAATGATCACATTTGCAGTAAAGGCATAACCTCTAGCTGTAGGGTGAACACCATCAAGAGAAAAACCACCACCAGTAGCGTAAGTAGAAGTTAAAACTCCACCGTTGAATGGCACACCAGTTGATGCAACTTCTGCTAGAGCACTACGTGCATCTACAAAGGCAAGATCGTTTGCTATTGCAAGTGCTTCGATTGTAGAGTTGTAAGCTGTTTGAGCAGCGCTTATTCTGTTTTGCTCATCTGGAGTAAGAACCCATCTGTCTTCTAAAGGGAAAGTTACACCATTTACAGAAAGTTGTCCAGCTGTTGCAGCATCTAATCCAGCTCCTGTTAGTTGTGCAAAACGAGTAGCGTTTAGTTCACCTATAACTGTTTGACTTGTAAAAGTTAAAAGATCATTTGCATTAGCTTGTCTTGCCTGACCAAACTGCTGTCCAAATAAAGTTGCAGTAGGTGCAGGAACTCCACCACCTATAAGAACCTGTGTCAGTTGAGCAGATAAATCAGTTAAAGATTCATCTCTAATAACTACTGCGCTTGCGCCAGTACTTGAAAATGTGATAGCTCTTTCTGGAACACCTAAGAATGCAAAAGCTTGATTTAATGGAGCAAATTGTGCGTTTAATGCAGGTATTTGTGGACCAAAAGATGGATTTGCAGGACTTAACGGAGCAAAAGGAACTGTTGTAAAAAACGGAATAGAAGTTACATCAGGAATGTTAACTAATGCACCTTTGGCGCCATTAGCAGTAAGCCCAGCAACTAGTTGTTGATATACACCACCGAAAACATTGTTGTTTGTAATACTATTATTTCCTTGAGTGGCAGGATTTACATTTCCTGTCTCATTGTTATCTACACCATCGCCACCATTAGTAGCATATCCTAAAATATCGTTATTACCTATCCATAAAGTAAAGAACGATCCATCAGCGGCAGCAGCATCACCTATTACTGTTGAAGATTCTGAGCTAGAAAAACGAGCATAATAAGGGTTTGCACTACCTACTGCTACTCCTGCAAGAGAACCATAATTAGGCGCAGCAAGGTGAAATACTCGTGCACCTGGGACTCCAAAATTATTTAAAGGTCCAGTTACTTTATTTGTAATATCAGTTGTAGGTGCTGCACCTGTAAAAACAGCAGGTCCTGCAGGGTTACCCATGCCGTCTGAAGCCAATACAAATTTGTTAGGCAAAATTTGAACACCAGCAGCTAGCAAGCCACCTGTATTGTCATTTACTAACGGTTGATTGAATTCTCCGCCTCCAGCAAGTTGCATTTGACCTGCAATAATGTTTGGGTATGAATTTAACTGCCCGTCTAAATATAGAGCACCATCAGCATAACCAGCAGTTAGCGAGTTTCCAACAGTAACATATTTAGTAAAGTCTGCTTCTCCAGAGGTGTAAACTCCACCATCTTCTATTGAATTCTCAAACTCTTCGTCACAACTCACTACGGCAACACTTGCCAGAAAGAGAGCTATTAATTTTATATTTAATTTTTTCATCTTTTTAATTTTTTACATGCTATAAGTTAGACCTAATCCGGCAATAAATGCTGACGACTTGTAAGTTCCTTCAAAAGGAGCAGCCACAGGAGAACCTGTATCAAAGTAAAAGTCATAAGATTCTGTTACTTCTTGGAACTGTAAGAAAAGTAATGAACCATCTATAGATAACTTAGGAGTTACTAAATATGATAAACCAAATGTATATCCGTCAGAATCGTTACGAGGAGTTTCTGGCGCAAAATAGCCTGATTGTACTGGAGACTCATCAAAGTAATAACCAGCTCTCACCGTTAATTTATCAGTTGCCGCATATTGAGCTCCAAATCTATAAGTAGAAGCATCTTTATAGTTTCTAGGATTAATAGAAGTTGCGCCATTTCCGAATTCTAGATCAAGACTGTTGTACTCACTCCATAAAGCTCTGTTGTAATCAAAAGCAAGAAGTAATTTATCATCTAGTAGTTTGTAACTAACACCTAAGGTAAGTTCAGCAGGAAGAGGCAATGTTGCTGTAAAACTTGTTTGACCATTAGAAGGAGTTAGTGAGCTATTAGGAAAATTAGAAAAAGTTGCTGTTCCTTCAGTACTTTCAATATCAATTAAAGAACGGTAGTTAAATCCTAAGGTAAACTTATCTGTAGGCGTAAACATTATTCCTGCACTCCATCCCCATGCGGTTACACCAGAATCTTCAATGCCTATATTAGAACGATTACCTTCCTCATCAGTAAGTGTCCTACTGGCGTTTCTATTAAAAGAAACACCTCCTATAGCAAGGATAGGTCCACCACCTATACTAACACTATCAAATAATTGATAAGATAAAGTAGGCTGTATAAAGATAGCACTCAATTCGATCTCGTTTACTAAGTGTGAACCAGACCAGTCTGTAGGCCAGGTTACATTACTTCCATAAGGTGTGTAAACACCTAAACCAACTGCAAAATCCTCAGTTACTTTGTACGTAGCATATAAATAAACAGGTGTTCCTGTCGGGCTGTCTGTTTCAGAAAAAGTTCCGAAGTCTTCATTTTGAAATTTTACATCAGAAAAAACACCAAATCCTCCTGCACTTATGTTCAATTTATTTTCTAAATGAACGATTCCAGCTGGGTTGAAGAATAGGATGTCTGCACTGTTAACAACGGCAACACCAGTGTGTCCCATAGCTAATTGCTTGTTACTTTGTGTACTAACACGATAACCACCAGCATATGCAAATGTAGAAATCAAACAGAGCACAACAAAAACTTTTATTTTATTCATAATCAAGGTTTTGAGGTATATATAAGGTTTATATGCGTCAAATTTAATATTTAATTCATATTACGCAAGCGTTTTCGTTATTATTATGCTTGCATAACAACTGTTATTTTATGAAATTCGTAACAATTGTTAAAAATTCTTGAGGTTTCTCTGCATGAAGCCAGTGTCCAGCACCTTCAATGGTTTTTAATTCCGCTTTCGCGAAAGCGTGCTCAATAACCATTAAATCGTTATCTAAAATATATCCAGAATTGCCGCCTCTTATGAAAAGAGTAGGAGTAGTGATTTGGTTTTCAATTTTTTGATGTGTTCCTACTCGATCTTGAGCGTCACCAAGAACTTTTAAATTGAACCTCCATCCATACTTCTTTTTATCTACTCGGTATAAGCTTTTTAATAAAAACTGACGTGTGCCAAAATCTGGAATCACTTTTTCTAGCATTTCATCGGCATCATTGCGAGAAGAGACTTGATCAAAATTAATACTACGTAAACCATTTATAATGTCACTGTGGTGTGGTGCGTACTCTTTAGGGGCAATGTCTGCAATGATTAGCTTTTCTAGATAGGAACTGTAGAGACTCGCAAATTGCATCGCTACTTTCCCACCCATACTATGGCCTAAAAGGACGATATTTTCTAATTGATGTGCATCGCAATATTCTTTTATATCTTGAGCCATGATTGCATAATCAAACGTATCACTGTGAAGGCTACGACCATGATTGCGCTGGTCTATAAGGTGCACTTGGAAGTCCATTTCACTCCATTTGCGCCCTAAGGTTTTCCAATTGTCTGCCATTCCTAGAAATCCGTGAAGGATGAGAAAAGGTTGTCCTTCTCCTAAAATAATTGAATGTAGCATTACACTAATTTTGCTTTATACATATTAACAACGTTTTCTAAACCTAGGTACAAACTCTCTGATATCAATGCATGACCTATAGAGACTTCTAATAAGTTAGGTATTTGCTTATTAAAATATTGAATGTTTTCTAGTGATAGATCGTGCCCAGCGTTGATCCCTAAACCTAACTCGTTTGCTTTTTGGGCAGCAAGAATATAAGGTTGTATTGCGGCTTCTTTATCGCTGCTGTAATTGCTAGCAAAATCTTCGGTATATAATTCAATACGATCTACACCTGTTTTTGCAGCGCCTTCAATTATCGCTATAACTGGATCAACAAATATACTAGTGCGTATACCTTGATCTTTAAAATGTTTAACGATGTCAGAAAGGAAATCTTTGTGCTTTAAAGTATCCCAGCCTGCATTAGAAGTAAGTGCATCTGGCCCATCAGGCACTAAGGTTACCTGAGCGGGCTTCACTTCGTCTACAAGTTTGATAAAACTTTCAATAGGGTTTCCTTCTATATTAAGTTCGGTTTGTACTACCTTTTTAAGGTCTCTTGCATCTTGATATTTGATGTGACGTTCGTCAGGCCTAGGATGAATGGTAATACCTTGAGCACCGAATCTTTCTAAATCTATCGCAACCTTTAAAAGATTAGGAACATCGCCACCTCTAGAATTACGTAGGGTAGCTATTTTGTTGACATTTACACTTAAAATCGCCATAATATCTTTTTATTTTCAAAAATACGAAGGAATTCAACAGAGGCATAAGTCAAGAATTGATTAATTTGCAATAAAAATTGCATTCATGAATATTCATCAGTTCATTATTAATGATGTAGAGCCTTTAGTCATTTCATCTCAAATATCGAGAGCTCAAGAAATTTTCTCTCAGCTCACTTATTCTCATCTACCTATTGTAGAAGACGATATCTACGTAGGATGTCTTTCAGAAAATGATGCTCATTGCTTTGAGTCCGATCAAGTTTTAGAAACAGTTAAGTATTCTTACAACTCCTTTTTTGTAAAGGAGAATACGCACTGGTTAGATGTATTAGAAGCTTTTGCGCAGCATCAAAGTAATATTATGCCAGTTTTAAGTCAGGATAATAAATATCTAGGTTATTACGAGCTTAAAGATATTATGGAGTTGTTCAATGACGCTCCTTTTATGTATGAATCTGGAGCTGTTGTTGTGGTTCAAAAAGGGAATACAGATTATAGTTTTAGTGAAATAGCTCAAATTGTGGAGTCTAACGATTCTAAAATGTTTGGTTGTTTTATAAGTGCTCATAAAGATCATTTAACTGAGATAACCCTTAAGCTTAGTCCACAAAACTTAAATGGAGTGCTGCAAACTTTTAGAAGGTACAGCTATGAAATTGTAAGCGCAGCAGAAGAAGATTCCTATTTGGATACCTTAAAAGAACGCTCTGACTATTTGAATAAATACTTAAACATATAGATGAAAAAGATCGCTATTTATGGGCAGTATTTGCACGATGATACGGTTAATACTTGTAAAGAGTTAATTCATTTGCTCCAAAAAAAAGGATGCGAGACACTTATAGAATCTAGTTTTCATGAGTTGTTGAAGGAAGAGAACATTGCTATGCAATTAAAATCTTTTCATACATTAGATAAATCTTATGATTTACTCATCAGTCTAGGCGGTGATGGAACTGTTCTCAGAGCTGTAGCTTACATCGGTAAAGTGAATATACCTGTTATAGGAATCAATACCGGCAGGCTAGGATTTCTCGCTACGTTAAATAAAGATAAACTTACAGAAGCTATTGATGCGTTATATAAGGGTTCTTATACTCTTAGCAAACGTAGCTTGATTACGCTCAGTTCTTCGGTTGGAGAGCATCATAACTCGCCGCATAACTTTGCTCTTAACGAGGTGACAGTAAGCAGGATGAATACAACAAGTATGATTCAGATTGAGACACGACTCAATAATGAACTGTTAACTAGTTATTGGGCAGATGGATTAATAATTTCTACACCTACCGGTTCTACTGGTTATAGTTTAAGTTGTGGTGGTCCTGTTATATCTCCAGATACTACAGCATTTGTTATTACACCTATTGCTCCACATAACCTCAATGCAAGACCACTTGTAATACCAGATCATACTGAAATAATAATCAAAGTAAGTGGTAGGGAAGAGGAGTTTCTTACTTCCTTAGATAATCGTATTGCATCCTATCCTAATGAAACTATTCTCACTCTTAAAAAAGCAGATTTCACTATTGATCTCGTAGAGCTGCAAGGTCAGAGTTTTATTAAAACCATAAGAGAAAAACTTCTTTGGGGAGAAGATAAACGCAATTAAACAATAAAATCAGCCTTTACTTGTTTTCAATACTACAATCGAGCATGTAAACCTCATGCTGGGTAAAGAGAATTGTTATATTTGCACGTTTTAAAATTTCCATGCGGTCATTATTTATTTTATTAGTTTTTTTAAGTTTCGCTTTCGCGAAAGCGCAAACCTATGAAGTAGGAATCTTTGCTGGTACATCTAATGTAATAGGAGATGTAGGTAGTACTCAATATATACAGTTTAAGGATATGGCCGTAGGCGGTATTTTTAAATGGAATCGCAGTACGAGGCATAGTTTTAGAGCCAGTATTATCGCGGCAAACATGGTAGGAGATGATAACGATAGTGACGATATTTCTAGAGACCTAAGAGGATTAAAGTATAATTACTCCTTAATAGAGGCGAGCTTAGGGATAGAATATACTTTTTGGGATTGGGATTTGTACTCAGGAAGACCTCAGTTTGTGCCTTATTTGTATACTGGCTTAACAGGTTTTAGTTATAGTTCGTTTGCACTAAATAACACAAATGAGTTGGAAGAGTATGATAATTCCATCGATATTGCGATCCCAATAGTTTTTGGTATAAAGGCAAATATCACACCTAAACTGATTCTCGCTGCTGAGGTAGGTGCACGATATACTTTTACCGATAATTTAGATGGAAGTAATCCAGACGGCGATATGGATTTTGACAGTTTGAGATTTGGTAATATTAATAACAATGACTGGTACATGTTTAGTGGCGTTACACTTACTTATACCTTTGGTCGTAAGCCTTGTTATTGTAATTTTTAAATATGGCAAAAGAACTACTTGACCTTAAAAAAATACCGAAACATATTGCCATCATTATGGACGGTAATGGTAGATGGGCTAAGAAGCAAGGGTTGATGAGAGTGCGCGGTCATGAAAAAGGTGCAAAAGCAATACGTCAAACAGTCAAGGTTTGTGCGGATTTAGGAGTAGAGCACATTACTCTTTATGCTTTCAGTACAGAAAACTGGAAAAGACCCAAGCTAGAGATAGATACTTTAATGAGAATACTGGTTTCTAGTCTCAGGAAAGAACTTCCTACTTTAGAAGAAAATAATGTTTCGCTTAAAGCAATAGGTAGATTAGATCTGCTACCTAAAAAAGCACAACGAGAACTTGCAGAGGTAATAGAGCTTACAAAGGATAATGATCGCATGAATCTTACGCTTGCATTAAGTTATGGCTCAAGAGAAGAATTAATCACAGTAATTAAACAAGTAGCGAGTCAGGTAAAAGACGGCTCACTAGAAATAGACCAAATTGATACTGACATAATTAATAAACATTTGTATACGAGTTATATGCCAGATGTTGATTTGTTAATACGTACAAGTGGAGAACAAAGGATAAGTAATTTTCTTTTATGGCAAATTGCTTATGCCGAATTATATTTTACAGAAGTGCTATGGCCAGACTTCAGAAAAGAACATCTGATGGAAGCCATACATAATTATCAAGATAGAGAAAGAAGGTTTGGTAAAACAAGTGAACAATTATAGAATGACAAAAAAGTTAGCAAACGCGCTGCTATTTATATTGTGTTTAGGTTTAAGCACATCCATTAAAGCCCAAGATAATCAAGGTGATCTAGCAATAGGTGACGCTACTAAATATAAAATAGGAGAGATAACCGTAACTGGTAGTCAAACCTATAATGAAAATACAGTGATTGCATTTACTGGCTTGCGTAAGGGAGAAGAAGTTTTTGTTCCTGGAGAGCGCTTGAGCCAAGTAGTAAAGAAAATGTGGGACTTAAAACTCTTTAGTGATATTAGGATTTTTGCCACTGAGATCATCGGTGATCCAGATGACGATATTATTGATACCATTAATTTAGAGATCAATATCATTGAAGTACCCAACCTTAATAATGTAACTATAGAAGGTCTACGCAAAGGGCAAATCAAAACTCTTAAGGAAGAGTTGAAGCTTACCAAAGGTAGAAAAGCTACTGAAAACCTGATAACTACCACTAGATCATTTATTGAGGATAAATACCGCAATAAAGGATTTCTTTATGCAGATGCTAAGGTAAAAACAAGAGTGATTCCCGATACAACAGGTGCTAATATCGTTAACATGAAGATCGATATTGACCGTGGTAAAAAAGTCAAAATATCAGATATCACCTTCGATGGAAATGAAAAACTTTCTGATAAACAATTGCGAGGTGCTATGTCAAATACTAAGAAGAAAAATATCTTTAGAGTATTTAAAAGATCTAAATACGTAGAGGAAGATTTTCAAGAAGACTTAGAGTCTGTTGTTGATGCTTATAAAGAAAACGGTTACCGTGACGCTCGTGTGTTATCAGATACTTTAATTAAGGAAAGCGATAAAACCATTGCGTTAAACATTGATGTTGAAGAAGGAAGAAAATATTACTTTGGTGATATTAAATTTATCGGTAACACCGTTTATACAGACGAGCAATTAAAAAGACTCTTCAAAATAGAAAAAGGAGATGTTTATAATGGAGTTGCATTTGATGAACGTATCAGCAATCCTGAAGATCCAGATTCTGATGATTTAACTAACTTATATCAAAACAGTGGTTACTTATTTTCAAATGTAAATGCTGTAGAGACTCGTGTGCAAAATGACACTATTGATTTTGAAATCAGAATTGTAGAAGGGAAAGAGGCATATTTCAACAATATAAGTGTAAGTGGTAATACAAGAACAAACGATCACGTGATTTACAGAGCTATCAGAACCTCTCCAGGAGAAAGATATTCCAGACAGAAAATCATTAATTCAATTCGTGAGGTAGGTCAATTAGGATTTTTTGATGCTCAAAAGATCAATCCGCAGTTGACTAATGTAAACCAAGAAGAAGGAACGGTAGATGTAGATTACGAACTTGTAGAAGCAGGTGCCAGCCAGATAGAGCTACAAGGTGGTTATGGTGGTGGAGGATTTGTCGGTACATTAGGACTGCGATTCAACAACTTCTCTTTACGTAACATTTTTAATGGAGAAGCTTATGAGCCAGTCCCTATGGGAGATGGGCAAACTCTAGCCATACGTGCGCAGGCAAGTACTATTTTTAGAACCTATAGCTTGAACTTTACAGAGCCGTGGTTAGGAGGTAAAAAACCGGTATCGTTTAACGTATCTTTTTCTCACAGTGAACAATTTCGTGTGAACCAGCAAAACTTTAGAGAAGTAGATAGAAATCAGCGTTTTCTAATTACTGGTGGAACAATCGGACTAGCAAAAAGATTAGAATGGCCAGATCAATACTTTCAGTTTTCTCAAGCGATTTCATTTCAGCATTATAACTTGAAAAACTTTCAAAGTCAATTATTTAACTTCCCTAATGGTTTTTCTAACAACTTAGCATATACCGTAGGTTTGAGTCGTAACAACGTAGGTGTCAACCCTATTTTCCCTACTTATGGTTCTTCATTTTCGATTACCGCTAAAATGACCTTGCCGTACTCTTTATGGAATGGAGTAGACTATGAGAATATAGAAGATAATCCAGATTTTCAAACTAATGGTGTTGCAGACTTAGGAAAGATTGATCAAGAGCGATTTAGATTTCTAGAATTTTATAAGGTCAAGTTTGAAGGAACTTGGTACACGCAGCTGTATGATAAATTAATCCTTCAAACTAAATCTGAATTTGGATTCTTAGGAGCCTATAATAACGATCGAGGTCTTGTGCCATTTGAGCGTTTCTTCGTAGGAGGTGATGGGTTAGGAGCATTTTCTTTGGATGGTCGTGATATTATTAGAATGAGAGGATATGATAACAGTGCATTAACAACTAGTGGAGATGGAGATACCGTATACAATAAGTTCTCTATGGAATTACGTTATCCTATTTCATTAGAGCAAGCGGCATCTATTTATGTACTTACATTTGCAGAGGCTGCAGGATCTTATGATCGATTCAGAAATTATAACCCATTTGACGTTCAGCGATCTGCTGGAGCAGGAATGCGTATATTTATGCCAGCCTTTGGATTATTAGGGGTAGATTTTGGGTATGGATTTGATGCAGTACCTAACGCGGCTACAACAGATCCTAGTGGCTGGAATGTTCACTTTATAATCGGTCAGCAGTTTTAATTATGGCATGATTATTTCAATAAACAATAAGCTTATGAAAAATAAGATTTTAATTTTAAGCATAGTAGCTGTTTTTAGTTTCGCTTTCGCGAAAGCGCAAAGAGGAATAAGAGTAGCTTACATAGATATGGAGTACATTCTTGAGAGTGTGCCAGAATATCAAGAGGCTTCAAAACAACTCGATCAAAAAATGCAAAAATGGAAGCAGGAGATCGACCAGATGGCAAACGAGATTTCTCAAATGAAGGCAGCGCTTCAAAATGAAAAAGTATTGCTTACAAAGGAGCTTATTGAAGAAAAAGAAGAGGATATCGCTCTTAAGCAGCAAGAGCTGGCCGAATACCAGCAAAAAAGATTCGGTGCTCAAGGGGACTTCTTGTTACAAAAGCAACAGTTGATCCAGCCTGTCCAAGATCAGGTTTTTAATGAAATACAAAAGATAGGTAGTCAGAAGAAATACGATTACGTCGTAGACAGTTCAGAAATGGCAATGCTTTATAGTGCTGAGCGTCATGACATCAGTGATCAAGTTCTAAGAGCAATAGGTAGAACAGGAAAACAAAAATCTAGAGAACGCAAACAAGCCGAAAAAGATGGAGTAGCCGAAAAAGATGAGCCATATTTATCTGTAGTGGAAGCTGAAGAGAAAGAAGCTAAGGAACAAGCCAAAGAAGATAAGAAAGAAGAAATACAACAGGCTATTTCAGAACGTGATGCTGCTCGTAATGAGGCAAAGAGAAAGAGAGACTCGGCAAGAGCAGCAAAGGCTGCTGCTTACAAAGAGCGTAGAGATAAGTTAATGGCAGACCGTAAGCGTAAAAAGGACAGCATACAAGCGGTAAGAGATGCAGCAAGAGAAAAAAGAAAAGCCGAGATAGAAGCTAAGAAAGCTGCACGCGAGAAGAAGAATGATCCAGACGGAGAATGATATAGGAACTTCTTATATTTGCAGCCCTCAAAAAATAAAAAGAAGAATAAAATTGATTATAATTAAAAATAAAATGAAACAAGTAAAAACCCTAATAGCAGCATTTACATTCATTATAGCAGGAGTCCAGATGGGCTTTGCACAAGATGCGCAACCTACAAAAGTATGTCACGTAGCTTCTCAAGAGCTTGTGGAATCTATGCCTAGTGCTATCGCTGCAGACAAGCAGTTGAGAAACCTAGCAAAAACTTATGAAACTAAGTTAACCGCTATGGACAAAGAACTTAAGACTAGATATCAGACAGCACAAGAGGCAGCTCCTAATAGAAGTCAAGAAGAAAATGAAAGAGTACTTGCTGAGCTTGCAGAAGGTCAAAAGAAATTAGAAGAGTACTACCAAAACTCTCAAAAGGCAATGGGTCAAAAAAGAACAGACCTTTTAAAGCCATTATACAAGCAAGTAAGAGAGTCTATCTTTAAAGTTGCTCGTGCAAAAGGCTTTGACTACGTTCTTGATTCTACTACAGGAACAGGAATCATCATGGCAGATGGTTATGACCTAACTAATGATGTAAAAGCAGATTTAGGTATCAAGTAATAGCTTACACCTTATAAACAAAGCCGTTAGGAAGTATTCTTAACGGCTTTGTTCGTTTTAAAAAGTAAGGTTACAATAATTGAAAGCCATTTTTGTCATGAGTAAATTCCGCTAGAATATCTTTTGCTTGTGATGTAGTAATCTCCAAATATTTGATAATGACGTCTATTTCGGTTTTGCTCTCGTTTCTAGGTTGTACCGATACGTTTTCAGCTTTTAGGTACTGTTTATTTTCTTCAGGCAAGTAGTAAATTTTGAATTTACTATGTCGGTTTGCTTTTCCTTTCTCAAAATCTCTTAAAACCTCAAGGGGATTAGATTGAATCTGTGCTGCTGCCAGATCACCAGAGCCTATCGACCTAAAATCTTTATGTAAGGTGTATTGGTCATAAAATTTATTGTATTGGTTAGAGATAGGTAAGGGAACGTATCTAAGAACCGCTAGAATAGGAGTGGCGATAATAATTCCCGCTTCAATAAGCCAAATGAACAATAAAGCATAATCTGTTACTTGAGTTCTAAAAACTTCGTAAGCTCCGTATTGATACAATTCAAAAAACAGTTCTTTTTCTAAAGAATTATAGAAAAGCCACCCTAAAGAACCTAAATACCAGCTTATGTCTGGTAATCCATCAAAGACTAAAAACCCTAGATAAGCTGTCCACTGAAAGTATAAGGTTAAAAGCCCCATAAAAATAGCAAGCCCCATTCTAATTTTATAGTTACTTACCTTACTGAGCTTACATAATACTAACACGGTGTATCCCATTACAATTCCTAGACCGATGACTAATAATACATTGATATAAATAATTGGACTGATGTAATTAATGGCGCTGTAAACATATCCCAATACTAATGATAAGAATACGACTGCAAGAACGCTTAGGAGTAAACTAGGCGCATGATATTTTCCAGATTCTTGATAGTATTTTAATTGATTATTCATATTTGTTTATCGTTTTTATATTTAAATAGCCTTACCATCAATGTAAATGCTGGTTCCTTTCACACTGCGATCATACATAATGATACTACCGGCGACCGCTACGTTAAGGCTTTTAGGAGTATTAAATTTTATAATATGTTGCGACTTTTCTAAAGCTGTATTTGGTAAACCATGATCTTCTGCACCCAATAGATAAACACAATTACGTGGATGTTTAAACTCTTCTAATGCGATGGCATCATCGGTGAGTTCTATTCCTATGAGCATCGCTCCTTTAGGTAGATGAGTCTGGAAATCTTGAAAAGTTTTGTAATGAAAATAAGGAATAGCACCTACTGCATTATGCGTGTCACAAGCTTGCTTTGCATAACGTTTGCCGATTGTAAAAATAAAATTAGCCCCTAGATTTTGAGCTGTGCGCCATAAAACACCTAGGTTTTCTGGGGTTTTACCGTTCATAATCCCTATACCGTAATATCCTTGCTCTAGATTATCTATTTTCATAATGCTAAGTTATTCAATTATCGATGGAC
The DNA here is from genome assembly GCF_000332115.1 of Nonlabens dokdonensis DSW-6. NCBI lineage: Bacteria > Pseudomonadati > Bacteroidota > Flavobacteriia > Flavobacteriales > Flavobacteriaceae > Nonlabens > Nonlabens dokdonensis. The sequence goes on from NC_020156.1 coordinate 1,752,126, forward strand.
ATTTAATTTTTGAGAGAATGAAATTGGTTCCGCTTTCGCGAAAGCGGATGCTTTACCTACTAATTAGGATAAATTATGTAACTCAATCGCAACTGGCTCAATTATTGCTATTTTTACCTCAATGAAATTGTACACGAATAGTCTTAGAAATCGCATCTTCTTTTCCATGGTAGTACTCACCATAGTTGCGAGTGTTCTTATTGCTGGAATGTCTATTTATCAGTTCAAAGAACAGGCTAAGGATTACCATGAAAAAAGATTGTTTCGTAAAGAGATTGCTATCAAAAAAGATATTGCAAATGAACTTAGGGAAACAGATTATGAAATTACTACTGAAAACCTTCCTTTAATTTTTAGAGAAAGAATAGCAGGAATAAGCACCGTTCACGGAATGCAGGTTAATATCTATGACTTAGAAGGTAGATTAAGAAAAAGCTCTAGAACTCAGTTTAAGACAGACAGTTTAAGAAGTCAGGTTTCTAAAGAGATTTTACAAGAACTTGATAACGCTGAAGATGGTCGATATGTAAGAAGGTTTGAGCTGGATGGACAAAGCTATCGATCGAGTTATTCTTACCTCACTGATAATAAGTTTAAGAATATCGCAATTCTTAATTTGCCTTACATAGAAAACGATGATTTCATGAGTTATGAACTCGAGGAGTTCTTGAAGCGATTAAGTCTTGTATATACCTTAATGTTCTTGATTTCCCTGGTTTTAGCTTATTTCTTAGCACGTTATATTACAAGGTCTATCAGGAGTATTTCTGACAATTTAAAAGAGCTCGACATTTCAAAACGAAATAGAAAACTAGAAGTAGACCATAAAGGAACAGAAGAGATCAACACTTTGGTGGAATCTTATAACAAAATGGTAGAAGAATTAGAGGAAAGTGCGGTGAAGCTAGCAACAAGTGAGCGAGAGCAAGCATGGCGGGAAATGGCAAAGCAAGTAGCTCACGAGATTAAAAACCCATTAACGCCTATGCGATTAACGGTACAGAGCTTTCAAAGAAGATTTGATCCTACTGACCCTAATTATAAAGAAAAGCTCAACGAGTACTCTAACTCGCTTATAGAGCAAATAGACGTTATGAGCAATATTGCAAGTGCGTTTTCCACTTATGCTGCTATGCCAGCTCAAAAAAATGAAGAAACTGATGTGTGTATGGTGACACAACTTGCATTAGATATCTTTAATGAATCTAATATTCATTACTCGTCAGATTGTGAATCGCTTAAGGCGGTTTTTGATAGAACTCAATTGATAAGAGTGGTTACAAATCTCGTCAAGAATGCCATACAAGCAACTGATGTAAGCCACGAAAATAAAATTGAAGTTTCTGTAAAGCACGATGATTTAAAAATTTACATCATTGTATCTGATTCTGGAACAGGGATCCATCCTGATTTTGAAACGAAAATATTTGAACCTAAATTCACTACAAAAAACAGTGGTATGGGCTTAGGTCTTGCAATGGTAAAACAAATCGTAGAAAATTTTGAAGGTTCTATTGATATGGAAACCGTCTACGGTCAGGGAACTACTTTTACGGTTACCTTACCCAGAAGTTAATATCAATATAATCTAATATTGTAATCTTTCAAATACATGTAGATATAGGATTTTAAATTAACAACTGCTGATTTAAAATCAACTCGAGCTGTTTCTTTAAATCTTAAGGCATCTTCATCTCTTTTTATTTCATCGTTTACGGACTGTAAGATTTGTCTAACAAGTTCTTTAAGTGGTTCTTCTTTATTCATTCCTGTAACCTGTTCTAAATCTATATAGTCATCGCACACGGTTTCATACTCTGCTATTAGTACTTGAACGGCTGGTTCAGATAGTAGTTGCTGCTGGTCTTCAAAAATTTCTTTTACCGTTTTCATACTGCGGTAGTTTTTTGTATTCTATTTAATGTGATCTCAAATGTAGTTCCTTGATCTTTCTTACTGTCTAAAACTCTGATTTTTCCATTATGGTAATCTTTAATAATACGTTGAGCTAAGGATAGTCCTAAACCCCAACCGCGCTTTTTAGTAGTAAAGCCAGGTTTAAATACTTGATTCCATTCGCTTTTAGGAATTCCTTTACCGCTATCCTTTATTTTAATGAATATATTATAAACATCTGCTCTGAGGTAAATGGAGATCTCTCCTTTTCCTTTCATTGCATCAATACCATTTTTGATGAGGTTCTCAATAACCCATTCAAATAAAGGTTCATTCAACTTCACTGCAATAGGTTGATCTGGCAAGTCCACATCAAATTTCACAAGTTTAGAGGTTCTATTGGCGATGTAATCGGTTGCTTTTTGAGTTTGTTCTACTATATCTACTTCTACAAGTTTAGGAATAGAACCTATTTTTGAGAAGCGATCTGTAATCATTTTAAGTCTATTGATGTCCTTTTCCATTTCATCAATGTAAGTTGGGTCTACCTCTGTATCTCTTAAAATAGTGGTCCAGCCTACCAAGGAGGAAAGAGGTGTTCCTATTTGATGCGCACTTTCTTTTGCCATTCCAGCCCAGAGTTTATTTTGTTCACTAGCTTTATTAGAGCGATAGAAAAACCAGATCACAGAGAAAAATAAAAACATAATGACTACCAGTGCCATTGGGTAATATTTTGTTTTTGTAATTAAATCACTGTTTCCATAGTAAATGGTGGTAAAAGGCTTGTCCTCAAAGTAAGTGACTATGGGCTGATTTTCTTTTTTATAGACTTCTATAAGGTCCATTAACTTTAGACTATCTTGTTGAATGTGTTCTGGTAAATTGTTAGAAGTAATTTGACCTTTATTATTTACCACAATCATGGGAACAGTGCTGGTATTGGTTATTACGGTAAGACCTAGTTCACCTAGTTCGGCATTTAGTTTTTGATTATCAAGATCTTTTTGTGCAATCGCAAATTCACGAATATTTTTACGTTCGTTTTCCTTTAATTGTTGGAAAAAATCATAAGTATTCCAGAAAATAAGTGATGTAAAAAATACTGCAGCAACAATCATTGCCCAGCGGTATACATTTTTATTTGAGGTAAAATCCATTAAGAAATCTGAGTTTTATAAGAAATACAACGTCTTGTTAAGTAATTTATTGATTAATCCCTTTTTACAATTAGATAATAATCATCGTCCATAGGTAGGTAACCTTGATCATAAATAAAATAATAGACCGTTCCTTTTTTAGTAGTATAAATACTGGTGAAAAATGTAAAGTCAAATCCTGCTGCAAGTAGTTTATTCCTACTTACTTTGGTTTTGTCCTTAGGATTTAGTTCTTGTAAAACACGATAGTTTTTGCGTAACCTGTTATTAATATTACGCATGAGTGCTGTGCTGTCGCGATTTAATTTATTGTGTGCAACATTACGGCAATAATCACTACAGTATATTTTATCGGCCCTACCACGTACTTCTTCTTCACATTCAGGACATTTTCTCTTAGACATATTTGAAATACTATCTTCTAAAGGTACTAAACATTTACAAATGGATGAAAGGAACTTGAAGTTGAACTCGAACCTGAATCTGAATTTGAAATCTACAACAGTAATGAAATCCTTTCTTCATAATCGTTACTAATAATCCTTAATCTATAGTGTAAAAATTTCAATAAATTTATTTTGAGTTCTCTACTATTATTAAAACTTAACTCACCAACTCACCAACTCACCAACTCACCAACTCACCAACTCACCAACTCACCATTAACAAAACCATTCTTATAATAAACTTAAATGATCATAGAATTATTTTATATAGTTGCATAAGTCTTTACCTTTGTAAAAAATTAAAATTATGTACCCAGCAGAATTAGTTCAACCTATGCGTGATGATTTAGGTAACGCAGGATTTGAGCACTTATATACAGGTAAAGAAGTAACAGAAGCACTAAGCAAAGAAGGTACTACTCTAGTGGTAGTAAACTCAGTTTGTGGTTGTGCCGCTGCAAATGCACGTCCAGGAGCAAAAATGTCTTTGGAAAACGCAAAAAAACCAGATCATACAGTAACTGTTTTTGCAGGTGTTGATCGTGAAGCGGTAGATGTAGCAAGAGCTGCAATGATACCTTTTCCTCCTAGTTCTCCATCTATGGCGTTGTTCAAGAATGGTGAATTAGTTCATATGTTAGAACGCCATCACATAGAAGGAAGACCAGCAGAAATGATTGCTGAAAACCTTAAAGAAGCTTATAACGAAAACTGTTAATTAGTAATCGTTTAAAAAACTTAAAAGTGCTTTTGTGAAAACAAAAGCACTTTTTTTATTTAGTTCTTCTCATAGCTCTCTATTCAATCAGTTTTTTAATTAACCTAAAACCTAAAACCTAAAACCTAATACCTAACACCACATTTACTATGCACGCATATCGATTTAATCACATCTCGATCGTTCATTTGTAGATACAATTTACCTTTGCCAGATGCAAAAAATCATTTCATACCCTTTAACCGTTATTCACTTTCTAGTGTTTTTCTTGATATTGGTTATATTTCATCCTATACAGCTTATCTGTTATAAATTAGGAGGTTATAATCCGCATCGTAAGAGTGTTTATATACTTAATTGGTTTTTGATGCAGTCACAATTACCGCTTTTCAACACTTTTGAGATAGATTTTAAAACCGATTTGCCAGTTGGGCCATCTTACGTTTTTGTTTGTAATCATCAAAGTATGTTTGATATACCACCGCTTATTTATTATTTGAGAAATTACCATGCAAAATTCATTGCCAAAAAGGAACTCGCAAAAGGAATCCCGAGTATATCTCTCAACCTTAGAATAGGAGAGAATTGTGCTATTGATCGCAAGGATCGTAAGCAAGCTATTACAGCTTTAATCAAATTTGCTAAAAACGTTCATAAGAAAAAGCACAGTGTCGTTATTTTTGCAGAAGGTACACGCAGTCGTACTGGTGTTCCTAAACCTTTTCAAACAAATGGTTTAAAAACAATTTTTAAATATGTTCCCGATGCTGTGGTCGTTCCTGTAACAATAAATAACAGCTGGAAAGTAGATCGATATGGGAAGTTCCCTTATGGTTTAGGAAATAAAATTTCACTCACGATCCATGGACCTATTCCTATAGAAGGAAGAGATCATGATGAATTGATACAGCAAACTCAAGAAATCGTTCATAACAGTATAACTTCTACTGCGGTTTAGGGTTTGTGTTAATTCCGCTTTCGCGAAAGCGATACTAATTCTAAACGACTATCTTTACAACACAACATTGAAATAATGAATTTACCCCTTAAAAATAAGCGCATCGAGGTGATGCAATCTCTAGAGAGCAAAGTAGCATCTTTTATGGATCAATACCTGATTCCTGTAGATAAGATCTGGCAGCCAACTGATTTTTTACCAAATTCCCAGGAAGACACTTTCTTTGAAGAGGTAAAAGAATTGCGTGAACTTGCTAAAGAATTGCCTTATGATTTCTGGGTAGCCTTAGTAGGTGACACGATTACGGAAGAAGCATTGCCTACTTATGAGTCATGGTTGATGGATGTAGAAGGAATCAATCAGGTAGAAGGAAAAGGAAATATCTGGTCTAAATGGGTGCGCCAGTGGACAGGAGAAGAGAATAGACACGGAGATGTGCTGAATAAATATCTATACCTCTCTGGCCGAGTTAATATGCGTGAGATAGAAATCACAACGCATCATTTGCTTACTGATGGATTTGACATCGGTACGGATAGAGATCCTTATAAAAACTTTATCTATACTAGCTTTCAAGAATTGGCAACTTATATATCTCACAACAGAGTGGCAAAATTAGCTCGCGGATATGGTAACATTGCGCTTTCTAAAATGTGTCGCATCATTTCTGGAGACGAGATGCGTCACCATAAAGCATACAGTACATTTGTAACAGAAATCTTTAAAGTAGACGCAAGCAACATGATGATTGCTTTTAAAGAAATGATGGTACATAAAATCGTGATGCCAGCCATGTTTTTAAGAGAGTCAGGACAGTCTATAGGAGCAGCTTTTGAAGATTTTTCAAACAGTGCACAACGTATAGGAGTTTACACCGCGCAAGATTATATAGATATCATGCAAAAGCTCATTGATCAATGGGATATTGCAAACATGACGCATCTTACAGAAGAGGCAGAGAAAGCAAGAGATTATTTGATGAAACTTCCTGCGCGTATGGAACGCGTTTCTCAACGTATTAAAATACCAGAAGAGTCAGCAAAATTTAGTTGGGTAAATCCAGCACTAGTAGGAGGATAGGTACTCCATCAAATAATAATACATCAATCACAAAGGCCAAAAGTATTTTTTAGTTTTTGTGATTTTTGTTTATCTAATTTCTAACTGCTTTTTGATTAAGTTCTTAGAGTAGAATGTTAACTCAATAGTATTTGTAAAGCAACCGAATTTAAATATGCACCTTTTAAGTCCTGCGTCTTGTGTTTTGTGTCTTTCGGCGCGGCGGTCTGGTGCCTTAATCATAGATTAAACCACCATTTTCTCTTTTAACAAAGTAAGACCAACTCGCAGTGAGCCATAATCGATCTGTCCATCAAAATGTTCGTAAACTGGTTTGAGACTGTCGTAATCTTTTACTTTGTCAAAATCTTCAGCGATTAGATCGTAATCTTTTCCAGCAATCAATTTTTCTAGATCGATGTCGTTATGAGATTCATATCTTTTTGTGAGATGCGCTAGTATTGTAGACGGCTGGAACCCTCTTATTTCGGCTACTTCTTCTACCGTTTTTCCATCCCAGAAAAGCTTAACACTTTCCATTACGGTATCTTTTTTAGGGCCTGAAGCTTTTTTCTTTTTACGTTTAGGTTTTGCGACTTCTTCTCGGTAAACAAAATCTTCTTTACGAGAATCTTTCCATTCTTTGAGCATTCTTAAAAAAGGAACGCCGTACGTGTCGTGTTTATGTGTTCCTACTCCTACGATATCTGCAAATTCATTATCTTCCAGAGGTATTCTTGCCGCCATATCTTTTAACGTAGCGTCACTAAAAATCATATAAGGTGCAAGATTGCTGGAATTAGCTAGTTGTAGTCTTGTTTTACGCAATGCTTCATAAAGATCGCGATTCACTTCAGTAGGTAAAGCTTCTTGAGTTTGTTGAGCTCTTTTGGCAGCCAGTTCTTCTGGTTTAGGAATGACAGCTAGTGAGACTTTGCGACCATCAAAAAGTACTTCTTTTCCTTGTGGTGTTATTTTTAAGTGATTTTGTTCATGAAACGCAATCTCTATCAAGCCTTGATTGATCATTTGAACAATGTATTGTTGCCAGTCGTTCCATGAGGTTTCTTTACCAGCGCCATAGGTTTTAATAGCTTGAAAACCACTTTCCATTACGGCTGCATTTTGAGCACCACGCAATACATCGATCAATAAATTAAGAGAAGCTCGTTCTCCTGTTCTAACGATGGCGCTTAATGCTTTTTGAGCTTGTAAGGTAGCATCAAAGAAGTCTGGCTTGTTCAAGCAAACATCGCAGTTACCACAATCTTCATCTAGGTATTCATTAAAATAAGAAAGCAGCATTTTTCTCCTGCAAGTAAGCGCTTCAGCAAATTGCTTCATGCGCTCTAGCTTTGCTATTTGAACTTCGGCATTACCGCTTCCATCAGCAAATTTGCGCAGTTGGATCACATCTGCATAGCTGTGAAATAATAAGGCATGAGAATTTAACCCATCGCGACCTGCACGACCTATTTCTTGATAATATCCTTCAATGTTCTTGGGCATATTGTAATGAATTACAAAACGCACATTAGATTTATCGATTCCCATCCCAAAAGCAATGGTCGCACAAACTATTTTAAGATCATCTTTAATAAAGATTTCTTGAACATTTTCACGTTCTTCATGACTTAGTCCAGCATGATAAGCCGCAGCATCAAAACCGTAGGCTGTTAATTTACTGGCTATTGATTCGCAAGTTTTACGGCTCAAACAATAAATGATTCCAGACTCATCTTTGTTCTTTTTTAAAAAGCGACGCATTTGCTGTAAGCGGTTATTCCCTGGTCGCACTTCCAGCGTTAGGTTAGGACGGTCAAAGGAAGCAACATATTCCTGAGCATTTTGAATACCTAGTTGTTTTTTAATATCAGCACGAGTCGCACGATCTGCAGTGGCAGTAAGTGCGATGAGGTTAGCCTCTGGAAAACTAGTTTTAAAGTAAGACAGTTGCGTGTAAGCAGGTCTAAAATCGTGTCCCCATGTAGAGATACAATGTGCCTCATCTACAGCAATTAAAGAAACAGGAATTCCTTGTAAATGATTGTTCAATAAACCTATGCTTTCTGGAGCTGCATAAATCAATTTAAGATCACCTGACCGTAATTCTTGCAGCATCTCTTCTTGCTGCTTTGCATCTTGTGAGCTGTTGAAGTAGGAAGCAGGAATACCATTAGCTCGCAACGCATCCACTTGATCTTTCATCAAAGCAATTAGTGGCGACACGACTAAAGTGATTCCATCGAGAAGTAAGGATGGCAGTTGGAAACACATTGATTTTCCTCCACCTGTAGGCATGACCACCATTAGGTCTTTGCCAGCAATAACATCGTCTATGACTTGTTCTTGCAGTGGCCTAAAGCTATCATAACCAAAATACTTCTTAAGGAGTTCTAATTTTTTCATTCTAAATTGATTTGTATGGCGTGTAAGTACCAAAGATAGTATTTGCCCATCTTTTCTGGAAGCTTTGTTTATAACTTGAAGACGTGTTTCTGGTGTTGGAATTATTTTAAATAACCTTTTTTACAGCTACAATTTGTATTTTTCCGCTTTCGCGAAAGCGAAACCAACAACAAGCACTATGATTCATTTAGAATGTTTTAAGCTGCGGACTTCAGTCCGCAATTGTGAATTGATGAAAAAGAAAAATTAAATCAAGTAATTTTAGATTGAAAAAAGCGGCATTCTTAATTATGGTTGCTGTAAATGACTACTGAGATTAATAGAGTATAGAGTTTTCGGTCATCTCAACAGTTGCTCCTTCTATAAACTTTACAAATGATGTTTTCCGATCAGCGTTATCGTTTTTCAATTCAACCATTCCCATCCTATTTTGATTTGAGTTATTGCTATTTATTAAAAACATATATCTTCTTACGTTTTCAGAAGTTTCTAAAAATTTCAATTCTGACAGGTCAAATATGAATTGCTTGTTACGACAATAAATTATATCATCTAGAAAACCTTTCTCTACAAATAGTTGGAGTCCTTTAGCTTCTTTTGGTACTTCAAAAATTTCTCTGTTAGAAAGTTTATATAATATTTTTTGATCATTCTCAATTCTTTTTTTCTTAATATGAACTTTGTATTTAGTGGAATCACAGTAGAATCCTTCAGGAATAAATTTGGAATTTGGTTTTTCAAATCTAGTTTTCATAAATAGCCAATTGCCTTCATAGTTTAAAGATTCATTATTCGTAAGCCGCTTATAATTCTCTTCAGTATAATAAGTGGTATCTACCTTATAATCAATAGCAACTTTTTCCTTATCAACATTTTTTCTATTACATGAGATACATAAAATAACAAAAATCAGAATGTTTTTCATAATTCTTTAAGACGTTAGTGTAGATTCTATTCATTTATTTAGGCTGATTGTACTAATTATAATATTCACAGCTGTGGACTTCAGTACGCAGCTGTGAATTGATGCAATAAAAAATCAAACATGCTTCCCTACTTCAAAACCGTGTTTTCCTAAATAATGATTACCGCTTTGAATAGCATCTCCTTCTAACCTGGTTCCCATAGAATCATTCCACCTATTAAGGTAACCAAAAAGCGAAATCACACCTAACATTTCTACAATCTCACCATCATTCCAATGCTCGTGTAATCGATCTTGGATTTCTTGATTTACAGCATTAGGTACTTGACTGGCGGCAAGTGAGAAATCTAGTGCCGCACGTTCTGCTTCATTGAAAGCGGGATGCGTACGATATTCCCAGATGTTATCCAGTTGTTCTTGCTCAGCTCCATAACGCTCGGCAGCTCTTATGGCATGCGCTTGGCAATAACGGCAACCTGTGGCATTGCTAGAAACCCAAGCTATCATTCTTTTTAAAGCGCTGGTTACACGACCTTCGTTTGCCATTACTGCTTTATTGAGATTTATAAAGGCTTTAGAAATGGCTGGCCTGCGTTGCATGGTTAGTACAGAATTAGGGCAAAAACCTAATGTTTCATTGAAAAAAGCGGCAAGTTGTCCAGTTTCTGGATCGTGACTGGCGTCTAACGGTGTAACTAATGGCATAGAGAATTATATTTTACGGTAATTTAATTATTAAAGATAACAGATTTATAACAACCCATAAATGATAGTATCTTTACACCATGCGCTGGACTCTTAAACCACCACCAGATTCACAAAAACAGGCACAACTTGCTCAAGAGCTAGGTATAGACCCATTTCTTGCAGGTCTTTTAGTGCAACGTGGTGTAGACGCTTTCGCGAAAGCGAGATCCTTTTTCAGACCCAACCTAGAAGAACTGCACGATCCTTTTTTAATGAAAGATATGGATCTAGCAGTGAAGAGAGTTCAAAAAGCAATAGGAAACAATGAAAACATTCTTGTTTACGGAGATTATGATGTAGATGGAACGACTAGTGTAGCCTTGATGTCTTCTTTTTTAGAAAGCTTTTATGACCAAGTGACTACTTACATTCCAGATCGTTATGATGAAGGATATGGAGTAAGTTATAAAGGAATTGATTTTGCTGCAGACAATGATTTCTCGTTAATCATTGCGCTAGATTGTGGTGTAAAGGCTGTAGATAAAGTTGCTTATGCCAAAGAAAAAGGAATTGATTTTATAATTTGTGATCACCATAGACCTGGTAAAGAGCTTCCTGATGCGATTGCAGTTCTTGACCCTAAAAGAGCAGATTGTTCTTATCCTTTTGACGAATTATGCGGCTGCGGAGTTGGTTTTAAACTGTGTCAAGCCATTACAGAAGCAAATGAATGGGATTTTGACATATTGATTCCATATCTAGATCTTGTCGCTACTGCCATAGGCGCAGATATTGTCCCGATCATTGGTGAGAATAGAATTCTCGCTTATCACGGTCTTAATGTAATTAATATGAGTCCGCGAGCTGGTTTTGAAGCGATTATTTCTAACTTGAACAAAAGCACGCTTACCATTACTGATGTGGTTTTTATCATCGCACCACGCATTAATGCGGCAGGAAGAATGAAGCACGGTTTGCATGCTGTAGAATTATTAAAAGAAACCGATCTAGAAAAAGCAAAGGAATTTGCGGCAGGTATAGAAAACTACAATTCAGATAGGAGAGAGCTGGATCGGTCTATTACCGAAGAAGCTTTGCAACAAATCATAAGCAAAAAAGAACAAGATAATTTTACTAGTGTGGTGTATGATGCGGGCTGGCATAAAGGAGTGATAGGGATTGTCGCTTCCAGACTTACAGAATCGTTTTATAGACCTACGCTGGTGTTTTGTAAATCTGGAGATAAACTTGCTGCAAGTGCAAGAAGTGTAAAAGGCTTTGATGTTTACAATGCCTTAGAACAATGTACTGATTTTATAGAGCAATTTGGCGGTCATAAGTATGCTGCAGGGCTCACTTTACTTCCTGAAAACTATGAAAATTTCAAAGCTAGATTTGAAGAAGTAGTTTGTGCGACTATAGAAAACAAACATTTAACACCTGAGATACATATTGATTCTCAATTACCGTTAGAACGCATAACGCCTAAGTTTTATAGGATTATTCAACAAATGGCTCCTTTTGGTCCAGGAAATATGACTCCTATATTCATGACAGAAAATGTGGTCGATACTGGTTATGGAAAATGTGTGGGAAAAAATGAAGACCATTTGAAAATAAAGGTGGCTGCTCATAAAGAAGATAAAAATAATTTTAATGCCATAGGATTCAGCCTAGGCAGTAAGTCAGAGCTGATCACAGACGGCAAAAAATTTCATATTGCGTACTCCATTGATGAAAATGAATGGCAAGGAAATACCAGTTTACAATTAAGGTTGAGAGATCTCATGTCCTAAGTTTATATAAAGTGCTGATTTTTAAAATTGCTCCAGCTTAAAATCTGTACCATCAAAAACACCATAACGATACTGAGTAATCCAGTCGCCTAGATTGATGTAAGTAGAGTTCTCACCTACTTGAATTTCCATAGGTAAATGTCTGTGGCCAAATATAAAGTAGTCAAAGTGCTCTTCTTCCAGCTTGCGTTTGGCATATTGAGCCAGCCACTCGTTCTCTTCTCCTAGAAACTTAGCATCATCTTCACCAGAAATTAATTTATTTTTCACCGATAAATGCCTAGCAATGCCTACGCCTATGTCTGGATGTAGCCATTTAAAACACCATTGAAAAAATGGACTCGTAAAGATTTTTTTCATCCTTTTATAGCCTTTGTCACCTGGTCCTAGACCGTCGCCATGACCTATAAAAAACTTCTTGTTATTGAACTCAAATTGTTGAGGTTTATGATAGACAGGAATGCCCAATTCTTCTTCAAAATAACCGAACATCCATAAATCGTGATTCCCAACAAAGAAATAAATAGGGATACCGCTATCGGTAATTTCAGCTAGCCTCCCTAAAACACGTACTTGGTGCTTAGGAACTACGGTTTTATATTCAAACCAGAAATCAAATAAATCTCCTAAAAGAAATATAGCAGCAGCATCTTCTTTTACTTGGTCTAGCCAACTCAAAAATTTCTTTTCACGTGGCTTGCTCACTTCTTGAGTAGGCGCACCTAGATGGTTATCGCTAGAGAAATAAATTTTTTTTCCTTCGGGAATTTGCATAGCAGCAAAGATAGCAGAAACGTAAAAAGAAAAACAAAATCAAAAAGAAAAACAAAACTGGATATGACGTCACGCATATTCTGAGTAATCAAAGTGTATAACTTTTGACCGTAGATCGTGATGTTTTGCTTTTTAAAAAATCCAATATTGGTATTATTGAAGCTTACAAACAAGAAATACCATAGGAAAACGCTTTTGTTTAATGTATCGATAGGTCCATAACTTACTTTTCATTTTATTTTTACCTTTATTTTTTAATACAGAGTATCTTACACTTCATGATTAACAAACGTCTTCTTATTAAAAATTTATTAGCGCATAATGACGAGAATAGTTTCTATGATAAGAAGTTAAAAATTGAATTGGGCAATAAGGAAGGAAAGGCTAAATTTTTAAAACACATTTGTGCTCTTTCTAATTCTAATCCTAAAAACAACAGTTATGTAGTCATTGGTATAGACGATGAGACTAACGGAATAGTAGGAGTAGATTTTTTTGACGATTCAAAATTGCAAAACTTAGTCAATGCTTATTTGACTAATGCACCAATTATCCAATACGAGAATATTTCATTTCCTCATTTGCCAGATGGTAAAGTGGTCGGTTTGATTACTATTAGATCCCAAGATGGACTTACCGCACTACGCAAGAATATTTGGAAATATTATGGAGGTACGGTTTTCTTTAGAGATGGAAGTATTTCCATGCCTAAAGCTTTTGATGTAGAGATCAAAGACGTGAATTCTGAGTTGGTGGAGAAAATTGAAAAACAAGCAAGTAATAATATAGAACACACCCTAGATAGTGTCATAGAATTTTTAGATCGTAGAAATGACGGTTTAGAGACGCATTATAAGGTTTTTAAGGAGCAGTTTGTCATTTGCTGGTCGGGAAAGGTGAGGTTTAAAAATGATAGTAAGTATTATTATAGAGTAGATATTGAAATGATCAACGAGCAAGTGCGACTTTTCTATAGCACGCTAGATGAAGTGCAAATTACTTTTGATGATGATAGTTTTAGCATTCTTGAATTTGTAGAATTAGGTATAGGCTTGCAGAAAAAATACCACCCATTAGAACGCCAGACGTTGCGGTTTGCTCCTAATGGTACCTATAAATTGGAGAATAAAATTTTGTTTAATCCGCCCTATTATGATCGTAAAGTATTGCATCATATTTACAATACTAATCTATCGCTTTTAAATAAGATAACGATCGGTATCAAACTTAATGAGCAGGAATTAGTTGATTTAAAACAGTTGCCTGAAACCATGTTAATTTGTCAATTTAATAATGTAGGAGAGCCGGTAGATAAGATGAATTTTCACAAAAACTATTTAAAAATTTATCCTAAAGTTTATAAATCATATAAAGAAGCTTTACGTGTATTGCGTAAGGTAAAATACAATTCATAGTAAATGAGAACCATTACCATAGGAGACATACACGGCGGTTACAAAGCGCTCGTTCAACTCATAGAAAAAATAGATCTGAAAGATGATGATTTACTAATATTTTTGGGAGATTATGTAGACGGCTGGTCACAAAGTTATGATGTAATTGATTTTTTGATCTCGCTTTCGCGAAAGCGGAAACAAAATAAGCAAACACCACCCATTTATTTAAGAGGAAATCATGATGAATTAGTAGTTACAAATTTGCTTGCTAAAACACCGCATCCTATGTGGTTAAAACATGGTGGAGAAAGTACATTAAAAAGCTATACAAATAGGAGTGAAGAAGAGGTAGAAAGACATTTTAAATTTCTCAAAAATGACTTGCTTAATTTCTATGAATATGATGGCAATGGTTTTTTTCATGCCGGATTTCATAATTTAAAAGGTCCGCATTACGAATACTATTCTAATATCACGTATTGGGATCGTACTTTATGGGAAATGGCTCTTGCTTTAGATAATACATTAGATATAGAAAACGATCGGTATCCTAATAGATTGAAATTATATAAAGAAATTTTTATCGGTCACACACCTACGCATCGCTGGGATGAATATGAGCCTATGAATGCAGCAAATGTTTGGAATCTTGACACAGCAGCTGCTTACAAAGGACCATTAACTGCAATGTGCGTAGAATCAAAGGAAATCTGGCAAAGTGATCCAGTACATACCTTTTATCCAGATGAGAATGGTAGGAATTAAATTACCTTTGGTCTTACCCATTCAATAAATCTATTATCTGCTTTAGCTCGACTCAATGATTTAATCAACCTTTCTATAATTTTATTCTCTTATTCAATGAAAAATATTCAAATCCTTTTTATAATTCTTGCAGTTTATTTCTCTCAACAGGCCTATGCTCAAATTTCCTTTAAAAGAGGATACTTTATTAATAATTCAAATCAAAGAACGGAATGTTTGATTAGGGATGTAGATTGGAAAAACAACCCCACTGAATTTGATTACAAGAGTTCTGATAATGATGTTACAGAAGTAATCACTATGAACAACGTTAAAGAATTTGGAATTTATGATATTTCAAAATACGTTAGATCGCAAGTTCAAATTGACAGATCCAGTAGCGTTTTTAATTTAATGGATAACAATAAAGAACCAAATTTTAAAGAGGAAGAAGTGTTTCTAAAAGTGCTCTTGGAAGGAGATGCTAACTTATATTCCTATAACGATAAAAGCTTAAATAGATATTTTTTCAATATTGGTTCAAATGATATATCTCAATTAATCTATAAAAAATATAAAACTGTTGAAGATGAAATAGGAACCAATAATGATTTTAGAAGACAGCTATTTATAGATCTTAAATGTTCCACGATCTCAGTAAATGATGTGGAAGACTTAGGTTATTATAAAAGCGATCTTTTAAAGTTATTTAAAAAATATAATAGCTGTAAAGAATCCAGCTATGTTGTTTACGGTAAAAAGAAAAATTCTAATCTAATTCACCTTAACGTAAGACCAGGTTTAAACAGCTCTTCTTTATCCATTAAAAATGATCTCGCAAACTCAAGAGATTTAGATTACGGTACTAAAACAACAGTACGGATAGGATTAGAATTAGAATTAATTCTAGGATTTAATAATAATAAATGGGCGATAATACTAGAGCCTACTTATCAATACTACAATTCTGATCCAGACATTCCTAATCGTTCCAATACCGAGGCAAACTACCAGTCTATTGAGTTTCCTATAGGTTTGAGGCATTATTTATTTTTAAATGAAAAATCAAAAGCCTTTGTAAACGGTTCTTTTCTTTATGATTTCCCATTAGACTCGCAAGTTAGAAGGCTAGATGTTTCTTCTGATTTTAATCTGGCATTTGGTATAGGGTACAAATATAGCGACACCTATAGTTTAGAATTACGTTACCATACAAGTCGTGACCTATTAAGAGATTTCCCTTCTAATGAATCAGATTACAATACTATATCTATCATCTTTGGGTATTCCATTTTTTAAAAGCTCACTAAAATTTATTTCCTTAGAATAAATTGTAACGTTAGTTGCTTAATGCATACGTATAAAGAGGTGTGAGAATTTATTCCGCTTTCGCGAAAGCGAGATTATTCTAAAATTACTACCTTAGAAACCTAATTATAAAACAACAACCATGGGCATATTTGATAAAATTAAGGAAAAACTAAGTCATGAATTTATTGACATAGTTGAATGGCTAGACTACACAGACGATACCATTGCACATAGATTTGAGCGCTATCAAAACGAGATTAAAAACGGAGCAAAACTAATCGTAAGAGAAGGTCAAATGGCCGTTTTTATAAATGAAGGTCAGTTAGCAGATGTTTTTAAACCAGGAACCTACGACCTTACAACTCAAAACCTACCTATTCTTTCTACCTTGAAAGGATGGAAATATGGATTTAACTCGCCTTTTAAAGCTGAGGTCTATTTTGTAAACACAACTTTATTCACTGACGAGAAATGGGGAACTAAAAATCCTATTACGTTAAGTGATGATCGTTTTGGTCTTGTTGAAATACGTGCCTTCGGCACCTATGCTTTTAAAATTGAAGACGCTGGTAAATTCATCATAGACATTGTAGGAACCGATAATAATTTTACCAACTTTGAGATTAATGAGCATCTTAAAAGTTTAATTGCTACACGATTTACCGATACCGTAGGAGAAGCAAATCTTCCTATTGAATTATATGCAGCAAACACTTCTGAGCTTTCTGAGACTTGTCAAGAAGTAATGAAGCCAGAGTTTTCTAGCGTAGGAATTTCTTTAGAAAAATTCTATATCGAGAATGTTTCTATGCCAGAAGAACTCAAGAAAGAGATTTTTGAATACAGTCGTCTGGATAAAATTGATCTTGATAAACTGACTCGATTTAAAACTGCCAAAGCCATAGAAGCAGCTGCTCACAATGAAGGAGGAACTGCAGGCGCAGGAATGGGAATGGGAATGGGATTTGCACTTGCTCAACAAATGGGAGGAATGATGTCACCACAAATGGGACAACAACAGCAAATGCCACAACAACAGCAAAATCAACCGGCCGCAATGCCGCCACCTATGCCTCAGGCAGTGCAATATTTTTATGCTTTGAATGGTGCGCAATCTGGACCAGTATCTTATGAACAACTGCGATCTTACTTTGCTAGTCGTACGATAAATAAAGATACCTTAGTCTGGAAAGCTGGTATGGAAGGCTGGAAGGCGCTAAGCGATGTAGAAGAGTTGAAAGGTTTCCTAGGAGGCAATACTCCGCCGCCATTGCCTATGTAAAATTTTAAATGATACTGTGTAAATTCTATTTATCTATTTATCTATTTTCTGTAACACTAAAAGAAAAAACAAAGCTGCGATTTGAAAAAAGTAAAGGGAGATTTAATTGAGTTGGCAATCAGTGGAGAATTTGATTTAATAATTCATGGCTGCAATTGTTTTTGTACCATGGGTGCAGGGATTGCCAAAAGTATAAAAGAGAAATTCCCAGAGGCTTACAAAGCCGATTTACAAACAACAAAAGGTGATCATACAAAACTTGGTACGATCACGTTTGCTGAATCGGAAACATATAATGGAAAATTAATTGTGATTAATGGATATACTCAATTCAACTGGAGAGGAACTGGAAGGAAGGTTGACTATGATGCAATTCGAAAGGTTTTCGGTAATGTCAAACAAAAATTTTCTGGAATGAGAGTTGGCTATCCAGCAATAGGAGCTGGACTTGCAGGTGGTAATTGGAATATTATTTCCAGAATTATCGATCAAGAATTAGAGGGAGAAGATCACACTTTTGTAGATTACAAGAAATAATATGCAAAAAGGTAATCAGTAATTCACATCCATTATATTAAAAAACCTTGTAACTAATAAAACTGTTTGAAAGAAACCAATTCCATAAATTCCGAACGTAAAAAATCCTGTGTCAATTGTGGGGCAGAGCTCACTTATGAGCCAGGCACGGATTTGATAACTTGTGATTATTGCGGTCATAAAGAGGTGATCGAAGAGTCGCAACAACCTTTTCAGGAATTAGAACTTAATAAATACATGCAGGAAATGGGTGCGCAATCGCACTCTATGGAAATCACCATGTTGCATTGTAAAAACTGTGGTGCAAATCAGCATATAGAAGAAAGTTATAAATCTTTGCACTGTGTCTATTGTACCATGCCGCTTATTGTAGAAGATGCTTATAAAGATGACTGGATCTTGCCAGGTGCAGTAATTCCGTTTGCTTTTAAACAAGATAAAGCACATCAAATATTTAAGAAATGGGTTGCTGGTTTATGGTGGGCACCTAATAATTTGCAAAGAGCCAGCCTTAGTGCCGAAAATACAAAAGGTCTTTACGTTCCTTATTGGACTTTTGATGCTGAATTAGATGCACAATACACTGGTCAGCGAGGAGAATATTATTATGTAACACGAACTACAGGTTCTGGTAAAAACAAAAGAACCACAAGAGAGCGTCGTACGAGATGGTATCCAGCGCAAGGTGCGGTTGCTGGTTTTGTAGATGACACACTTGTAAAAGCATCAAAACAAAAAGGTGGGCAAATACCATCTAAAATAGCAGCATGGAACCTAACCGATCTCAAAACATTTGACACCAGATTTCTTGCAGGCTACGTGACTGAAAAATATACCATACCACTTAAAGACGGGCATGTCGATGCAAAAGAGAGAGCGAGAGAAATAGCGAGTAATTGGGTGAGACGTGATATAGGTGGCGATACCCAGCGCATTAGCAGTTTAGCTATGCAATTGAGTGAAGAAACTTTTAAACACATTTTATTACCGGTTTACATAAGTTCTTACAAGTTTAATAGCAAGCGTTATAATTTTTACGTGAATGGTCAGACTGGTAAGATTCATGGGACAAGACCTTACTCGTTCTGGAAGATATTCCTAGCGGTAGTTGCTGCTTTAATAGTAATAGCTGCGGTAATTTACTTTATTGATAGGAACAAGTAGGATGAGGTTTCCGCTTTCGCGAAAGCGGAATTATTCTTATAAAAAATGAATTATCTAAAGTTGATAACTAATGAGCAGATTTATAATTATTGTGTTTTCACTTTTCATTAGCTCAGGTGTTTATGCTCAAAATTACAAAGTAAAAATATCCGAACTAGAGAAGACATTTAGAAAAAGTATTGAGCAAGATTCTAAGAGAAGTATCAGAACGCTTTCAAATCCTTGGGTTATAAATAATACAGATAGTTTATTCTTTAAATCAGATATCGTTAAACTAATAAATCCTAAAACTCAATTTCAATTTGATTTTTGCAAGAAAATAAATTGGTCATTCTATAAAAAAGATAAATTTTATCAGGTTGAATCACAAGATTGTCAAGAACCAACTACTGCCAAAGTAGCAGATGAAAATAGTTGACATTGGATGACTTTATCAAAAACTGAAGCAGGATTAATTTTGAAAATTTATAATTTAAAAGGCTTGGTAAGTCAATATTTAGTTTTGTCAATCAAAAGAAATGATGTAGTAGATGAAATTTTGCTGAAAAGAATGAGTAAAATCTAATTCTGGCTGACTAAAATGATTTATACCCATTCCACAGGTTCTTTTAAGACCTTAAGAAGCTTTTCTTCTTCACTTCCAGCCTCTGGTTGATGATCATAAACCCATTGAACATGTGGTGGCAGACTCATTAATATACTTTCAATGCGACCATTTGTTTTAAGTCCAAACAAAGTTCCCTTATCATGAACTAGGTTAAACTCTACATAACGACCACGACGTATTTCTTGCCACTCTCTTTGCTCTGGAGTAAACGGTAAGTTTTTTCTTTTTTTAACAATCGGGATATAAGCATCGAGAAAATGACTTGCCATATCTTTTTGAAATGCTAACCAATCTTTCATCGAGAACTGCTCGCTTTCACGACAGTAATCATAAAATAAACCGCCTATTCCACGTGCCTCTTCTCTGTGAGTATTGTGAAAATACTCATCGCACTTTTGTTTAAAGAGCTTGTAGTCTGCCACTTGATGTCTGTCACAGACGTCTTTAC
The DNA here is from genome assembly GCF_000332115.1 of Nonlabens dokdonensis DSW-6. Classification (NCBI taxonomy): domain Bacteria; kingdom Pseudomonadati; phylum Bacteroidota; class Flavobacteriia; order Flavobacteriales; family Flavobacteriaceae; genus Nonlabens; species Nonlabens dokdonensis. The sequence continues at coordinate 1,772,444 of NC_020156.1, forward strand.
ATACCTGATGAAAATGGCGTGCGTCTTCTTCAAATAAATAGTAAGGCGTTAAATCCAGTCCACCACCGAACCAAGAGTCAACAATAGCTCCCGTTTTATCATACATTTCAAAATACCTAAAGTTAGCATGTACCGTAGGAACCATTGGGTTTTCTGGATGGATTACTAGGCTTAAACCTGTGGCATAGAAGTCTACGTCATTTACTTTAAAGTAAGATTGCATTGCTTTAGGTAAAGGACCATGCACAGCACTGATGCTCACACCACCTTTTTCAAAAACATTTCCATCTTGTATAACTCTTGAAAAACCACCGCCGCCTTCTTTGCGATGCCACTCGTCTTGATGAAAAGTCGCTTTCCCATCTACAGACTCTATTTTAGAGGTGATTGTATTTTGAAGTTCTTTTATAAAATTATAAAACTGTTTTTTAATCATGAAGCGTTGATTTGTGGCTTTTGAGAATCTGAAAGTGATAGGTTTTCTTCTTTGATCATTTCTTCTAGTGTTGCACGAGACGCAGCTGTTACAGAAAATGGTAATACGAGTATAACTCCTAGAACTGGTATAAATAGCATTCCCATAAATACGATTCCTATTCCTATTGCAATTCCTCTATTGCGTTTCACAAAGTTGATGCTATCTCTATATTTAAAGTGCCTTTCTAAGGTGTAATCAATGTTCCCAAAACCAGCGTAATAGGCTTGCACTATAAATGCGGTAATCGTAAATACTATACCTATGACGGGAATAAAGCTTAATAATAATAGAGGTAAAGTGATAAGAAGTTCATAGGCTATATTGCGCAGGTTAATGCGCACTCCACGCCATAACTGCTCCATATTTGTAGTGTCTCTATGTTGAATATGATTTCTCGCTTGCGGATAATAGTGTTGTTCAACACGTTCTGAAACTGGAGACATAAACGGTGCGCTTAACGCCATGACAACGTGTTTATAGAGTATAAATCCAAGAACTAAGATGACTAATACTCCTAGCCAAGTAGCGATTTCAGTAACGGTTTCATTGCCCCATTCCCATATCCAAGCTTTGGCAAAGAATCTTCCCAGATTATCTGATAGCCCATAAGCTGTAAAAAAAACTGCAACCCCAAAAAGAAAACTTATTCCCATGGGAACAAGAAAATACTTCCAAAGCTTTAATTGATTGATAAGCTTTAAACTGTCTTTATAAGAACTTAACCCTTTTAGAATATTTTTGAACATTGCTCAAAATTTATTGGCTATATTCCTTTACTGCATCCACAAATGCTTGTGCATTTTCTACAGGAATATTTGGTAATATACCATGCCCTAAGTTAGCAACAAATCGGTCTTTGCCAAATTCATTGATCATTTGAGTCACCATTTTATTGATTTCGGCAGGAGGCGAGAACAATCTCGATGGATCAAAGTTACCTTGTAGGGTAATATTACCGCCAGACAAGTATCGTGCGTTTCTAGCACTACACGTCCAGTCTACACCTAAGGCGCTAGCACCACTTTTTGCCATGTCACCTAGTGCAAACCAGCATCCTTTACCGAAAACGATTACCTCGGTATGAGGCTTTAAAGCATCAACGATTTGCTGAATGTACTTCCATGAGAATTCTTGATAATCAACAGGTGATAACATGCCACCCCAAGAGTCAAAAACTTGTACTGCATCCACACCATGATTTACTTTTTCTTTTAAGTAAGCAATTGTGGTATCGGTAATTCTTTGTAATAAAGTATGAGCTGCTTCTGGTTGAGTAAAGCAAAATTCCTTGGCTTTATCAAAGTTTTTACTTCCTTGACCTTGCACACAATAACATAAAATAGTCCATGGAGAACCAGCAAAACCTATTAAAGGAACACGATTGTCTAATACTTTCTTCGTCATGTCTATGGCATCAAAAACATAATGTAAGGAGTCCTTTACATCTGGTACAACTACTCGATCAAGATCTTTCACAGTTCTAATAGGATCAGGCAACCACGGTCCAACTCCAGCTTTCATTTCTACTTCTATATTCATGGCTTGTGGTATCACCAGAATGTCTGAAAATAAAATCGCCGCATCAGGACCTATTTGATCTATAGGCATTACTGTTATTTCTGTTGCAAGTTCTGGAGTCTGACAACGAGTAAAGAAGTCGTACTTTGCTTTCAGCTTCATAAAGTCTGGCAAATACCTACCTGCTTGTCTCATCATCCATACTGGTGGACGTTCTACTTCTTCTCCTCTTAATGCTTTTAAAAAAAGATCATTTTTCAACATTGCGTACTGATTTTATGGCTGTTATTAAAGTGTTTTCTACTGTTTGTTTATTTGCAATCACTATTGTGTCGTAGTAGTTGCGTGCTTCATCTGCTGTTGTGTTTCCTATGCATACTGCAATTAAAGGTTTGTTTTTAGGATTCGCTTTCGCGAAAGCGATAACACCACGAGGACTATAGAAACATACACATGCAAAAATACGATCAAAGCTTTTCATAATGGCAATAGAACGATAAACAAAATGTTCTTTGAAGGCTATTTTTTCGGCTTGAAATAACGCTGGAAGTTGATGTCTACGCTGCTTGCCACATAGATATAAAAACTTTTCTTGTGGATACTTGTTGATCAATATTTTAGCGAGGTCGCTGGCATTATCGGCTACAGCTACAGGTTCAATGTGGTGTTGATTTAAAAGCTGAGCGGTTTTCTCACCTACACAGGAAATATGCTCCTGCATTATTTTATACTTTAAAAGTGCAGGAATGGCATTTTTACTCGTAATAATAACGTGAGTGAAATCATCGTGCGCTTCAAAACTAACCGGTTCAATTTTAAGGATATCAAAATGAGTAATGCTCAGTCCCGAATTTAAAATCAATTCTGTTTGAGAATCGGTCAGTAGTTTGGTAGATAAAATACTGTTTATCATTTAATTAATTAGTGATTATGAATTTTGAAAAATAAATGAATAAGGTTTGTAAACTGTGAAATTACTGTCAAAATAGATAAAAAGACATCGTTAAACTGTTAATAAGACAAATGATTAATCACACCTCATCACTTTTTTCTGTTATTTACCGATTATTCACTTTATTTTTTTGAAAAATTAGCTGTTAATATTCATAAAATTTTGTTTAAGACTTATAATCTGCGATATTTACTAGTGAAAAGAGTAAAAAACAGAATCAATTAAAATGGAATTACCATCATTTCTTCACGATCTAACTGGAGAAGGCGATAAGCCATCTTTAGAATATGCTAATGAAATATTCAGTATGCTTGAAGTAGTAAAAATGCGTAAAAAGCAGGTATTATTACATTTAGGCGAAGTAGCACATAGTATATATATAGTTAAAACAGGGATTTTAAAAGGAAGCCTTAAAGATGAGGACGGGAATATGCATACCATACGTTTTGTCGCCGAAGGAAACGTCATGACCGCTATGTATAGTTTTGTAGATCAAAAACCTTCTAATTTACAAATCGAGTGTATCGAGTCTGGAGAGGTCTTATGTTTTAAACATCAAGACTTTGAATATATGAGTAAGTTATATTCAGGCTTGACACCGGCGTTTCATAAAATTATGTTGAAGCGCTATCACGACATGGTAGAAGAAAAATCACGTATGATAGGAGACGATGCTACAACTAGATATAAGAAATTTATAGTGCGTTATGCGCCTATAGTTGATCGGCTACCGCTCAAAGAGATTGCTTCATTTTTAGGTATACGACAACAATCTTTAAGTAGATTAAGAAGTAAAATGGACGCTAAGTAATTCCTACGCGGGCAACTGTTTTCTTAATCATTATCTTTGCAAAAAAAAGTTAGAGAATGGTTACTTCTATGACAGGCTACGGTAAAGCTGTCAATCAATTATCAGATAAAAAGATCACTATAGAGATCAGGACACTTAATAGTAAGAACCTAGATCTTAACATGAGAATTCCTTCAATATACAGACAGCAGGAGTTGCCGCTTAGACAGCTGGTTGCAAAATCTTTATTGCGTGGTAAGGTAGATTTTTCTGTTCATGTGGAGCAAACTGGCCTAGCGTCTAACTCTAAACTCAATCTAGAGATAGTAGAAAGTTACATGAGGCAAATGGCAGAGATCGAAGGAATCGATTACAATGATCCTACTCAGAAAATACAGCTTCTTGATATCGCTACTAAGTTTCCAGATGTTTTTGCGCAAGAAAGTAAGGAGATTTCTAAAGAAGACATTGAGTTTATAGAGAACACTGCTCACGATGCCATCAAGGCTGTACAGCAGTTTAGAAAAGATGAAGGTGATAACCTAGAATTAGAATTCAATAAAAGGATAACAAATATTAAGGTGTTACTTCAACAAGTGATTGAAGAGGACACAGTGAGATTAAGTGAAGTAAGAACTAGACTGGAGAAAGCCATTTCAGAGATTAAGGAAAAGGTGGATCAAAACAGATTTGAGCAAGAATTAATTTACTATCTAGAAAAATACGACATCACCGAAGAGAAGGTACGTCTAGAAAATCACTTGAGTTATTTTATGGATACTCTAAATATCACAGAATCGCAGGGGAAAAAGCTCGCTTTTATATGCCAAGAAATAGGTCGAGAAGTGAATACGATAGGTAGCAAAGCAAACCATGCTGGCATGCAACAACTTGTTGTACAAATGAAGGACGAATTAGAAAAGATTAAAGAACAACTGCTTAACGTATTGTAATGGAGGTATTACCTAAACTGATTGTTTTTAGTGCGCCATCTGGTGCCGGAAAAACCACTTTAGTGAGGCACTTATTAACTAAAGAAGAATTAAACCTTGCTTTTTCTATAAGCGCAGCTTCTAGAGAGGCGAGAGGTGGAGAAATTGATGGCAAAGATTATTACTTTTTAGGAATCAAAGAATTTAAAAATCGCATACGGGCAAACGACTTTCTAGAGTTTGAAGAAGTGTATCAAGATCAGTTTTACGGTACTTTAAAACAAGAAGTAGAACGTCTTTGGGGCGAAGGTAAAAATGTGATCTTTGATATAGATGTAGTAGGAGGATTGCGTTTAAAGAAAAAATTCCCTAACCGTACGATCGCTATTTTTGTAAAGCCACCATCTATCAACGAGCTTCAAATACGTTTAAAGAAACGCAAAACAGAAACTGCTGAAAAAATTGCTATGCGTGTCGCCAAGGCAAGTACAGAAATGGCTACCGCGCCACAATTTGACGTGATTATTAAAAATGATGATCTTGATGCAGCAAAAGAGCTGGCATACAAAACTGTTCATGAATTTATAAATAAAAAAGTCAGCAATGACGAAGAAGAATAGCATCGGTCTTTATTTTGGTACGTTCAATCCTATTCATATAGGTCATCTGGCTATTGCAAATTATTTAGTGGAAAATAGTGATCTAGATGAAATCTGGATGGTGGTAACACCTCATAATCCTCATAAAAAGAAAAAAACGTTGCTGGATGACTATCAGAGGCTTCATATGGTACATCTAGCTACCGATGATTATGTTAAAATTAAAGCGAGCAATATCGAGTTTGGTTTGCCACAACCTAGTTATACCGTAAATACATTGGCTCACCTTTCAGAAAAATATCCTGATAAGAAGTTTACACTTATTATGGGAGAAGACAATTTGAAAAGTCTTCACAAGTGGAAGAATTATCAAGTGATATTAGAAGATTATTCGATTATTGTTTATCCACGCGTTTCTTCGGGAGACCTACCAGAGCAGTTTATAAATCATTCTAAAATTACAAAGATTGACGCTCCAATCATGGAAATATCTTCCACCATGATACGCAATGGTATTAAAGAAGGGAAAGATTTACGTTACTTTATGCATCATCAGGTACAAAAGTATGTAGAGGAAATGCATTTTTATAAGTAGGTCTCTGACCTTTTCTCTTGTGGTATTTTGAGATTACTAGACTATTTTCCTTCCGCTTTCGCGAAAGCGAGATAACCACTCATTTCATTGATTATTAGAAGTGATTTTAATCATTCTATCTAAAAAATAATTATTTTTAGACAAGGCTAAACTTTAATTTACTCTTAACAAATTAATACTTTACCTTTGCCGAATGCATTCCGTATCAGAAGAAAATTATATTAAGGCTATTTATCATCTTCAAGAGGATCAAGCACTGGTATCTACAAATGAAATTGCTGGACGTATGAATACCAAAGCATCGTCAGTAACTGATATGCTCAAAAAGCTTTCAGATAAAAACCTGGCTGAATATATTCCTTACAAAGGAGCACGTCTGACAGAAAATGGAGTGCGTTGTGCAAATCAAATTATTAGAAAACACCGGCTTTGGGAAGTATTTCTAGTCGAAAAACTTGATTTTTCTTGGGATGAGGTGCATGAAGTTGCAGAGCAATTAGAACATATTCAATCTCAGAAATTAATAGATCAGCTCGATAAGCATCTGGATTACCCAAAGAAAGATCCGCATGGAGATCCTATACCTGATAGTAATGGTAATTATGAGGTGATCAATAAGACGCTCCTTTCTCAATTAACCGCAGGAGATATAGGTACACTTGTAGGTGTTATAGATACTTCGAGTAACTTCTTAAACTATCTAGATAAACATAACATTCAGCTAGGAACACAAATTACTGTTATGGAAAGAGAGGATTTTGATAATTCTTTTACACTTCAAGTAAATTCTGAATTACTTCAAGTCTCTCAACAAATAGCAGATAACCTCTATTTAAAAATAACATCATGATTAAACAATTATTTTTCATTGCATTACTTTTCATAAGTAGTGTATCGCTTGCTCAAACAGACGACATAGGAGCGTTAATTACTGACAGGCCTGACGCAACAGAATCACCTAGTTTAGTGAGGAAAGGTTTTTTACAAATAGAAACCGGTGGTTTTTATACTGATAATGGTGATGATAGTTTTAGAACCAAGGAAATAACCTATAATACCACATTGTTGCGATATGGTCTTTTGGAAAACTTTGAATTAAGGATCGGTTTAGATTATAGATCAACAGAATTTGAATCTAATGGACAGCAATTAGGGGAAAAATTAAATGGAACATCACCACTTTTATTAGGTGCAAAAATAGGAATTGCCGAAGAAAATAGATGGATGCCCAAAATGGCAATTCTCGGACATCTAAGCATGCCTTTCAGTGCAGGATCAGATTATAAACCAGAAAATACAGGTATGGATTTCAGGTTCTCCTTTGATCACACACTTAATGAACGGTCTAGCATAGCCTACAATTTAGGAGCACGTTTAGATGCAGAGAATCCGGAACTAGCCTACTTATATACACTAGCTTATGGATATGATCTCACCAGTAAAATAGGTGTTTATGTAGAGCTCTATGGAGATTTCCCTGAAGATTCAAGCGCAAACCACCTTTGGGACGCAGGTTTCACTTATTTGGCAAACGATGATTTGCAATTTGACCTCACCTTTGGTTCAGGAATTACTGAAGGTCAAAACTTACTTCTCAGTGCTGGTTTGAGCTATAGAATAAGAAAGAAGTAGGATGCAAGTTGAATACCGCTTTCGCGAAAGCGGAACTATAATAAAATCTCTCATTATGAAAAATATAATCCTTCTTTTACTAGTACTATCAATAGTAAGCTGTACAGATAAAAATGAAGAAAACGATATGTTAGAAGTCGTTACCACGACTACGATGATCACGGATCTTGTTGAGAATATAGGCGGCGACCTCATACAGGTCAATGGTTTGATGGGTAGTGGGATAGATCCACATTTATATAAGGCAAGTCAAGGTGATTTTAGAAAATTAGATAATGCAGATGTCATTTTTTACAACGGTTTACACCTAGAAGGAAAGCTGGTGGAGATTTTTGAAAAAATGAACGAGCAAAACAAGACGGCAATAGCTATAAGCAACGGGCTGTATGAGAAAACCCTTATAGGTAGTGAGTATTTTGCTAGTAATTATGATCCGCATATCTGGTTTGATTTGGAGTATTGGAATCAAATTACCAATTATGTGACGGAAAGATTATCAGAATTAGATCCAGAAAACAAGGCTGCTTTTGAGGCCAATCGAGATGCCTATTTAGAAAAATTAAAAGCCTTAAAAACAGAACTCTCTATAAAAGTGGAGGAGTTGCCTAAAGAGAAGCGTATTTTAGTTACCGCGCATGATGCTTTCAATTATTTTGGTAGAACATTTGACTTTGAGGTAGTTGGTCTTCAGGGTCTTTCTACAGCAACTGAAGCTGGCGTTAAGGACGTGCAGCGCATCACTCAATTTATCATAGAAAATGACATCAAAGCAGTTTTTATAGAAAGCAGTGTGCCACGACGTACTGTAGAAGCTTTACAAGCCGCAGTTAAAGATCAAAATCACGAGGTAAACATCGGTGGTGAGTTATATAGTGATGCCTTAGGAAGTGCCGGAACTGAAGAAGGAACTTATATAGGAATGTATAAGCATAATGTGAATACGATTGTTAACGCTCTCAAATAATGGAACAAAAAATTGCAGTTGCCGTAGACGATTTAACTGTTGCTTATAACTATAAGCCAGTACTTTGGGATATAGATTTATCTATTCCAGAAGGCGTTTTAATGGCTATTGTAGGTCCTAATGGAGCTGGAAAATCTACCTTGATCAAATCTATTTTGGGAATTATCGATCCCATAGCAGGATCTGTAAGTATATATGGTAAGCCATATGCAAAGCAACGCGACAAAGTTGCTTATGTACCTCAAAAAGGAAGTGTAGATTGGGATTTTCCTACGACTGCGCTAGATGTGGTGATGATGGGAACTTATGGTGCATTAGGATGGATCAAAAGACCAGGCGCCAAACAAAAAAAGCAAGCTCTAGAGGCACTTGAAAAAGTAGGAATGCTCGCTTTTAAAGGAAGACAAATTTCACAACTTTCTGGTGGGCAACAGCAACGTATTTTTCTAGCGAGAGCATTAGTGCAAAATGCAGCAATCTATTTTATGGACGAGCCTTTTCAAGGAGTAGATGCTACTACCGAAATCGCAATCATCAATATTTTAAAGGAATTACGTAAAGCTGGTAAAACAGTAATAGTTGTCCATCACGATTTACAAACGGTTCCAGAATATTTTGATTGGGTTACTTTTTTAAATGTAAAACATATTGCAACTGGTCCAGTAAAAGACATCTTTAATGATGATAATTTGACTAAAACTTATGGAATTAACTATAAAGTTGCCGTGCAGCAATGATAGTTATGACTTATGAGTTTATGAATATTGAATACTGATCAAGGAATATTGAATATGGAAGTTGAGAATGTCAGTTCAAACACTTATTAAAAAAGAATAACGCTTTCGCGAAAGCGTAACCAACAACACAAAAAGCGCGAAATGTAAAACTTGTTTTTACTTTTCGTTTTAATTTTATTTTTAAATTGGAACTAATAGACTTCTTTACAGATTACACGTTACGCACCATAACGCTGGGAACAGCTGTTTTAGGTGCTATTTGTGGTATGCTAGGAAGTTTTGCGGTATTGAGAAAGCAAAGCCTTTTAGGCGATGCGATTTCTCATGCAGCGTTACCAGGAATTGCTTTAGCTTTTCTATTTACAGGACTGAAAGATTCTAATGTATTACTTCTAGGCGCATTAGTCAGCGGATTTATAGGAACCGTATGGATACGAGGAATCGTGACTAAAACTCACTTAAAAACCGACACAGCATTAGGACTGATTTTGAGTTTATTTTTTGGTTTTGGCGAGTTGGTTTTAAGTTATTTAAAAAAACAACCAGATGCAAATCAGGCAGGACTCGATAAATATTTATTCGGTCAGGCAGCGACTTTGGTAGAAAGTGATGTGCTGGTGATGATTATAGTTACTGGAATAAGTCTGGTCGTGATGCTGTTGTTTTGGAAAGAATTTAAATTGTTGCTGTTTGATAAAAACTATGCGATGACTTTAGGTTTCAATACGCGTTTTATTGATGGATTGATCAGCTTTTTTATTGTTCTTGCTATTGTGATAGGTTTGCAAACCGTAGGAGTAGTTTTGATGAGTGCGATGCTACTGGCTCCAGCTGCCGCAGCGAGACAATGGACTAATAGTCTAGGTATGATGGTAATTCTTGCAGCAGTTTTTGGTGCTTTTTCTGGAGTTTTTGGAACTGCTATAAGTGCGTCTTATAATAATTTATCAACTGGACCAGTAATTGTTTTGGTCGCAGCAGTTTTTGTGGTGATTTCTTTTGTTTTTTCTCCAGGAAGAGGAATCCTTTTCAAACAAATAAGACTAATAAGAAACCGTCGTGATCTGGAACTAAAAAAGACCTTGTACTTTATGTACGGCATCGTAGAAAAACATCAAGATATTACCAGACCGCACTCGATTAGAATCCTTAACGGATTTCAAGGTTTTACTAAAGGAACTTTGAGCAAACTAGCCGATAAGAACTGGATTACCATTCAAGGACAAGACTGGGCACTTACTGAAGAAGGTTTTGAGACTGCGGAAAATTTATACAACAATAATATACCTGAATCATGAATAGTGAGTTAGCCATTATATTGATCGCTTGTCTTACTTCGGTCGCTTGTGCGATACCAGGAGTGTTTCTTGTATTGCGTAAAATGGCATTAATAAGTGACGCGATTAGTCATTCCATTTTACCAGGGATTGTGATCGGATTTTTTATTACAGAAGATCTTGCTTCACCATGGTTGATTCTGCTCGCAGCTTTTAGTGGGATTATTACGGTTGTTCTCGTAGAAGCGATTCAAAAAACAGGATTAGTAAAAGAAGATACCGCGATAGGATTGGTTTTTCCTGCATTGTTTAGTATTGGAGTTTTACTGATCGCTATTTATGCAAATGACATACATCTAGATACAGATGCAGTTCTTGTAGGAAGATTGGAATATGCTGCCTTTGATAAATTGATGATTGATGGAGTAAGTTATGGAGCAAAAAGTCTGTGGACTATTTCTGCTGTTTTATTGCTTACTATTATTTTACTTTTTGCTTTTTACAAGGAATTGAAATTAAGCACATTTGATATAGGTTTATCTTCTGCTCTCGGTTTTTCTCCTGTCATTATGCATTACGGATTAATGAGTGTCGCATCGGTAACTACAGTAGTTTCTTTTGATGCAGTAGGAGCGATATTGGTCGTTGCTTTAATGATCGCACCGGCAGCAGCAGCATATTTATTGACTACCGATTTGAAGAAAATGATCTTGCTATCTGTTTTATTTGGAATCCTGAGTGCGTTAGGTGGCTATTATTTTGCTGCTTGGTTAGATGCTTCGATTAGTGGATCGATAACTACTGTCTTGGGCTTGATATTTTTGTTGGTTTATCTTTTTGCACCATCCAAAGGATTGATTGCTGTTTTATTCAAACAAAAAAGACAACGTATAGAAGTGTCTTTATTGACTTTTTTACTGCACTTAAACAATCACGATAGTAAAGAGGAAAGAAGAGTAGCACATTTACAAGAACATATCAATTGGGGAAAAGTGCGTGCACAAACGGTTCTTGAACTAGCTGAAAAAAACAATATGATTCTTATTCAAAATCAAGTCGTTTCTTTGACACAGAAAGGCCTTGATTTTACCGAAAAAGCTTTGGACTACATTATCACGAATAAAGACGAAAAGATCGAAGACATGAAAGATGATTTCTTTTTGTTTAGAGGATAATCGATCACAGATCATGTCCATTCGATAGCATGATTCTATAAATCCAACTCCACAATCAAAGAATCAATTTGATCTTCAATCATATACGTAGAAGTTTTCATTCTGTAATAAGATCCATTTTCAATTTCGTATAATCTACCCAAATAGAGAGCAAAGAAACTAGCTTCTAGACTACCATCCTCATAAGCCTTTTTAAATTGAGGATAGAACTCTCTTCTTATTCCATCATTATTTGAATGATGAACGACTAAAGCAGGTGTTCTACTAAGAGTGTCACCATATGAATCTTTGCTTGGATATTCGTAATTATCTAGATACCATCGTATTTTATGAAGATTTAGGTCATCAATAGAATCCATTTTATGAAACATAGCCATTTGCGCTGCGTTATCAGATGGGTTCAAATCCGTATTGTTACTCTCCTTTCTTACAGCTTGATCGGCATCAAATATTTCTTGAAGAAATTCTTTTCTCTCTTCTACCGTTTCTAATTTTTTAAATGATAAAGAGTCTATAGCTTCTCCAGATTCAGATGCTTTTTGTTTGCATGACATCAATAAAATTAAAATCATAAAAATTGGTAAGTACGGTTTCATAATTTCTAATTGTTTTATTAAGTTGATATTACAAAGTATTAACTTCACATCAAACGAGGTGGAATTAATTCTGCCTCGTTTGATGTCGTATTTATCGCAGATCATTTTTTATCACGATACTTTTCAGAATCAATATTATAGGAATTAAAACTCCAAAAGCTAAAATGGAGGTAATAATAGTAATATTTAGAATCGTTGCGATGCCAAAGTAGATTACCGTAAATATTATAAACCATAGTATAAACTTGAAGCCTGAAGCGATATATTTTTTACTTCTCTTATAATCTTGATAGTAGGCTATTGCTATAAAAATAGACACAGGAGAAATGAGTAAAGGCAAAAACTGAAATAAAACGGAATTCATATTGATGATAAAGCATAAATATCGATTTATTAATTTAGATATGTACAAAAAAAGAGGCAGAATTAATTCCGCCTCTTGTGATATCTGGTAAATATTTATAAATTTCTAAAACTCAGCTTTACGCTTTTCTAAAAATGCATTAGTTCCTTCTACAAACTCATCGGTACCAAAACAAGAACCGAAATTATCAATTTCCACTTGATAACCATCTGTTCCATCTACAAAACCAGAATTTACAGCATCTATCGCTGCGCTTATCGCCATTGGGCTATTTCTCATTATTTTAGAAGCTAGCTTTTCACAAGTAGCAATCAATTCTTCTGGAGTTACCACATGATTTACAAGACCATAGGATTGAGCAGTAGCTGCATCTATCATTCCTGCCGTCATGATCATTTCCATGGCGCGCCCTTTACCTACAAGTTGAGGTAATCGTTGCGTACCTCCATAACCTGGTATCACACCTAATGAAACTTCTGGTAATCCTAATCTGGCATTATCACTTGCTACTCTAAAATGTGCTGCCATGGCAAGTTCGAGTCCGCCACCTAAAGCATAACCATTTACGGCAGCAATAACTGGCGTAGAACAATTCTCAACAGCGTCAAAGAGTGATTCTTGCCCTTTTCCAGCAAGTCTTTTTCCTTCTTCTGGAGAGAAATCTGCAAATTCAGAAATGTCAGCTCCAGCGACAAACGCTTTCTCGCCACTACCAGTGAGAATAATTACTCGAGTGTCCACATCCTCTTCTGCAGAAGATATTGCTTGACTTAATTCTTCGATCGTTTCTTTGTTGAGCGCATTGAGTTTATTAGGTCTATTAATAGTGATTGTAGTGATTTTATTTTCAGTAGTTACTAGTATATTATTCATGATAGATATTTTGATGATTGAAACAAAAATAGAGCAAAATTTATAGTACAATGACAACTTAAGGTTAAACCCTTTCTACACAGATATCGCCATAGTTACAATAGATATTTTGATATCAGGATTTTTATGTAATTCTTTGGCGCAAAGGGCAAGCGTTGTTCCCGTAGTGATCACATCATCTACTAATAGCACGTGTGTCCCTGGTTCTATTTTCTCCACAAGATCATAAGGAGACTGTGTTTCATCACTACGTTTTACTTGTCCTAATTGTGCTTGATTTATAGTGTTACGTTTTTTGATGAGTACGCTTTCGCGAAAGCGAGACCCCAAAGCTGCTGCCAGTTCTTTCCCAAAACCGTCTACTTGATTATAGCCTCTTTTTGCACGTCTTTTAGGATGCACAGGAACTGGAATTACCAGATCAATATCTTGAAAAGCTGGATCGTTTTGAAGCTCGGCAGCCATCCATTTTCCTAAAAAAGAACTTACTTCTTCATGACCACGGTATTTTAAATGATGGATTAATTGCTGTACCACACCTATTTTCTCGTAGTAAAAAAGGCTTGTTGCAGTTTCTACATTTACCCTTGCAAAGAAGAGTTCTTTCACTTTATCGTCTTTATCAAGATGCGTCAAAGCCATCGGGATTTCACTCCTGCAAGTCGTACAAATGATCTGTTCGCCAGTAGTTAAGCTGCGATCACATCCCATACATACCTCAGGAAAGAATAAGTTAATAAAATCAGAAATCCACAATGACACAAATTATTTTTTAGATTCGCACGTTATAAAGATAAACAACCTACTATGGCACAGCAAAAAGACAACCGTTTTCTCAAAATATTATTAGCGATTTTTTTAATTGGTTTGATAGGCGTAAGCGTCTGGTCTTATAATACTTTTCAAGAGAATGAAGATATTAAGACTGCTTTAAACCAAGAGAAACTTAAAATTCAAGAAGATCTAAAAAACATTGAAGCCGACTATACTCTTGAAATTGAAAAAGGCAACGCACTAAGTGCAGATATCACTGAAGCTCGAGATCGCATCACCAGACTAGTTGATAGCGTGAGCAGGCTGGAAGGTGACGTAAAAGTGCTTTCTAGATTAAGAACTCAATTGAATACCATTAAAAAGGAACGCGATTTACTTCAAGATCGCATCAACACACTTGAAGTGATCAACGAGAATTTGACCATGGTTAATGATAGTACGCTTGCGGCATTGAATACTGAAATTATTAAAAACCAAAATCAGAATTCTACCATTGCAAACCTGAATTCTAATATGGCAAGAGCGGCAACTCTCATTCCTACTAACTTTAAACCGGTAGGAGTAGTCATAAGAAACTCTGGAGCTCACAAAGAACATGAAAAAGCAAGACGTGTTGATGATATTAAGGTGTGCTTCACACTTCCAGAAAATCCGCTGGCGGCGACTGGAGTAACGTCTTTCTATCTTCAAGTTATCAATCCAGAAAATAACGTGATGGGAACTAATAAAACTGAGGAGTTTGATGGACAAAAGTTGACTTATTCTAAGGTGGTGCAGTTCAATTACAAGTCTAAAGAATTAGATCTTTGCGAGTTGATTAACGCAAACGAAGATCAAATTATAAGCGGTCGCTATAGAATTAATTTATATAATGGTCCTATACGAGTAAGCAGTAGTGAGCTGGAGTTGAGGTGATAAAAATCTAATTTAAATTCTTAAGAAAGCACGTTGCTAAAACGTGCTTTTTTTAGTCTATCATTTTAGGTTAGGACAGAGCTTTTAAAAATATTATTATTGTTACTATGAATTTAGGCACTGTAAAAAACAGGAAAGCATTAAGAGATTTTTGGTACGGTCTTTCTCCAGATCGCAGGTATTTTCTTAGAAAAGTGTTTTTTTGGCCGTTAGATACTCTTGAAAAAATTCTAGGAAGGCGACATAAATATGTCCCATCACGTGGGGCAGTTTTTACAGGTGGAACAGCCGGAGCAAGTAAATTTATTGAAGAAGCCCATCATCAATTACAGCTTTTACAATCCTATACTAATTTACAACCAGAGAATCATGTGCTTGATATAGGTTGCGGTGTAGGTAGAACAGCGATCGCTTTAACTGACTATTTGAACAAAAACGGTTCTTATAATGGTTTTGATCCAGTAGAAAATGGAATAGTATGGTGTAAAAAAGGAATAGGTGCCGATTACCCTAATTTTAAATTTACCCATGTAGATCTTTATAATGATTTGTACAAAAATCAAGGCGAGGATGCAGCGGTTTTCAAATTTCCTTATCAGGATAGTAAATTCAATCTCTGTTTTTCTTTTTCAGTCTTTACTCATATGTCAATAAAAGAAATTCAGAATTATCTTTTTGAAATGTATCGAGTGTCTAGTAAAGGTGCTGTTAACTTCTCTACTTTCTTTACCTATAATTCTCAAAATGAAGAATACATTTCCACTCGTGAGGGTTTTCAATTTCCTATAAAACGAGATGGGTTTAGGCTCATGCATGAAGATGTAACAGCCGGCAATATTGCTATTGAAGAGGATTTCCTGTTAAACATGATATCAATCGCAGGATTTAAAAACGTTCAAATTATCCATGGTTTCTGGAAAGATCAAAAGTATACGGGAGATAAATTAGAATATCAAGATACAGTGATATTTGAAAAATAAGGTAGTTTGAAAAACCTCGCTTTCGCGAAAGCGAAATACATAAAATTTGCGCTAGCATTCCATCGCTTTTTCTATTTTTGCAGCTATGGCAAATAACGATCAAGATCAGTTTAAGAAAGTACTCTCTCATGCAAAAGAGTACGGATATGTGTTTCAATCTAGTGAAATCTACGACGGTTTAAGTGCCGTTTATGATTATGGACAGAATGGTGTGGAGTTAAAGAAAAACATCAGAGAATACTGGTGGCAAGCGATGACACAGCTCAATCAAGATATCGTAGGAATCGATACAGCAATTTTTATGCATCCTACCGTATGGAAAGCTTCTGGTCACGTAGATGCTTTTAATGATCCTTTAATTGATAATAAAGATTCTAAAAAACGCTACAGAGCTGATGTACTGGTAGAAGATTACTGTGAGAAACACCTTCAAAAAGCCAATAAAGAGATAGAAAAAGCAGCAAAACGTTTCGGAGAAGATTTTGATGCAGACATGTATCGGGAGACCAATCCGCGTGTGATGGGTTACATGAAAAAAGCTACTGAGCCTACTGCAAGACTGGCAGAGTTGTTAGAGAAAGAAGATCTGACTGGTGTAAAAGCGCTGATAGAAGAACTAGGTATTGCCGATCCTGATACCGGTTCTAAGAATTGGACAGATGTGCGTCAGTTCAATCTCATGTTCGGTACTAAAATAGGTGCCAGTGCAGATACTGCTACAGAGTTATTTTTGAGGCCAGAAACCGCTCAAGGAATTTTTGTGAACTTCCTGAACGTTCAGAAATCTGGTCGTATGAAGATTCCTTTTGGTATCGCGCAGACTGGAAAAGCATTTAGAAACGAGATCGTTGCGAGACAATTTATCTTCAGACAGCGTGAGTTTGAACAGATGGAAATGCAATATTTTGTCAAGCCAGGAACAGAATTAGAGTGGTTTGAAATCTGGAAAGAAAAGCGCATGGCGTGGCACAAGTCACTAGGCATGGGCGAAGAGAACTATCGTTTCCACGATCACGAAAAGATGGCTCACTACGCAAACGCAGCGACAGATATCGAATTTGACTTCCCATTTGGTTTTAAAGAATTAGAAGGAATCCACTCTCGTACGGACTTTGATTTAAAAGCACATGAAGAACACAGTGGTAAAAAATTACAATTCTTTGATCACGAGGATAATAAAAATTATGTTCCTTATGTTCTAGAAACCTCTATAGGTTTAGACAGAATGTTTCTTGCCGTATTTTCTAACTCTCTAGTAGATGAGAAATTAGAAGGTGGCGGCGAGCGTACAGTTCTTAAATTACCAGCAGTTCTAGCACCGGTTAAAGCAGCTATTTTACCATTATTAAAGAAAGATGGATTACCAGAAATAGCAAATGAGATTGTAGACGAATTAAAATGGTCTATGAATGTAGCTTATGAGGAGAAAGATTCTATAGGTAAGCGCTATGCGCGTCATGATTTGAACGGTACACCATATTGTGTAACGATCGATCACGATACTAAAGAAGATCATGCCGTAACAGTAAGAGATCGCGATACAATGAGTCAAGAGCGCGTTGCCGTAAAAGATTTAAAGAACTATCTAGAATCTCGAGTGAGTATGGCTACATGGTTGAAGAAGATTTAACTTCAACTCAAATTTTTAAAACCAAAAAGGCAAGTATTGTCTTGGCTTGTTTGGTTGATACCTAAGAAGTTAGAAACTAGTCTTATAAAAAGAATCGAGATTTGATTTAGACAATGCAAACACAGATAGTTGGCATGTTAATCTGTCCAACATATATAATTTTTTTGAGAAACTAACAGGCTATGTGTTCGTATTATATTTTGAAAATGTTCTCGACTGCGCTCGAACTGACATTCTCTTTCAAATTCACGTTCAGGTTTAAGTTCAAATTCAAGTTCTATCTTTTCCCTAACTTCGCTCCATGAATTGGTTGGACATTATTATTTGTATTGTTTTATTAATAGGTCTTTACAAAGGTTATTTGAACGGCTTTTTTGTAGAATTGACTTCGTTAATAGCTCTAATTGCTGCCATTTATGGAGCTATCTATTTCTCTAATTTTGCTGGAGACTGGTTGCGAGAACAGGTGCAATGGGATGATGTTTATATCACCATCGCTAGTTTTATCATTACTTTTTTAGTAATTATTTTTGTGATTACTTATGTAGGTAAACTGATTACTAAGGTTGTAAAAACAGTACAACTGAGTTTTATTAATAAGTTAGCCGGTGCAGCATTTGGACTGGTTAAAATGGCTTTTTTAGCAAGTGTGATATTGATGTTTGTAAATTCTGCTAGTGGTGAATTTGATATTATTGCTACAGAAACTAAGGATAATAGTATCGTTTTTGAACATATAGAGCCTCTTGCTCCATTTCTTTTACCTAAAATCCTAGAGGAAGCAGACCGCGTGGATAGAAGATTGCGTGGTGATGATCGAGTTGATCAAGAGCAACAAGAAGAGCTAGAAGAGTTGCAAGATTCCACTTCTACTTTCGGTAGTTTTTAGTTTCTTTTATTTACTTAAAAAAAACCTCTTAAGATTTTAATGATCTCGCTTTCGCGAAAGCGGAATTACAAACAGCTGTAAATCATTGAGATGTGACTTTGGCATCATTTTCGTAATTCTAGTTATAACTTTTAAATACTACAATTATGAGAGCAATAACTACTTTTTTAGGATCTGCACTTCTCGCTTTAACTTTAACGAGCTGTGATACAGAAATTGTGATAGGTGATGGCTATGCTGGACCTACACTGAATGAAGTACTTGCTTCTAATGAAGTATGGTACGTAGATTTAAACAACACTCAAGGTGTTCCGGATGCGCCTTTTATGACGCAGGCATTTACTTTAAGCTTTGATTTTGGAACCTTGTATGCAAACAATAATCTGGTAGGCGTAGGAAGCGCCGGAGCAGGATTAGGAATAGATGTAGGTGCTTATGAAGCATCAGGTAGCCGTCTTTCTATTATTCACGATATAGATGGTCTTTATGACTTTGAGGTTGTGGTACGAGAATTTAATCGCATAGAATTAAGAGATTTATATAGCAACACGATTTATTATCTAGACGGTTATAATAGAAATAACTTTGATTATGATCAGTTGTTTTATGATAATATTCAATACTTCTTACAAGAATATCAAGCGTGGGAAAAAGTTCATACCAGTCAAGTAGGAGCGCTCAATGAATTTGATCAAGAAAACTATTTGAGATTTTTTCCTGGAAATAATGCTGATTTTTTTGAAAGTTCTACAGATAGAAACGGACTAAGTGCAGGAAGCATCTATTGGGACTTTTCAGGTTCTTATAATGTTCAAGATCAAACACCTGGAAGTATTAACAAGCAATTAACGTTGGGTTATGATTTTTTAGGGAATGATTATTTCGATCTTTACATCGTGAATGACAGCACTATAGAATTGTATCATATAGACAGTGGCACAACCTATAGATTTAAAGGACGTGGTTTTATACAATTAAAAAATAAAAACGGCGTTAATAGTAAAAAAGATAGAATGCTCGATTACAATAGAGCTCGAAAATAAAAAATGTCGATTGAAATCGATGAATGATTTGGTTGGTTGGAAACCGTCTGTGTAGCAGTCTTTGTTAACAGGCGGTTTTTTTGTGATTCATTTTTCTTTGAATATTTATAAGATCTGTGTTTCTCATAGAAATGGTTCTAGAAAACCTATTAATAATTTATCCTGAACAGACCATCTTATTCCATGTCCGCTTGCTATTCTAATTTCAAAAACTATTTGATGTTTGTAGTGATAAAAAGTATTCCACCAGGTATGATTTTCTATCATATTATTAATGATTTTTAATACTTCTGTTTGTTTTTGTTGTGGCGTTCCTTTTATTTCTCCCCAAAAAGTATTCTCTGATCGATCCACATGTTTTTCCCACGCACGTACTCCATAACTGATCTGTTTGTTATAAGGCTGTAAACAACTATCTATCATTTCTTGCTTTAGTAATGGCAATCCATCTACTGTTTTAATTGTAGCAGGAGTTTGTCGTTGCCCCATTATCAATAATATTTGCTCAAAAGGAACCGTATGAACCAAGCTAGCGATTTCTTTTTTATTTAAAGAGTTGGTTTCAAAATCATGCTCCTTTAATTTTGCCAGAGTTGAAGAAAAAAATGCAAAGGACAACGCTCTTTTGGGCGTTATCTCTTCAGAAAAATGAGGTAAAGGCAAGTGTAAATTAGAGTTAGATGAGTCTAGTATCAATAAATGACGAGCAAATTTTTCAAGGTGCTCTCCATGAAAAAACTTGCTGTGGACTTTCAGCCAGTCTTTTGAAACATGATGTTTGGAGCTTTTTATTAATTGGATCAATTTGTTTGTGAGTAGTAAATCCATACTATTTATAAAAGGTATTTTACTCTTGATTCTTTAAACACCAATCGAGAATTTTTGCAATGTTATTTGCGTCGTCTACACCTCTATGATGCGTTCCTTCTAATGGAAAATTCAATATGCCCAATGCTCCTTTCATACCAACTTTACCTTTCAATCCTTTTACTTCAGAAAAAAGCGTTTTCACATTAATGTGATTTTGAGCAAGCGGATATTCCATACCTCGCATTTTACATTGTTTTTTCATCATATTCAAATCATAAGCTCCATAACTCGCCCATGTATAATGATGTGCATGATATTCTTCTCTTAATTGAGTACAAGCCTCTTTAAAAGAAACACCTTCCTTATCTAAAAGTTCTTGAGTTATAGTTGTTAATTCTGTACAGAATGTACTTACTGTAGAGCGTTCTGGTTGAATTAAAATACCTTTTTGCCTAGTAATCACACTAGTGTTAGTATTTAATACGCAAATGCCTATTTCTATGATCTCGTTAACTTGACCTGTGGGAACTTTTCCATTCCAGCATGTGGCTTCTAGGTCGATAATTATTATTTGGTCTTTGTTCATCGTTTTAATTTTTTATTTAGTTGTTTTTGTACCTCTTACCAGATTCGAACTGGTACTTTTGCAATGCAAACAGATAGGCTATAAATGCGCTTCCCTACTTTAAATCTTGTTCATTTCGGTGCTTCTGCAAATTCTATTCATTAGTATGCGCGACACTAACGACATCATCCCATCACTCCATGGTTGCGCTAAAAACTTTTACCACAGCTCTTCCTTTTAAGCTAAAGAGGTATGTTTCTATAAAGTATATGTAGTCAAAGTAACCTATTATATGATTTGAAAATTATGACTTTGTCAATCTCTGGTTTATCAAATTATGTTCACAATTTTTTTTATTCTTTCTATAAAATCTTTAGTTGTCGAATAATCATTAAAAAACACTACTTGAGACGTGTTTTAAATCAGTTGATTCTAATTCTTTTAATAATACTTTTAAATTATTCTTTATCAAATTTTGATTGTAATATTTGATCGTTTTTTTAATTTCAGTCGGAGAAAGATCAAAAGCGTCTATTCCACAACACTCTGCAATACAATTAATTTCAAGATCATGCCAAAATTCTAAATCTAAATTCAAATAAACATCTGCATTAAAACTAATTTCTTTTTTCATTACTTATTTTTAAACGATACCAACTTTTAGATGCTCCATAGAAACATCTCTTTCAAATTATATCACAAATATTCATCCGTACTACGCAATCTTTCTGCGTAGTTAAAACAACCTGCTATTTTATAATAAAACAGCAGGTTGAAGTTATAGACTATGTTTTGATCTCGCTTTCGCGAAAGCGGAAACCTTACCTACCTTGAGCGGTATATATTTTATCTCTACGGTCTATCTCTCCAAACGGACTTCCCTTAAAAGTAGAAATGTTTAGAAAACCAAGTTCTTTGGTAATTAGAGAGTTCTTTTCTTTAACCGCTCCTATAGATTTATTCCCATAGTCTCCAGTGAGTTTGTTAGTCGCTGGATCTATGTCGCCCCAGAGTTTATCTGGTTTACCATTATCTATGGGTTCTACAAAATAGGTGATCCCAGTAATTTTTGAACTCACTATAAATCTTCCTGTTTTGTCTGTTCCGGTAAGGAATCGTTTTATTAAATCTTGACGTTTCATCTTGTTTTCGTTTTATAAATTATACTACTTTATCAGCGCAAGAAGAACTTGCAAATGCATGAGGTTTTGCTTTAAAAACAAATCCCATTCCTATGATGTATCCCATGGCATCTTTAAGTGCCAAGTTAGAATCAAATTTTGGATCTGTATTGATATCGGCATGTACTTCTAGAGCAACATCATGTTTGTCTAGAATATCACAGATTTCATAAGCTACCTCTACAGACATGGTTACTTCTTTGAGCATACGCTCTTTAATACTGATTTTCTTAGTTCCTTTGTGATTTCTCATAAACATAAAACCACCTTTTCCTTCTCGCAGTACCACGATAACTGTAGCATATTCTACGTGATTTTTATAAGCTTGAGAATCGGAGCCTACACATATTTTTATTCTGTGACCGGCTTTTTGTTCTCTTTGGATGGCATCATGAACAATTTCTGTAATAGGTTGATCATAGGTTTTACCACTAAAGTTTCTCCATTTTTGAGTGACAATTTTCATTACTATTCATTTTAACACTATTATTTTTTCTTCTTCTTTACGAGCGGTTTATAAGTGCTTTCATTTACCGTTTTGGTTTCTTTATCCTGTACGTGATTGATCAACTCCACAGCGGTTTTACCATGGTTGATGTATTGATAATCATCTAGATGTGAAGTTGTTTTCACTCTATTTGAAGATCGCAAAACGTCATCTACATGTGATGTATGCACTAACTTACTAGCTGGTCGAGCACATCTGCGTGCTAGATTGAAAGCAGCAAATAGAACGATTGCAATAAGTTTGATAGGCATTAGTACTTTTTTCATAATTTCTAGTTTTTATTCTATTTGTGTTTTAATAATTTGGGTGTCTTTGGGATTCGAACCCTATTCTCCTCATCCACAGTGAGACGTTTTACCGCATAAACTAAAGACACCATAATGTTGTGATAAATAAGAATCAAATACTTCGACTCTACTCAATACAGGCATTTATCTACTCGTATACAAGACGAGTGCTTTACCAGTTAGGCTATATCACAATTTGGTTAACTTGACAGGATTTGAACCTGTACCGAAAGATTCAAAGTCTTCCATGCTGCCATTACACCACAAGCTAATTAGTAGGTTTAATAAGTATTACGCTATAAACCTAATCGTACTTCGCCTTGGATTCGAACCAAGAAATCTCAGTGCTTAAAACTGATGCCTTTTCCAGTTTGGCCAGCGAAGCATTTGTAGAGGAAAAGAGATTCACTATGACATGCTCAGTGTAAACTTCTCATCTCTTTACCTTACTTTGTACAGGAAAAGAGATTCGAACTCTTAAAAACTTGTTTCTAAGACAAGTGCGTATACCAATTCCGCCATTCCTGCATGAATAAAATTGTACTCCGTAAGGGAATCGAACCCTTATCTTCTGCTCGAAAGGCAGGCGTCCTAACCGTTAGACGAACGGAGCATGTACCTCAACAACAGGTGTTGAGGATAGTCTGAGAAGCAGGACTCGAACCTACAACCTCTCGCTTCCAAAGCGAGTAAACTAGCCAGTTGTTCTATTCCCAGATAAAGCGGTTCATACGAGAGTCGAACTCGTATCTCCCGAGAGACAGTCGGGAAGGATAGCCATTACCCCAATGAACCATTTTTGCACCGTTACCAAGACTCGAACCTGGACTTAGAGATTATTGATCCCTTATGCTGCGCTTTACATTATAGCGGTTTGCCTTTGTGCTAATTCCAGAGCACCTATTGAGACTTGAACTTAAAACAGAAGGTTGAAAACCTACTACACCATCGATGCTTATTGTGGAAGTAGCAGGACTCGAACCTACACGCTTAAAAAAGACCTGATTTACAGTCAGGCGAGCCAGCCAGTTGCTCAATACTTCCATTAATTAAATCCATAAAAAAAGCATCTCCGATTAAAGAGATGCTCTGCATTACGTATATAAATATCTGTTAAGATGTTACATAATGTATCTCTTTGGGTTGAGTAAATCTTCTCCATTCAAATCTGCTTGTGATAAAACCGGCAGGAGAAGTATGCTTTTATGATTAATGGGTTGTATATATAAATAGTTCATAACTATAATTGTTTTGTTGTTTTGACGTTGCAAATATGAAAAGGATATTTTAATCTCACAAGCAAAAATGATATTTAAATAATTGAAAATCAGTATTTTAAGTTTAAATTTAGCGTGTTGTTTACCTGTCCGCTTTCTTGCAGATATCCTAATAGTTTACAACTGGCTGTCTCTCAATTGTTTTTTGCTTATCACTTATTTTCTATGTTCAATTTATACAATCATATATTTTTTTATAAAATATTCAAGTTATTTCATTCAAAAAAATCAATAAGTATCCACTGATTATACCTCAAATCACTATGTGGTAATGAGCACATTGCATATTGCTCAAATCCTATAAGTTGCGTTAATGAAATCATTAGTTAATTTTTTATCGTTGTCGCAAAGCTAATACATTACTACGCAATTTTATTGCGTAGTAAATCAAATGCCATTAGCACATGACTATAAATTTAAAAAGAAGCTGTTTTGTGATCTCGCTTTCGCGAAAGCGAACTAGTAACAACGATCCTTAATTTTAATAACTAGAAACTATAAAGCCGCATTTGAAACTCTTTATTATCTATGCATTTCACTAGGTTTTTAAACCGGGCGATAACCTTTACGAGTCTTTACACCTATTAAACGCAATTCTTCTTTAAGCACAGATACTTGATCCTTTAACTCTTTCCTGCTTTGCTGAGGAGAATTTCCTATGCGTCCATAACGTGTGACGATATCAAAACCATCTACGGCTATTTCCCAAAACTTATTACTGGAACCTTCGGTAAATTCATATCGTTTGAAAGTTAGATCGTTGTCAGAAGTCTCTTGTTTTTCAGTTTCTATGGTAGTAGAAGTAGTTTCTTCTATTGTTTCGGTTTCTTTAATAGATGAGTTTTCAGATGTTTCTTCGGTTTCAATTGGTAATTCTGTTTCAAGTTCATTTTCGATTGCAGAGTCATTTCCTTCCTCTTTTCCTTCTAACTTTTGCATGATCTTTTCTATCACACGTTCTGGTTGTTCTAACCAGTCTTTACTGTAAACATGTTGCAATTTCCATCCAAATGCTGTTAAAACACGTGGTTTCTGGCAGTATTGTTCTAAAATGTCGTCAGTGCGGTAATGATTTGATCGATCTATTAAAATGGCTAGTACATAAGATGAAGAATGAGTTTGCCTTACAGCAAGGTCACATTTAAAATGGGATTGACCTACGGCTTCATCTATTTGATACCCTTTTTCTTTTAGCAAAGAGGTAATTTGTTGAATTATAGGTAAACGCTTGATTTTTTTGTCCTGATCGTCGTCGTGCAAATGAAGGCTATCTAGAACAGAGTTTGCAGCAGCAAGTTTTCCATCAGATATGTATTGAGCGTATTTTAAAAAGCGCTTGAAGTAGTTAGCTCCTTCATTGTAATCGTTTTTAATATGTTCTGATTGAATAGAAGAAACGACTATCATGTTTTGTTTTGCTCTAGAGAAAATCACATTGAGTCTTTTCTCGCCACCACGTCTATTGATAGGCCCAAAATTCATAAACATTTTGCCCTTGTTATTAAAACCATAGCAAATACTCATGATGATGATATCTCTTTCATCACCTTGGACATTTTCCAGATTTTTCACAAATAATCCTATAAACTGATCTTCTTCTGTTCGCTGAAATTCTTCTTCTAGCAATCTTCCAAAATGTGGATCTTCTAACGCAAGTTGCTCCAGCTCTTCTTCTATAACACTTTGCTGCGCCATAGAAAAAGCCACAATACCGATACTTTTTTTAATATCATTCAGTAAGAATGAATGTACTAGATTTGCGATATATGCGGCTTCATCTTTATTAGTACGTTTATGATATACAGCATTTTCTAAATAATGAAAACTGATACTTCTGTTCAAAATATCTGTAGGATCGATTTCTTGATCGGGATCAATTACAGGAGGCAATGGATCAATTCCAGCATTAGGAATACGACTGTCTGGAATAGTAAGTAGATTTCTTTTATAAAAAGCAGCATTACTGAAGCTGATTAAACTCTCCCGACGGCTACGGTAATGCCAGCCTAACATGACAGAACTTAATTTACGAGCTCCTTGATTTAAAAGACTATCGGCGTCGAGATTGATACCAGTTCTTTCTTCTATTTCTTCTTCATCTTCTTCTTGATCTACAGCGTTTGAACTAAAAAAGTTAGTAGGTGGCATTTGCATCTCATCTCCTACAATAATGGTTTGATGGGTTCTAAATAGCGATGGCACGCCTTCTTCTACGGTTATTTGAGAAGCCTCGTCATAAATAACAACGTCAAAAATAGAAGTGTCGATAGGCATAGAATCACTTACACTTAGTGGACTCATTAACCATACAGGTTTTAATGTGGTCATAATATCCTGGGCATCTCCAGTTGCCAGTTCTCGTATGGATTTATAGCGCATACTCTTGCCAAACTCATTTTCTAAAATACGTCTAGACGCATTGTAGTTTTTTTTGAGTTCTTTTTCTTCCTCTGTTAATTGGGCAGCAACTGATTCTGTAATGCGTACTTTATTAAGGAATTGATCTCTAATTTTAGAACGTATGTAATCTACATTAGAGTTGTAATAAGCATCTAGTAATGAACTTATTTTCTGCACAGAATTAGACAGTCTATCCTCGCTAGACTGAGAAAATACAGGATCTTTTTCATATATTTCTTTCACTGACTTGAATGCGGTGTGAAATGCAATATCTTCTGTTTGCCAGTCTTTAACTCGCAAATTTTCTTGCATTGCAAGACTGGTTTCATGCAACTGTTTGATAAATGGAGTGAACAAGCCTAAGGTATGAACACTATTTTTTGCAGATTGCAACTTTTGATCAAATACTTCTAGTTCAGTATTCCCAAAATTGCAAAACAATTCCTCCAGCGCACTGTAAAGCGTATCAAACCTATTAGAAAAATTCAATAAAGATCGCACATAGCTGCTGTGATCGCCAGACAGCCATTTCTTGATAATAGCATCTGGCTCTCGTTGCTGTTCTTCAATCCAGGCAAAATCTATTAGGTAATCTGTAAGACCAAATCGTTGTGCAGCCTCATAACGCTGTTCTTCAAGTTCAGCAAGAGCAGTATATTCTTCATTTAATGTTTTAAGAACACTTCCTATTTCTGGTACAACTTGATGCGCCCCAAAATTATAAGCTCCTTTTACCTGCTTTTTAAGCTGGTACCAGCTGGGATTTAGAAATTTAAAGAAACTACCGTCTAGTTTGTTCCATTTTTCAAGAGCCGTTTGTGCATCTGTGGCATTAAATTTTTGGGTCCAGAATTTGTTTTCTTCAACAAACCGCTCATGTAATTTCTTTTGTTTTTCAAGCTTGCGGTTGAGGTTATCTAGTTCTGATGCTGCAATGCTGCTCTTATCAAAAATCCCCAAAGCATCTTTCTCAATGATATTGGATATTTTTTGAGCAAATTCAAACTCCTTTTTCCATGTATCGATCGATTGGTCCTCAACTTCGGTGCTTTGATTATCTAGTAATTCTATAAAACTATCCAGAGCAGCAGTCGCCACGTCTATTTTTTCTATGACGGCTGCTTTTGCATTAGGAGCATCTAATAACTTATTAGAAAGACCATTTAATGTATAATCGGCAATATTGTTTCCATGATTATTGAGCTTAATTTGCGCTATAAAATCCGTGATCCACGTTTGATTTTCATTCCACTCTTTGTAAAATGGTAAGTAAATCAGCTCTCGATCAGATAGCAATTCTTTTTCTTGATAATATTGTATGAGCACTTGATACAGCTCATATAAAGGCGGTTCTCCATCTCGCATGGTATCGTGAAACTGCTCAATTTTAGACAAATGAGATTCTATTTCTTGGATAGTTTTATCTCGCTTTCGCGAAAGCGAGACCGTATTCATATCCTTCTTCATAAAAGACTCATAAGTGTCTTTAAGATTCATGATAAAGGATTTTTTATCGGTTTGAGAATCGTGAATCAAGCAACATAACTCGTCTAGTTTTTTGTTCTTTAAACGGTGAAAAACAACATCGAGAGCAGCGCGTTTTTCACAAACGAATAATACCTTCTGATCACGAGCAACATAGTCTGCAATGAGGTTAGTAATGGTTTGTGATTTACCAGTTCCTGGCGGACCTTGAATAATATAGTTCTCACCAGATCTTGCTTTGAGCACCGCTTGAGACTGAGTAGGATCTGATTGTATTATAGGATATAATTCTTCTAGCTTGGTCTTTTTATAACCTTCTAAGTTGATGTTTTTAGGCTGATCGCTGAAGAGTTCATCAAAGACCTCATCCTTAATATCTGCTTTTATGATTTCAGAATAATCTCGCACGAGACTCATCTTGCGGTAATTAAAATTCCCCAAGGTAATATTACAAGTATCTACTTCCCACACCAGTGGATTCACTTCTCCATCATTATCGGTATGATAAAAACTGCGTCTACGTTCTGCTACGGCAAGATCGGAGTAAGGATTAATGTCCTCGTTGATGATATACTCTAACTCATTGTGTTTTTTGGCAATCAGGTCGTTAAAAATAGCAAGGCCTAATGGTTTGAGGTTATCGCTTTCATAAGAGTAATCATAATTACGTGTACTTAATCCTGAGTTGCGATTATTAAGCTTGCGTTTTTTAAGTTTAAAATTGCGCTTAGCAATTTTATGAATGAGCTGTATTTTAGGCTGGTCCCGCCACTGGAGATCTATGCCTGTTCCACCTAGCGAAATTTGATTTCTAATACTTTGTACTAGATCTTCAACACTACTGGTTTCTAAATTAACAAAATCAGGTAAATTGATGTCGTAAAGATCTTTCAAGTAGTAACTTAATACGGGATTGATTTCAGCTTCAGTATCGTTAATGGTTAATTCATACTTGTCTTTGATTCCTTTTTTCTTAGTTAAAGAAACCGGTAACAATAATAGCGGTGAGCTGATGCGCTCTTCTTCACTTTCTTTGAAATTATACCAGTGTAAAAAGGCTACAACAACTCTTAATTGATCAAAACCATACTCATTTTTACTTTTACGAGCTTCGAGCCTGATTTTATTAAGTGCTGGCGCTAGAAATCTGTTTCTGCGTATGTCCAGATATTTATTAAGATTAACTTTTTTCTTGCTTACAAACTGCTCCTCGATGTGACTGCTCCAAAATATCAAGTCTTTCTCACTTATATTTTTATAATCCAGTAGCATAGGGATAGAAGCTTCTGTGAGATTCATAAAGCTTCCTCTGTCATTAAAATACAGTAGTTTGTTTCTTTTAGAAATGTCAAATAGCCTACGTTTTAGCTTATCGAGAATGTAACTGCCTCGATCTGATAAATTGAGATTTCTAAAACCTTCTGTCTCGGTGAGATCTACATAATTCTCTGGATTAAAATCTCGATAATTTTTAAGCTTTGCAATTATTTCTTCTAGGCTAGGAGCTCTGTCTTCTCTATAAACTGGTGTCATTTCTCTTATGACATGATGCACGGTAGGATGCAGGTCTTTATTGTAAAAGTATAGCCGCTCTCTATTATCTATAAATCTCGTTAGTTCTTCCTTATCTCTAAAATCAATGGCATAAGCCACGCTGGCTAGTATGAAACCTAAAGTAAAAATTTCTGTCAATGGATCGTAATGACCTGTAGCAAGATCCCAAGATTTGTAAAATGGCAAATAGACCGGTTTTGTAACTGGCTTATCTAGATTTTCTTGAATCGCTTGATCGTCAAAAATATTACGATCATAATCATCACCTTCTACTTTACTTATCTCGCTGTAATTACCGCTTACTTCAACGGCATAACGTTGTGTAGGCTTAGTAAGTATTCTATTGGGACCTTTTTTAAATTCTTTTCCTTCAGAGTCTGTGACTAGAGTCCTACCATTATAATAAACATCATCGATAGAATAGATACCCAATACTTGATTGCGCGATCTCAAGAAATGAGCTTTTGCTAGCAATGGTAGTACTCGTGCTATAAAATCTTGAGTGGTGCTGCCACCATACTCTTTCAGCTCGTCTAGTAAGGAAAAAAAGCTCGCTTTATAATCACTCATCGTCGTACATACTATTTTCTTGGTTTTCGGTCACATTGCTTAAATCTGCCATCGCTTCTTCTTGGAGTTTTTTAAAATCTCTTATAGTCAGTTTTAATTCCTTTCTTAGAATACGTTCATAATCTTCCCGAAGTTCCAGCAATTCTGCAATTTCTAAAGTGTGTGCTAGCGGTAGTTTTTCTAAAGCGCTATCAATTCTAGAAAAATCGAGTAAAACGTAACATAAAAAGCTCTTTGTGCTGGGTGTCGTGTGTTTTAGCTTTTCTGAAAGAAAGTTTATGCCGTGCTTGTCACGGTACGAAAGCGTGCTTATATCAACCTCAACGCTTCTTTTAAACTCTGAGAAATATTGTTGTGCATGATTTGTTACTGCTGCAGAATTCATCCATTGAGGTTTAAGAATGAGTTGTATGAAGTTTAAGGTAAGCTTTCTAGTTGCTTCTTGCTCAAAGATATCGAGGCTATTGATATCCCATTTCCCTTCAATGAGTTGGTGCAGTTTTTCTTCGTAATCTTTTTCTTTGCGCGCTTTCAAATCAAGTGCAATACTTCTTATATAGGATTCTGGATGAGTGGTTTGATTTGTAGATTCTTCTTCCTGGCTAATGATTTCTTTGGCCTGATCTAAATAGCTTTGTGCGTTCACTTCAGTAAGTCCTGTGTTCAATTTGATAAGCATTTGTATCACGCTATAATGTTCACGACAGGCTTTAAAAGCGCCAGCGTCGCAAAATAATTCTAAGTACAATTGAAAAATACGAGCAGTTTCTATAATACTGTCTTCGCTACGAGAATCATTTGCCAGAGCGAGTACAATACGCTGTGTGACTTCAAAGTCGCCATCTTCTATTTTAAAAAACAGGTAGTGTGATAATTCATGAGCCACTAGGGCTTTGAGCTGTCGATCATCTAGTAATTGTAAAATGTTACCAGAAAAAACGATGTGCGCTTCTTTTTCAAGTATAGAAATACTGGCATTGAGCTGGATGCTATTGTTCTCTTGGTAAAATATGACTTGAGCATCAATATTTAATACGTTGCATATTTCTTTTGCAATGTTATATAAGGAACTGTGGCTATCTTGATCAAGACGATAGGTGTTTTTAAGTAAGTCCTTTTTGAAAGATTCTACTTGTTGAGTTTTGACCTTTTCGTCTTTGAACCATTGCCAGGTTTTCTTGCGGCTTTTTAAATGGTCACGTAGTTTTTTATGGTATGCGAGCGGTTCTAAAATCGCATTTTGATCCATCGCAAGATCTTCAGTCATGTAGTTATTATTCAAAATCTTATACAGATTCTAAATTTAGGGATAACCAATGAGTTTTCTGTAAGTGGAACAAAAGATTTTATTCTACTAATGGTTTAATAACGTTGCAAAAATAAGAAGGGATTATTCTTCCTCAGAGTAATCTGGGTAAAGAAAGGAATTATAAGGAAAACGTTTTACATGAATCTCGCGCACTTTATCATAGACCTTCTTACGGAAATCTTCCATATTTTCTTTCTCAGTTGCCGAAATAAAAATGACGTCTTCTCCCATTTTGGCCATCCATGTCTCTTTCCATTCTTCTAATGAGTAGTGAGCAGATGTACGTTCTTCTATCAAATCTGTTTCGTCATAATCTTGCGCTTGATACGCATCAATCTTATTAAAAACCATTATAGTAGGTTTATCAATAGCATCTATTTCACCTAGAATATTATTTACAGAGGCAATATGATCTTCAAAGGATTCATGAGAAATATCTACAACATGTAAAAGCAAGTCTGACTCTCGTACTTCGTCTAGTGTAGACTTAAAGGATTCTACCAGTTGTGTAGGTAGCTTTCTTATAAAACCTACGGTGTCCGTAAGTAAGAAAGGTAGATTCCTTACTACAACTTTGCGCACTGTGGTGTCGAGTGTCGCAAAAAGCTTATTCTCCGCAAAAACTTCGCTTTTTGAAACCACATTCATTAGGGTACTTTTACCTACGTTAGTGTAACCGACTAGAGAAACTCTAACTAGCGCACCTCTATTACCACGCTGTGTAGACATTTGCTTATCAATGGTAAGTAACTTCTTTTTAAGTAAGGTAATACGGTCACGTACAATACGTCTATCGGTTTCAATCTCTGTTTCTCCAGGACCGCGCATTCCTATACCACCTTTTTGTCTTTCAAGGTGTGTCCATAAACCTACTAATCGAGGTAAAAGGTATTCGTATTGAGCAAGCTCTACTTGAGTACGTGCATAACTTGTTTGTGCTCGCTGCGCAAAAATATCTAGAATTAGGTAGGTTCTATCAATTATTTTTGCCTCTAGAATTTTTTCTATATTTTTTTGTTGTGCTGGCGACAGCTCATCATCAAAAATAACTGTTCCTATATTGTTTGCTTTAACATAAGCAGCAACATCTTCCATTTTACCTTTTCCTATAAAGGTTTTAGGATTTGGCTTTTGCATTTTTTGATGGAAACGTTTGTGTACAGTCGCACCAGCGGTATAAGCTAGAAATTCTAACTCATCCATGTATTCATTAAGCTTTTCTTCATTTTGTTGTTGGGTAATAACACCTACAAGAATCGCTTTTTCGTATTCGTGATTTTCTAATTCGAGCATATAAGTTTATAGAGTATTACAAAGATAATTTTTTCTCTTAAAGCATCATGGTATTTAATAAGAGCTTGTGAAAACTATGGATCTGGTTAGCAAGAAACAAGAAACAAGATACAAGAGTCAAGAATCAAGAGCTTGAATAAAATTAAAAAGCCGTTTTACTTTTTTGGTAAAACGGCTTTTATAGTAAGACAAGTTGATGATATTACTTATTCAGTAAAGCTTTGGCATTATCAATAGCTTTCATTGTTTTATCTCTAAGGTTTTTTATTTCCTCTACCTCTTGCTCTAAAACTGGCATTTTTTTATCGATTGCTTCTTTAGTTTCTGGAGAAGGATCGCCATAAGGAAACTTTTCAGAATAGTCTTTCATCCACGTCATCATACCGTTGTGAGATGCTTTTAATTCTTCTGCAGTGCTAGAAATCGCTGTCTGATCTGATAATTCTCCAGCCTCAGCTTTTTCAGTAATTTCTCCTTTCAACTCCATCAATTCGCCCATTTTAGGCATGATCTCGTCATGCACTTCCATGGCTTCTGCCATAAGAGCATCATAGGTTTCTATTTGAGTTGCAAGTGCTTTCTCCTCTTCCGTTACTTCTTTTTTACAAGAAGTTAAAGTAAGTACCGCTATAGCAATAAGATAAATCGTCTTTTTCATAATTTTTATTTCAAAGTTAATAGAATAATTATATTCTACTAGTTAGATTACAGTTACAAATTTAGCTTAAAAGGCATATTGAACACCAGCTGTAAATACGTCTTGGTTTTTAAGTTGAACACCATTAAATTGCTGCGCCAGAGGTAGACTGTATTCTAATCCTAATCTAAAACCTTTCAAAGAACTGGTAGGAGCATATAAGTTCACGCCTAAACCTCCATTTAGAAAAGTTCCACCAGAATTTGCCGTGTCAGCAGTAATCACCATTAGCGGATTCAAATCTGGATTCACTCCATCAGTATCTTCTACAGCAACAGCTTCAATACGAGTAGAAATGCTCAACCAGTCAGTAGCTTTGTAAGCTGCCCAGTTGTTCCAGTTCAATCGGTCGCCTAAAGTATAACCGTTATCATTCTCGCCAAATCTTTTTTCACCTCTTACTTGAGAGCCCCAAGAGAAACACTTGCTTTGACCTAAATAAGTAAATGCAAGAATACCACTATACGTCCCACTTCCTATTTGCATAGGATAAGGCAATATCACCTCGTTGCCCATACTCGCAGGCGTTACATCTTCATTATCTATGCCGCCAGTAGGAAGAGAAATCCCGAGTTGACCATGAATACTATAAGAAGGTTTCTTGAATAATTTGTACAAAGCCGATAAGGAAATATCGCCTAGACCACTAGAAGTTGTAGTGAAATTACCACCCATAGCAGTAAGATGTTCCATACTCATATCCATATACATAGTCATCGCCATAAGCGTCAACTTATCTGTAGGAGCGTACATGGCACCTAACATGTGCATATTCATGCTCATTTCTGTAGGAGTAACCATATATTGCCCGCCATTAGGACGTAAAACACTTTCAAAAGAAACGTCTTCACTGCCAAGTCTCAAATCTTCCATCGTGGTAGTTGCAAATCGGTAAGAAACCATAAACTCTCCTTTTCCATGAGTGTGATCGCCCATTACATTTATAGGAGCGTGCCCATCAGGACGATTCCCTGTATGAATATGATCTGTTGAATTGTTGTTATCGCTTTGCGCGAAAGCTGATATACCAGCTAGTAATAATGCTATAATCTGAATTTTTTTCATAATAAATAAGTTTTACTAAGATTTCATCGAGAAACCAAAGCAATGGTGAAATAAACTTCCTAGTCTGCTCAATGCCTAGGAAAATAAATAAAACTAATACTATGAAAAGTGCCGTGGTGGTGGCTCGTAATTCCAGTAACTAGTAAAACTATAGGAATTATGATATTTAAAATTATCAGTGTTTTTTGAGAAAACACCTTGCATCAAACTAAACTGTTCTGGTGATTGAAAATAAAGCGGATAAAAAGCATTGTTCAACTGCACCGTTTTAGAGTTAGAATCCTTATTATTTGCAGTACTACTTAATGCAATTGTTTTACCTAGATGACATTTACCATTACACTGTAATTGTGGTCGTTCTTTATTGATACAGTATTTTGCCACAATCGCATCTATATTCAATTGAAAATAGAGGTAATAACTTGCCTGATAAGCGGGACGCAAGGCAAAAGTCATTAACATCAAAAGGGCAAAAATAGATTTGATAACGATTATTTTTTGCAAAGATAAATGACATCATAAAACGCGCGCTGCTATTTTGAAATAATTTTTTACTTCATGTAATTCTGATCCGATTAGTTAGACTTACTTTTGGATCAATTGAAATAAAAACGGCATTTGTTTCCCATAGCTTTTCATCCTATTTACCAGCATCCTTTGCCAGAAGGACATCGTTTCCCGATGCTCAAGTACGAGTTGTTGCCGCAACAGTTACTTCATGAAGGAACAGCAATAGAAACAGACTTCTTTGAACCTAGCAAATTATGCAATGAAGTTGACGTGTTAAGAGTCCATACCGATCAGTATCTAGAAGATTTAAAAGAGTTGACACTCGATAAAAGAGCCGCTAGAAAACTAGGTTTTCCATTGAGCGCGCAACTAGTGGAACGAGAGTTGAGAATTGCACAAGGAACGATAGAAGGTTGTTTAAAAGCCTATGATCATAGAGTAGCTATGAATGTTGCTGGCGGCACGCATCACGCTTATACTGATCATGGCGAGGCATTTTGTTTACTCAACGATCAAGCTATCGCTGCAAGATATTTACAACATCATGGTCTCGCAGAGAAAGTATTAATAGTAGATCTAGACGTACATCAAGGTAATGGAACTGCCGAAATTTTTCAAAACGATGACAGTGTGTTCACTTTCTCAATGCATGGCGCTGGTAATTATCCATTCAAAAAAGAACAATCAGATTTGGACATAGCCATTCCCGATGGTTATGAAGACGATTATTACTTAAGTGAGCTCAAAAATACCTTGCCAGATCTCATCGCTCAAGAACAACCAGATTTTATATTCTATTTGTGTGGTGTAGATGTTTTAGAAAGCGATAAGCTGGGAAAATTAAGCATGACTTTAGATGGTTGTAAAGAGCGAGATCGTTTTTCTTTATCCGCTTTCGCGAAAGCGAGAACAAAAACAAACGCTATCATACCAGTGCAATGCAGCATGGGCGGCGGCTATTCTCCAGAAATTAAGACGATAATTGAAGCGCATACTAATACGTTTAGAGTTGCGAAGAGTAGTTTCTTTTAATTCTTACCTTGCCTGAAATCTCTGTAATTATGTGCAAAATTCTTAAACTAACTTTCTTCTTGCTACTTCTTTCATGTAAACAAGATGCTAGAAGTAATGTTACAGAATCTGATTCCATTGAAACTGATAAGAAATCTGTAAACATAGAAGAGATTGACAATAAATCTTATTATAATCTCGAAACTGTCACCGCTTTTAATGGATTAACTTTAAGAGATGCCCCTAATTTGAATGGTCAGAAAATCGGTAAATTTAAATATCGAGATCAAATGGAAGTGATAGAAGCAATTTCAACAGATACTGTGATCATAAATGATAACGGCTTCCTGATACCAGGAACTTTTGTTAAAGTAAAAGATACTGACACTGATCTAGAGGGTTATGTTTTTGACGGTTTCCTCAGTAATAAAGATGACCTAAGTGACGCTTATGACGTTACATATAACCAAGAAATTAATAATGACCGCTTTCTCAGTGTTTATGAGCTAGAAAAAAGTGTTGTAGGAATTGTAATTCCTATCAATGCAGAGGATTCTCGTTTTACTTTCCAAGACTCTCTTATAATGAATTCTATGCATAGCGATGATGAATATAAGAGGTCAGAATATGTGTTACATGATAATACTTTCGCAAAAATCTATCAAAGCAATAAATTACTAGAAGAGTATGAGCATTATTTAAATCAAAAATTCTTTTTATACGGAGATACTAATACTGCTCGATCTGCAACTGTCATTGATATAGGCGTCAGTCTAGATGAATGTCAGGATCAGTTTATTTTTTTAGAATTAGAAGCTCCTTTTGATTTAAGTAGTTATTATTTTGCTTCAGAGCAAATGGTTAAATTTTCTAAAGTGGAACAAGAGTTGAAAATGCGAGAAAGTGAGTTTAATTATTATCAAAATATAACAAATACCTATTTCGATTGTGGCTATGCAGAAGATCATAGACATGTCACTCTTATAGGTAAGTTAGATAATGATACTTTTATGGGATATCGTTCTTTTGAAGAATATGAAGAACAAGGCAGCTCTGATCCTTATCGCGTTTTGTTACAATTTAAAAATGGTAAAATCCCTGTGGATTATATTACCTACCTTGACTTGTTTGGTTGTGCTTGTTTATAAACAAAGATTTTATTTCAACCATCCTTTTATTCTAACACTGCGAGCAAAAAGCCATAGTAAGATGGAGAGCACAGGCACTAAGATTAGAAAAACTTTATCTGCTGTTGCCATCATGTTCCAGGCGTCTACTGTTATTTCATAAACACGGCAGACGATAACTGCCACGAGTGAGAGAAGAGCAAGTAATACCGCTTGTTTCTTCTTGAAAAGTAGTGCGATACAGGCAAACAGACCAGCAAAAACGGCTACACCATACGCCCAAGTGTACCAGCTAGGGAAACTTTTGTAGAATTCGATTTGCTCTACAGTATACCCTTCCATCATCGCATCTGCTCCTCCCATTGCTTCAGCGCTCCATGCGCCTACGCCCATAAGATTCCATAAGAGAAAAAGGATTGCAACAATCCAAAACCACATTTTAGGTTGAGTAGAATAAGCCATATTAAATTTTTTAAAGGTTAGGACTGTAAGTTAATGAAAAGTTAATAAACCGTTTATCATTTATTCATACTTTGTTTTTAAAATTCATCAAAAACTATCTACGAAAACGTTTGAATCCTCAAAAAACATTTAAATTGCAGCCACCAAAAACAGCCTTTATTATGAGCAACCGATCTATGAAACCAGAAAGCTTGATGATGTCTTATGGTTATAAACCAGAACTGTCTGAAGGAGCTATTAAATGTCCCATATTTTTAACTTCTACTTTTGTTTTCAAAAGTGCCGAAGAAGGAAAAGCTTTCTTTGAACTCGCTTATGGAAAAAGAGAAAAGCTTCCTGGTGAAGAAATGGGATTGATTTACAGTCGCATCAATAATCCTGACCTAGAAATTTTAGAAAATAGATTGCGTTTATGGGATCAAGCAGATGATTGCGCTGTTTTTGAAAGCGGCATGAGCGCGATCTCTACTGTGCTTCTGGAATTTTTAAAACCTGGAGATTTATTATTGTTCAGTTCGCCTACTTATGGAGGGACTGATCATTTTATCAATCATTTTCTTCCTAAAATCGGAGTGCACACGCTAGGTTTTACATCTGACATGAGTGAGGAAGAATTGTATGAAACTATTCATAATTCTGACCATGCTGGCAGATTAACGCATGTACATCTAGAAACACCAGCAAACCCTACTAATGCACTTATCGATATAGAAATGGTGCGTCGTGTGGTAGACCGTTTTAAAACCGAAGAAAAAGTTACCATCGCTGTTGATAATACGTACATGGGGCCTTTATGGCAACATCCATTAAAGCACGGAGCAGATTTGGTAATGTACAGCGCTACAAAATATATAGGTGGTCACAGTGATTTGATCGCTGGAGCTGTTTTAGGAAATGCAGAATTAATGGTGCGTGTAAAAACGCTACGTACTTTTCTAGGTAACATGGCTTCTCCACATACAGGATGGATGTTATTACGCAGCCTAGAAACCTTAAAGATAAGAATGGAGGCGATGCAAGCTAATG
The DNA here is from genome assembly GCF_000332115.1 of Nonlabens dokdonensis DSW-6. Lineage (NCBI taxonomy): Bacteria > Pseudomonadati > Bacteroidota > Flavobacteriia > Flavobacteriales > Flavobacteriaceae > Nonlabens > Nonlabens dokdonensis. The sequence goes on from NC_020156.1 coordinate 1,811,294, forward strand.
CTATTCAAGTGGCTAACTTTTTAAAAGACCATGAAAAAGTTGCTCAAATCAAATACTTAGGACTCATTGAAGAGGGAACTCGCAATTATCAGATTTATAAAAATCAATGTTCAGGTCCTGGTGCAATGGTAAGTTTTTGTATCAATGGAGGCGAAAAAGAAGCGTTTAAATTCTTGAATTCTTTAAAGCTCGTAAAACTAGCAGTAAGTTTAGGAGGAACAGAAAGTCTTGCGGAACATCCTAAAAGCATGACGCATGCCGGAGTAGATGACGACCATCTGGAACACATAGGCGTTACCGATGCGTTAGTGCGTCTTTCTATAGGCGTAGAGAATTATGAAGATTTGATATGGGACATTTCTCAAGCGCTGGATCAAGTTGCTATTCCTACCAGCGAGCTTGTTTGATAGTTGATAAAGATTACTGGTACTTGTAAAAGGGATGATGAGGTTCTCGCTTTCGCGAAAGCGGAACACTTACCTACGTACAAGAATTACAATAGATTGCTATTAATTAATAGTTTTGGCACTTTCTTTGTCTACAATTATGCGAACTTTGCAAAAGCATCGTTACCCTTATTATGAAGACTAGATTACCCATTTTATTAGTTACCTTTTTTATGGCTTATTGTAGTTATGCCCAAGAACAGACCGCGACTGTGGAGCTGCCTCTTACTGAGCAATGCAAAAGCTTATTAAATAAAAAATTAGATTTTCTTATCGACGGAAGTTTTCAAGATGAAAAATCGCTTCAAAGAGAGATCGCTAGACTCAAAGAATGTGGTATAGATGATTATGATGTGAGCTTTTTTGGTCGTATGTCTTCTATGAGTGCCATGCTGCGCAAAATGACTAAAGAAAAGCAATTAGAACAACTTACATTTCAAGATTTATTTACCGAAATTGAAAAAATGAAAGCTACAGAAGCTTTTGAGCAAATGAAAAAAATCACCCAGTTATCTGAAACTCTTGCCACGCGAGTAGGAAGTCTTAAAAACTGGAATGAAGATATCAAGATTTTTCAAGAATTAGGAGCTTCAAAAAATGTGATCGCTCAAGTATTTGAATACTTAGAATCACATCCACAAAATTCTAAGACATATCAGGAGATTTTAGAGTCGTTTAAGAAGTAGTTCAAAATCTTTGGTATAAGAATTATTATTTTCAATTAAATAAAAAGATAATTCTACTTGTATTCTAATTGCAGCGTATCACTGAGCTTTTTAACTTTCATAAAAGTATCGCGGTAAATTCTTTTATTGGGTTTGCTCATATAATTATGTTCAGAAAGTAGTTCACTTACTAACTCTTTAGCATCGTCTACCTTTTCTCTTTCTAACAAAAATTGTGCTAATACTAACCTTTCAGGATAATTAGAATACCTGATGTCTAAAGCTCTCAGGTTTTTCTCGGCATTGTTGAATTTATCTAGTGCTTTATAAGATAAACCTAAGTAAAATATAACTTTTAAGGCTCTGTTCTCTGAGTTTGCTTTTAGTGGTTTTGCCAGTTCAATTACCGATTCATAATTCTTTAAATGATAATTGGTAATGACGAGTTGTTCCTGTAAGTAGGTGTCATTTTTATGAGCTCCATCTAGCAGTACCTCATAATTTTCCAATGCATTTTCATACTCTTTCCTTTGTAAATAAGCATCGGCTAGAGCTAGTCGATTAGAAAATGTATCAGCAAACTCTACTTTTTCTATTAAGTCTTTGATTCTTTTACCAGGATTGATGGCTGTTGTTATTTCTTCTCCTATAACATTTGAGTCTTTCTTATTGATAATTTTTAAGAAAACGTAAATCAAACAACCTATAACCGGAAGAAAAAATATAATCGCATACCAGTACAATTCGCTTCTATTTTGATAAGCATGGTAGAAGCAGTAAATCTGTAAGGCTATAGTAAGGTAGTAGAAAAGCATATCAACTAAGCGCTATTTTTTGAAGTTGCTACTACGCTTTTCCCAATTTTTGCGAGCGAGCTGCTGCATATCTTCGACATTATCACTTTCATCCATGATTTCTAGACCTAGCATGGTTTCAATAACATCTTCCATAGTGGCAACACCTTGCGCACTTCCATAATCATCTACCACAAGAGCCATGTGTTCTTTTGTAGCGATCATAGCTTCAAACAATTGTGGAATAGGAAGATTAGTAGAAACAATGGTAAGCTCTCTTCTTAAGTCCTCAAGAGTCTCGGCTGGTTTATCATGAATGATATCGGCTAGAATATGATCTTTTAGAACGTAACCTTTAATGTCATCTCTATTTTCTCCAAAGACTGGTATTCTAGAGAATCTTAGATCTTGATTTTGTTCAAAAAAGTCTTTTATTTTCATTTTTTGAGGCGCCATAACCATTACCGATCTAGGCGTCATAATATCTTTTACTTTAATATTATTGAAATTCATCAAGCTTTTAATGTATTGACCTTCGGTAGGTTCAAAAACTCCTTCCTGCTCGGCAGTTTCTGTAATCGCAACAAAGTCTTCTCTGGTCATCGTGTTCATGTGAGCACTTTTTCCTATGGCTTTAGTAGTAAGTTGCAAAATCCATAAAATACCAGTCCATTTTAATGGAAAGATCATAACATTAAGTGCCGTCGTAGTAAAACCAGCGAGTCCTTGCCAGTACGTAGCTCCTATGGTTTTAGGGATAATTTCTGAAACTACAAGGATTAAAACCGTCATTATTCCAGATACAATACCTACAAAAGGAATACCTAAATAGCTACTGTTGTAACCGCTACCGCTTACCATATTTTCAGCTTGTACACCTACTAGAATTGCTCCTACAGTATGTGCTAGCGTATTTAATGTTAGAATCGCTATAAGAGGTTTATCTACATCGTCTTTTAATGCTTTTAATGAGGCAACATAAGATTTTCCTTCTTGTTCTTTTACTTTAATAAATGTTCCCGTAATACTTAATAAAACCGCCTCAAGTATTGAACACAAAAAGGAAAAGAAAATAGAAACAACTGCATAAATTATTAATAATCCCATGTATGATTGATTTAAGACGTAAAAATAACTAATTATACTTCTCTGGTTACTAATTTGTTGCTAATACCGGTGAAAGCTGTTTGAAATTAAGGTTAGAAATGCTATTGATTTTGAAGTGCCAGCCACTCATTTCTTGTTATAGAATAAACTAAAAATGGTTCTGGATTACTATCATCTTTGTATGCTGCCTCTAGCTTCATTCCGTTATGTAAAGCGACATTTATGGAACCTTGATTATCCTTATGTATAACCGATACTAAACTGTTTCCAAAGTCTTTATCATAGCCTCTTTGAAAAGCAATATCTCTAAGTCTTACTGCGGCTTCTTTTGCATATCCTTGTTTCCAAAATTCTGGCAAAATGGAATATCCTACTTCAAGTCGTTTTAAACCATTCACCGTCTGAATCAACAATCCGCACTGTCCTATAAATTGATCTGTCTCTTTATGAATCATCACATTCATACCGCTGCTTCCTTCGTTATATCTCCAGAAAGCTTTCTCAAACCATTTTTCACATTTTTCGGTAGCGTTTAAATCAGCTTTCATTCCTAAAAACGTGCCAGTATGTTCTTCTTTAAAGATAGGCAACCAGGTCTCAAAATCATTTTCATGAAGTAATCTAAATCTGGTACGCAAAGTTTGCTCTCCTGTAAGTAGGTAGCTCATGAAATTGAGATAAAATGGAAAATCAATCTATTTAGGAAGCTTGCCTGTAAAAAGCCATGCTTGATCAAAGCCTAAAGCTCTCATTTTATTAAGGTCGTTAATAGCATCGTTGCGTTCTACAAAACTAGAAAAAGCAACGTTGTGAAGACCATATTTATTAACGCCTATTCTTTTTGCGTCAAAGCCATTTCTTTTCAGCTGTGCCACTCGCTTATCTGCATTTGCAGGATCTCTAAAGGCTCCAGCAACTACATGATATTTTTTCTCTAATGGTGCAACAGCTAGTTCTATGCTAGGTAAAGGTTCACTTATAAGAAAACTGGCGCTCTCTATCTTGTTAGTAACCGTTTCATTTGCCATTTCTTCTACAGCAATGGCATCTACGCGAGCTTGTTTTTGATAACCTTTGTAGCCTGCAAAACTTAATCCTATGAGGACTACTCCAGCTGCAGCATATCGTACCCAAGAACCAGAATTTGTGCGACTAGTTTCTAGTGGGATTACTGGAGTGGTTTCTTTTTCTATTTGTTCTTCAGAAGTTATGGCAACTGGTTTTTCAACACGATCTATTGCATAAGTTTCATGAGAAGAAAGGCCAAATGCTTCTGGTAAATAATTTACCAAATACATAGGAGTAAACTGCAAGGTGTTTTCTTCGCTACGAGAAAAACGACCTACTTTATGGATAGTAACAGAGCCATCGCTATCAATTTGCTTATCTAAAAAGCGTACATAATTGCGTATTTCTTGCACCGCTTGCTCATAAGAACAGTTTTGTACACTGGCGACATAGTTAGCCAGCAAACCATCGTTTTGTTTAATTTGAGCATTAAAACTCAATCCCTTTTTAGGCGGATATATCGTATGACTACTTGCAAAATGTTGAGCAGGAACACGACGTGAAATAAATGCACCAAAATCCGGTACAACCACGCATTCGTGTCTATAAAGTAAATCTGATATGTAATTAGCAATTTGCATAACACAAACATAAAAATTTTTGCAAAACGGTCAAGCACTTCGCACAACTAGTTATTAAGAAAATGCAACAGCGATTTCTAACGTGTTCATGTTTAAAGGTTCCGCTTTCGCGAAAGCGGTAATTTTATAAGTATTTTTTCAAAAAAGCTGTTCAAATACCTTTAATTTGCCTTAAGAAATTCATGCTTTAATGATCAACACCTTGCTGCAACAAGTAAATGACAGCGGCCCGATTTATAAAGAGACTGTTATGGGGCGTTTCCCTGTAGAGCCGTTTAATACCGCGAGTAATCTAATTTTTCTTGCCTGTATTATCTATTTCAGTATTTTGATATATAAATCTCATTATAAACACTGGTTTTTAAGATGTTGTATGCCGGTGTTTTTTATAGGATTTGTGGGAGGTACTATTTATCATGCATCCCGTAGTCATGAGATCTGGTTGCTCATGGATTGGGTTCCTATAGTGTTGTTATGTCTTGCTTGCTCGTTTTACTTCATATTTAGATTAACGGTTCCTGCTTTTCAAAAAGTTATGTTGATCCTCGTTATTTTAAGTTTACACATTATACCGCAGCTACTTCCAGTACCACAAGGATATCGCACCTCAACTGGATATCTAGGAACAGCCATAGGAGTTTTACTGCCTATTTTTATTTATGCTTATCGACACCAGTGGAAGCACTTTAACAATGTTGTGTTTACTATTCTAGCCGTGGTCACGGCGATTTGTTTTAGAACACTAGATAAAAAATACCCAATAGAATTCCTTCACATGGGAACACACTGGCTGTGGCATACATTTGGCGGGATAGCTGTGTTTTTCTTGATGCGCTACATTTATTTAGACGTCGAGAATTCTGAACGTTATAACACTAGAAAGCACTCATAAATTCATTAAATTTGCCAGTTCATAACGAGAGATCATGCTGGATAAAGTAAAAGAACACATTGAGAAAGTACAAGCCTTTAAAGCCGATTCTAAGGAGGCTGTAGAAGCTTTTAGAATAGAATATTTAGGTAAGAAAGGAAAGCTTAAAGACTTTTTTGACGCTTTTAAAGAAGTTCCTAATGAGCAAAAGAAAGCTTTTGGTCAGGCAATCAATGAATTAAAGCAAAAAGCCAGTGAAAAAGTAAATTCCTTAAAAGAAAACCTTGAATCTAAAGAAGAAGAGGCTGGTATTTATGGAGATCTAACACGTTCTGGCTATCCGCTAGAAATAGGAGCAAGACATCCTATTTCTATTGTTAAGAATCAAATCATTGATGTTTTCTCTCGTATAGGATTTAATGTAAGTGAAGGTCCAGAAATAGAAGACGACTGGCACAATTTTACTGCGTTGAATTTACCTGCTCATCATCCAGCACGAGATATGCAGGATACTTTTTTTATACAGACAGATCCAGATGTACTTTTAAGAACGCATACTTCTAGTGTACAGGTGCGTTATATGGAAGATAACAAGCCGCCTATTAGAACGATTTCTCCTGGACGTGTTTTCCGTAATGAGGCGATCAGTGCTCGTGCACACTGTATATTTCATCAAGTAGAAGGATTGTATATTGATAAAGATGTGAGTTTTGCAGACATGAAGCAAACGCTATTGCATTTTACTCAAGAAATGTTTGGTAAATCACAAATACGTTTGCGACCTTCTTACTTTCCGTTTACGGAACCTAGTGCAGAGATCGATATCTATTGGGGTCTAGAAACTGAAACCGATTATAGAATCACAAAAGGAACTGGCTGGCTAGAAATAGGTGGTTGTGGTATGGTAGATCCTTCCGTGCTTACCAATTGTGGTATCGATCCTGAAGAATACAGTGGTTTTGCCTTTGGAATGGGTGTGGAGCGCATTGCAATGTTGTTGTATCAAATAGGTGATATCCGTATGTTTTTTGAAAACGATGTTCGTTTCTTGAAGCAGTTCTCTAACGCTTTGTAAAAGTGATTTCAAAACTAATTTTTGTTTATAATGCTAACTCTGGAGCGCTCAATTCGCTTATGGATAGCGCGCATAAAATTATAAGTCCTAAAACTTACGATTGTAAGTTGTGCGATCTTACTTATGATGTGTTTAAAGAAAATGAGTTGTGGTCTCGCTTTCGCGAAAGCGTAACACATAACTACCCTAATTTACAGTTAGAGTTTCTTCATAAAAATGAGTTTGAAAAGGTATATTGGTCTAAATGGTTGCCTAAATACAGCTATCCTATTATATTGAGTGTAAGTGATGAGGAGCAGGATTATAATGATGGTTTTGGTACTAATTCTGGGATGGATATATTTTTAAGTACTGAAGAAATGAATGTTATAATGGAGTTGCCAGAGCTGATTAAAGCTATAGAAACTAGATTAAATCTAAGTTTTCCTTAAGGGCAGAATTAATTCTGCCCTTAAGGAAAGAATATGAATGTGAAATATTGTATCATGAGAAATATCAAATCGAGGAAACAGACCAGTTCATCAAGCAGATAAAAGATAAATTGAAAGCATGAAAAAAGATATTGTAATTCCAGTAGTGAAAGATGTTCACATCGCTATTCTTAAAGAATGGAACAAAGATTTTACTTCTCAAGACTGGATGGTTTACTTGATTAACGATACTCGAGAGCCGCTAGAATCAGTAATGATTATGAGTAGAGGAAAAAACCGCGATGGTCGTAAGACATCTACTTTGAGACATGCTTATAAGGTAGTCGCTGCAAAAAGTGCTATAAAAGTAGAGTTAATTATGGAAGAGGTGTTTCCCTTCTTAAACGAGTTTATTCTTACTTATTTCTCAGGAAGTACCTTATATGATAAAACATTTATGGCTGCGCCCAATACAATTAGCGAGAAAAACTTCACCATTTTACCAGTTCTTGAAAAGGAAGGATTTTTGTTAAAGTAAGAAGTTAGATAGCTTTCGCTGGATCAAATATCCAAAAGAATAAGTTTCAGCAGTTTTTTATTTCCTATCATGAGCTGAATCACAAATTTTCCCAAAAAAGCGTTTTTATAGTTAATACGTAGTTAAAGAGAGTTAGTTCCCTAGAATTAAGGCACTAAGTAATTGTAATAGAAAACAAACAAAAATTAAAAAACTTACAATTATGAAAAAATCAAAATTAATGGGCTTTGCCTTAGCAGCAGTAGTATTTTTTACAGGATCAATTGCACAAGCACAAACTAACATTGTGGAAGGAGCAGTAGCTTCTGATGCACATACGACACTTGTTGCAGCTGTAAAAGCAGCAGATTTAGTGGAAACATTATCTGGTGAAGGGCCATTTACTGTATTTGCACCGACTAATGCAGCATTTGATAAATTACCAGAAGGAACTGTAGCAAATTTATTAAAGCCAGAAAATAAAAAGACTTTACAAACAGTATTAACGTACCATGTAATTGCTGGAAAGTTTAATGCGAAAGATGTAATAGCTTTAATCAAGAAAAATAACGGCTATGCAACTGTAAAAACAGTAGCTGGAGCAGAGTTGACTTTATACTTGAAAGACAGTAAAGTAATGGTAAAAGACGGAAACGGAAATAGTGCCACAGTAACTGCAGCCGATTTAGATCAAACTAACGGAGTAATTCACGTTGTGGACTCTGTACTACTTCCTAAAATGTAAATCCCTAATTACATTTTAAGAAAGAAACCCCAAGCGCAAGCTTGGGGTTTTGTTGTTTTAAAAAAGTCGTTTATTCCACAAACCTCTTATCAGTTTCCATAGTTGTACCACAGTTGTCGCAATTTCTTAACTCTTCACTTGCATAGTATTCTTTAAATCTAGGTAAGAAATCCTTTTCTATATTATCTAGCTTGAAATAGGTCTCGTGTAATTTATGATTACAATTATCACAATACCATAGTAATCCATCAACAGCATTTGCACTGCTGCGTTTGCGTTCTATGACAAGACCTATGGAGTTCTCATGTCTTACTGGAGAATGAGGTACTTTTCCAGGATGTAAATACATATCTCCAGGACCTAGTTTCATTGTGCGTTTTTTACCATCTTCCTGAATATGAACTTCAATATGACCTTCTAGCTGATAAAAAAGCTCCTCAGTTTCATTATAGTGATAATCTTTGCGAGCATTAGGTCCAGCCACGATCATGACGATATAATCACCTGCATCTTTATACAGGTTTTTATTTCCTACTGGTGGTTTTAAAAGATCTCGATTCTCCTCAATCCATTTATTAAGATTGAATGGTGCTTGAATAGGCATGGTAATATGTTTTAGGATTTTAAAGGTAAGAAATTCTATTACATACTAATTATTCTGCAAAGGCAGAATCACCAATATTCATCCAAATTATTACGCCAGCGACTTTTTTATTTCTGCCATCAACTCTTTTCCTCCTTGAGAAAGAACTTTTTGTGATTGCGCTTTCGCGAAAGCGAGACATTCTTCCATCTCTACGTTATCGTACCACGACATCGTATCAGTTACATCTATTCTTTGCTTGCCATCTAAGCTCATAAGTGTTCCTGTAAAATAAAGCTGGTCGTTTTTTACCGTTGCGATAGCACCGATAGGAGCGGTACAGCCGCCTTCTAAGTCGCGTAAGAAAGCTCTTTCTATATCTACACAAAATGCTGTTTTTTGATGATTTAACGCGGCTGCAGCTTTCAGAACTTCTGTATTAGCCTTCATGGCGGCAATCATCATGGCACCTTGTGCTGGAGCAGGAATAAAGCTGTCTAGATCTGTGTATTCAAAGCCATAGGTAGCTTTGAGTTGAGCCAGTAAACCTATGCGATCGAGTCCTGCTTTTGCAAAGATAGCTGCATTCCAGTCGGTGTTGGTTTTTAATTTTGATAACCTAGTATTCACGTTACCGCGTAAATCAACAACTTTATGATGGCTGTACATATTCAACCACTGAGATTTACGTCTTAAACTACCTGTTGCGATGGTCGTTTCTTCGTCTGGATTAAAACTTTTCTTATAAACTAAAATGTCTTTACTTGACGCGCGTTCCATTACTGCAACTTGCACCATTCCTTTAGGTAATTGTGTCGGAACATCTTTAAGACTGTGCACGGCGATGTCAATTTCTCCTTTTACTAGAGCGACATCAAGAGTTTTAGTAAAAATACCAGTGATTCCCATCTCGTAAAGAGGTTCTGTAAGGTTAAGATCTCCTTGAGATTTTACTGGAAACAACTCTGTTTTGTGACCTAATGCTTCCAGTTGCGATTGCACTGTTTTTGCCTGCCACATAGCTAGCTCGCTATCTCTGGTTCCTATTTTTATTACTTTGGACATGCTACTAATTCTTGATGTTTTGGTTGAGAGATGGAAGTGCGAACAAAAAATGAAGTTAAGAACTCAATTGCTCCAGCTTAAAAACCTTGTTAAGTAAGTCGATAGCTTCTTCAGTACTTTCTTCTTCGTCTCTTAAGTGATTTGCAAAATGTCCCGCTATTTTCTGAATGATTTTATCGGCAATTAAATCAGCTTGTTCTTGATTAAAGTCGGTAATCTTTGTTCTATTTCCTTTTATTTCAGAATCCTTAAGAGCAGAAAGTTTTGTTTTTAAGGCATTCATCGTAGGTGCAAAACGACGCGATTCTTGCCATTGCTTGAACTCTGCGTGAATGTTATTGATAATTTCTTGAGCTTGTGGTATAAAATGCCCTCTATTTTCAATCGTGCGATTAGTCACTTGCGATAATTCGTCTAAATGTACTAAAGTCACATGATCTAATTCCTTAACATTTTCATTTACGTTTTTAGGAATAGATAGGTCAAGAATTAATAAAGGTTTGTTCGTAAATATCAAATCTTTAGAAACAGTAGGGTTTTGCGCTCCTGTAGCAACTATAAGAATATCGCTTTGTGCAATTTGTTCTTCTAGTTGAGCGTAGTCTCTGACGATTAAGTCAAATTTTCCAGCAATACGTTCAGCTTTGTCCTTAGTTCTATTAATTAATGTAATTTCCTTATTCTGCGTGTGTTTAATAAGGTTCTCACAGGTATTGCGCCCTATTTTTCCAGTACCGAATAATGTGATGTTTTGACTAGAGTCTTTAGAAAAATTCTCAAGTATGTATTGAACGCTTGCAAAACTTACCGAGGTAGCGCCGCTACTCAAATCTGTTTCGGTTTTAATGCGTTTACTTGCTTGAATAACCGCGTTGATCAATCGTTCCATATATGGATTGATCAACTGGTGTTCTTTAGATCTTTTAAAGGCAAGTTTTAATTGTCCTATGATTTCAAAATCTCCTAAAATCTGACTATCTAATCCAGTTCCTACACTAAAAAGGTGATCATTTGCTTTCTCATTTTTGTGAACGTAGGCAATTTTCTCAAACTCTTCTACAGTACCATGAGAGTGTTCACATAGTAACTTTATAAGCTGAAAAGGATGTTGGGCAAACCCATATAACTCGGTACGGTTACATGTAGAAATGACAGCTAATGAAGGAATTCCTTCTGCTTTGGCTTGAGTCAGTACATTTTCAATAGCATCTGCGCTAAGAGAAAAAGCACCACGTGTCTCGGCATCTGCCTTGCGGTAACTTATTCCTATTGCGTAAAAAGTATGATGTCTTGCTGCTGCCGCGGCCATAAATTCTTTTCTGTAGTAGTCGACAAAATTAAACCAGCATTAGCTATAAAAACAACGCTATAGGTTCCTTTTTCGTCGCTATGAGTTATCTTTGCTGTATCAAACTGTATAGTAGACTATTGGTGGTGTTTGTCTCGCTTTCGCGAAAGCGGAATAACCACTATTTAGAGTCATTTTAAATAAGAGTATTTATGGAAAACATCGCTAAAGGTGCTGCCGAAATTACCATTATAGAAGATGGATTTCACGTGATAAGATTGAAAAATGATAGTGCTGAAAAAGCTGTTTTTGAGCATCATGTAGATAGTAATTTTTTACAATTTCATTATTGTCTGAAAGGAAACGTGCAACTCGCTTTTAATCAAGGGAGTTATAAGCTTGATCTCAAAGAGCAAAACTCTTATTTATTGTATAATCCATCTAGAGATTTACCGATGGATTTAAGTATTTCTCCTCAAACATGGTTTGTATCGGTATTGATTTCTATAAAGAAATTTCACTCGCTTTTCTCTCCAGATGCAGAACATGTGAGTTTTTTAAGTCCAGAAAATAAGGACAAAAAATACTACGTAGACGGTAAGATATCACCATCAATGGCGGTGGCATTACACCAGTTGATGAATTACAATTTAAATGATACTATTAAACAGTTGTACTTTAAAGGTAAATCTTATGAGTTGTTATCACTTTATTTCAATAGAGAAGAAGATGCCAATCTAGAAGCATGCCCTTTTCTGGCCGATGAAGAAAATATGCGTAAAATAAAACGAGCCAAAGAAATAGTTATTGAGCGCATGATCGACTTACCGTCATTACCAGATCTTGCTTTAGAAATAGGTCTGTCTCTTAAAAAATTAAAAGAAGGATTCAAAGAAGTTTATGGCGATACCGTTTACGGCTTTGCACTAGATCACAAGATGGATTATGCAAGACAATTGTTAGATACCGGGCAGTATAATGTAAATGAAGTAGGCTTAAAAGTAGGTTACAGCACTGGAAGTCATTTTATAAGTGCTTTTAAAAAGAAATACGGTACAACTCCTAAAAAATACTTATCGGGCAGTTAATGTCATTCCCATTTGACTTGCATGTGCTTAATGTGATCTGCGAGCTTTTCACTAGATGTTTTTTCATTCTAAGAGTTTTTGAATAGCGCAAACTAGGTTAAAAAATTTCAATACATCTTTACTTTATAATTCAAAATGTATCTTGGTGTTTTCTTTTGCTACATAAATAATTGCTAATTTATAAATGGATTTTCCTTTTGACTTTGGGCAAAAAAGCTCTTTACTACTCATTTTCTTTTTTCACGGTCTAGTGTTCTCTATAATATTACTTAGACTAGGTATTGCTAATAAAAGTAAATCGAATAAATGGCTAAGCCTTCTTTTGTTTTTATACATCATGTACATTACACCATATATGCTCGGTTATGCTAATTGGTATTCTCAAAAATTAACAAGGGAAATTCTATTTTTCATTCCTTTTATGCAGGTTTTGCTAATCGGTCCGGTCATTTATTTTTACACAAAAAGTTTGCTGAACACCAAATTCAAAATGACTAGGGCAGATTATATTCATTTTATCCCTTGTTTTCTTTATTTAGTTTATAGTCTCATCATTTTTATTGTAGACAAAATTATTCTTGATGAATTCTATTTTTATGCTGATGGTCGTGATAAGGACTTGGCCGACTGGTATCAATTTGCAGGATTGATTTCAATGGGATATTATTTATTGATGAGTTTGAAGTATTATGCTAGTTACAAGCAATTAGTTTTTAATACAGTAAGTTATGCTGAAAATATTTTATTCAAATGGATTCGTAATTTTTTAATTGCTTTTTTATCTCTTTTAATTTTAAGAGTTCTATTCTTTATTTTCAATCCAGAATGGGGAGAATTTGGAAGTCAGTTTTGGTATTTTATTTCTTTTTCAATTGTCTTTTACTATATATCAGTTAACGGCTTTTCTAATGCTATAAAATCTTCTGTTTTAAATAATATCGATGTAAATAAGGTAAGTTTCTTCATGGAAGAAGACTCAAAACCAGATGTGGAGGATCAAAACACAGAAAAAGACATCGCGCTTTGGAAACCCAAAATCCTAATTTTGATTTCTCAAGATAAGATTTATGAAAACCCTACTTTAACTTTATCTGATGTTGCTGAAAAACTTAATACCACATCAAAAACTGTCACTTCTATTGTTAAGATTGGTTTTGGCATGAATTTTAACGACTTCATTAATTATTATAGAGTACAGGCAGTAATTGAGAAGTTAAAAAAAGGAGAGCAAAGCAGCAAAACATTATTAGGAATAGCCTTAGAATGTGGATTCAACTCTAAGGCTACGTTTAATCGGGCGTTCAAAAAACATACCTCTCTTTCTCCTAAAGAATACGCTTTTAAATTATCTAAAAAATAGGTCTCAAATCTAGATTTGCAGCGTTTAGTTGAGAATTAACCTTGACTTTTGTTATAAATATTATTCTAGTCATGAAAAAAAAATTATTCTTCGTCATCTTAACTATTTCAATTTCGACTTATGCTCAACGAACATTAAAAAGTATTGATTCTATTGTTAATTCAAAATTGACAGAAAAAGAACCAGGTTTATTTGTAGGAGTTGTTAAGGACGGTGCTGTTATTTATGAAAATTATAAAGGTTTAGCAAGTTTGCAACATAATGTAAAGGTTGATGTCAATTCACGATCAAATATTGCATCTACAGCAAAGCAGTTTACAGCTTTGATGATTTTAAATTTAGCTTTTGAACAAAAATTAAGTTTAGAGGACGATCTAAGAAAATACTTACCAAAATTATATCCTAATGTAAAGGATAAGATTAAAATTAGACATCTTATAAACCATACAAGCGGTGTGCGTGACTTTTATGATTTAATGAGCATACAGCAGGAGCCGTGGTGGAGAAGAGAAGGTTTAGATAATAATGATGCTATTGATCTACTAGAAAAGCAAGAAGATTTGGCCTTTACACCTGGTTCAAGATACATGTATAGTAATTCTGGATACACTTTATTAACTCGTGTTATCGAAGTTGCTTCTGGAGAAGACTTTCACGATTACTCAGAAATTTTTTTTAAAAATTTAGGAATGAACAATACTATATTCCTTAAAAATTACATGTATGTAATCCCAAATCAAGCCTTACCATATTCAGATTGGGGTGATGGTGTTTGGCAACAATACCCTATGATCACAAATCTTTATGGTGATGGTTTTTTATTCACAACATTAAAAGACCAATTGATTTTTGAGAAAGCAATACAAAATGCAAAACTAAATAATAACCGATTATTGATAGAAAGTCAAAAGCCAATACCTAATAGTGAAATTAAGACCTATGGTTACGGCCTAGAGCTTGAGGATAGATTAAATTATAAATCTGTTCATCATTCTGGAGGCACAGGTTCATATCATTCCCAAACTATTCGTTTTCCTGACGAAAAACTCACAGTTTTTGTAATGAGCAACAATAGTAGACTCTGGAGTGGCGCCATTGCAGATGAAATTGCTAAATTATTTCTGCCTGAAAAAGACGCTGAAATTGATTATGATAAACGTCTAGAAAATATTTCCAATAATATTGCAACATCAGAAATCCTTGGGCAATATCTTTCATCTGGTAATTACTTGATTCGTATAGAAGAAAACGATGGAAAATTGACTTGGAGAAATGGCAATAACAATCCAATTGAACTTAAGAAAGAAGAACAAAATTTATACAGTCTATCTTACGATTTTAAAACCAAAATTGGGTTTTACAATGAAGAATTAATTCTATTTTATCCTTCAGGCAAAACGACTGTTTACGATAAAATACCCAAAGAAAATGTTACACTTACAGATTTAGAAAGTTATGTAGGTCAATATTATAGTCGAGAATTGGACGTAGAATTCTCAATAAATTATATTAACGATAGATTATCTATTTCATTACACGGTTGGGATGAAGCGCAAGATCTGGAGGTTTTAAATAGAAATGAACTTTTAGTATTTGATTACATCTTAAAATTAGAGCGTGACCGATTTGATAGAGTTACGAGCATTCTCTTGACAACAAATCGTGTACTTAATAATAAATTCATTAAAAAAACCAACCTAATATTTCAGCCAAAAATTGAAACTGAGAATGGGTCCATTAATGTTACAACCATAGGTTCAAGAAATGGTGATGCTTCAGACATTCTATTAACTAAAAACTATCCTAACGGAAATGAAATTTGGTTCAAGCAATTTGGCGGAAACAGTTATGATAAAGCCAGTTCTATTATCGCTACTAAAGATGGTTATTTAATCATTGGTTCTACAAGTTCTTATGGGAAAGGGAACTATGATATGTTTGTCATTAAAACAGATAAAAAAGGGAATAAAATATGGCAGAATACCTATGGTGATTTTTACAATGAGTATGGTTATTCGGCTGAAAAGACTGATAAGGGATATTTGATAAAAGGGACTATCCAAAACTGTACATCCAACACAGATGTCTTTAATAGAAATTGTACAACAAATGTTTGGTTTGTATCCGTCGATGAAAATGGAAAAGAATTATCGTCTGAAGTTTTAGAGGAAATAGAGTAACATAAAAAAAGTATTGCATTAATTTCAGTTTCCCATTTGGATTGAACTTTAAACTCTATTCCCATTTTAGTTGCATGCGCTTAATGCGATCGGCGAGCTTTTCACTACTTAACTTTTCGCGCAAACGGTCTGTAATGATGGGAAAAGAGAAAGGAGTAGGCTTTTCACAAGCTTTCCAGACTATGGTTTGTTTTTCTATGCGTTCAAATGCTTCTCGCAATCGGTATTCTTCTATTTCTTGCTCATAGGTTTCTGTATAAGCTTGTCTAAATAGTAAATTGTCTGGCTCGTTATCTCTAAAGACTTCAAATAACAACTGGCTGCTGCTTTGAAGGTGTTTTACCTTAATCGCTTTGTTAGGATAACCGGTGAATACGAGACCAGCGATAACAGCAATGTCTCTAAATTTTCTTTTGGCGAGTTCTGTAGCATTGACACTTGCTTCTAGATCTTCTAAAATCATGTCTGATGTGATGAGGTTGTTGTCTAAAACATTTTGCATGTCAAACTCTTGGTCACTCAAAATCTCAAAACCATAGTCGTTATAGGCAAGCGAGAAGCTTATAGGTTGCAATAAACTAATGCGATAAGCAATCAGTCCTGCCATGGCCATGTGAACCAATCTTCCTTCAAAAGGGTAAAATACCGAATGGTATCCTTCTCTTGTTTTAAATGTTTCTATTAAAAACTCATGGTTTTGCGGGATGATACTTTCTCGCTGCTGTCGTGCAATAATATCTTTGAGTGCTTTAGCTTCTGGACTGCGTTTTTTGCTGCTTTGAAAATTTTGCATTTCTTCTCGAAGTAATTCTCCTAATTGCGAGGTGAGCGGCATGCGACTTCCCATCCAGTTAACGACTTTACCTTTTTTTCTTTTAGAATTGCGCACTTGTGCTACCATTCCTTTTAAGCGTACAAATTCAAGAGTTCTTCCTGCAAAAACAAATACATCGCCACGAGATAGCTGACTTATAAAATACTCTTCTATAGAACCTATGTAGCCACCAGTAACATATTTTACCGTGATATCAGTTCCAGTAACAATAGTTCCCATTTGTAAACGGTGACGCATTGCGATTCCTCGATCATCAATAAAATAACGTCCGTCTTCATCTATGGACACCTTTTTATATTCGTCATAAGAACCTAGAGAAGAACTTCCGTAAACAATGAAATTAAGACACCATTGAAATTCTTCAAAAGTCAGTTCTTGATAACAAAAAGTAGCCTTTACTTCAGGAAATATCTCCTGCGGATAAAAACCTCCAGAGATAGCAAGTGTACATAAATATTGAATGAGAACATCATAACAATTCAAATAAGGCAATCGATCTTCTACCGCTTGTGTTTTTACTGCTTTTTGTAAAGCACTGGCCTCAATTAATTCTAAGGCATGTGTTGGCAAAAAATAAATTACCGAAGTCTCGCCAGGTCTATGGCCAGATCTTCCTGCACGCTGTAAAAATCGAGCAACACCTTTAGGTCCGCCTACTTGAATAATAGTTTCTACAGGAGCAAAATCTACTCCTAAATCTAGTGATGACGTACAAACACAGGCCTTAAGCGACTCATTTCTAATCGCATTTTCTACCCAAATACGTGTCTCTCTATTTATGGAACCATGATGCATCGCTACCTCGCCAGCAAATTCTGGATGCTGGTGCATAATCGCTTGAAACCACAACTCGCATTGCGCTCTTGTATTGGTAAAAATTAATGTAGATTTACTGCTATTAATAATGTTTACTACGTTTTCCAGTAGATGCAACCCTAGATGACCGCGCCATGGAAATTTATCCATAGATGCTGGAATTATCGATCGAACTTCTATATCTTTTTTTAGATTTGCTTTGATGAGTACGCTTTCGCGAAAGCGTGCCGAATTCACACCTAATAAAACCTGTCTAGCTTGCTCGAGATTACCTATGGTGGCGCTAATTCCCCAAACGCGAAGACTTTTATTGATGCCTGCGAGTCGCGAAAGTCCTAATTCCATTTGAACGCCGCGTTTTGTGCCTAGCAGTTCATGCCATTCATCTATAATTATGGCATTACAATCTTGGAAGATTTTACTATGATCTTTAGTAGCGAGAAGTAAGTGCAAACTCTCTGGCGTGGTGATCAATAAATCGGGCATGGACTTTCTTTGAGCCGCTCTTTCTTTAGTGGTCGTGTCGCCAGATCGTATTCCTACCGTAAAAGGTAATCCTATGCCATCAACAAATTTTTGCGAGGTCTGAGCAATTTCTTGAGAAAGCGATCGCAGCGGTGTGATCCAGATGGCCTTGAGTCCTTTCTTTTTTTTAGTTTTATAATCAGGATTTGATTTGATGTAATTGAGGACAATCGCCACCCAAAGGGCATAAGTTTTACCACTTCCAGTAGGTGCATTGAGTAAGCCGTTTTTACCAGAGAGAAACGCTTCCCAAGTTTGTTTTTGGAAAGGAAAAGCCGTCCAGCCTTGTTGCTGGAAATAATCTTCGGCGATATGAAATAACTCTTCTCTTGTCATAAATTTTCCGCGCAGGCGGAAATCTTTTAGTTAAATTATCAAGTCTTTTTTAGTTCTTTACAGTTTGTTTACTTCGATTCCAAGCAGCCAGAAATCTTTTAGTTAGTATCTTGATCTCTTTTTTTCCTACATCGCCGTTAAAATTCTCTTACTCGCAGGCGGAAATCTTTAGATTAATATCTTGATTCTTTTATTTCTTTGCTGCTAGTCAGATTCATGCACCACTCCAGCGCCAGTCTTTTGGTTTAATTCCTTATTTCTAGTTATAACTTTTATTAAAATCTCGCTTTCGCGAAAGCGAAATGACCATCAACAAGTAAGATTACAACTTTAAATAGCAGACTTATGTTAGCAACCTATTAAATTTGGAATTTTAAAGTCTTATTATGTCAGAAAAGCTTGCAGTTTTAAAGGATAAATTAGAGGATAGACATCATGTTTTTATGGTTTATAAAAGTCAAGTAAATAAAGACCTAGAACGTTCTGGATTTAATGCTATTGAAATTAATGAACCACAAGAATTTCTGGACGAGCTAATTTCCCTCTTAAATGAAGCGATGGAGGATAGCGATCCTAAATTACAACAACTCTATTATCTGGCAGATGTGCAAGAGAAAAACTTAGAGCATGGTATTATTCTAGGCTTTCTAATGAGAGAATGGAGTAAGATTCAATTCAGATTAAGGCAATAAAAAAACCGTACGCAAGCACGGTTTCTTGATATTGCTTTTTTCGAGTTTTATTATTTATCTAAATATTCTAAACCTTCATTTAAGCTTTCCATGTAGTTTTCTAATAAATCTAAATTTTCTTCATCAAACTTCTTTCTAGCTTTTAAAAGTTCTTTATTAAAATCATACATCGCTTCATCGATCTCTTCTAGATTTTCTAAATGTTCTTCATTATCAATAGAAGGGTCATCGATTTCAGTTTCATATTCTTTGATTTCTTTGCGGATGTCATCTAACGCATCCATAACATCGTCTATTTTCAAATAGTTAGGCATAGTTGCTACCATTTCGTTGAAAGTAGTACTTAACGATTGCTCCAATTTCATTTGGTTTTCAGCATCTGCCTGATTAAATTCATTATAATCATCTTGAAATTGACGGTAGTTGTCAAAATCTACAATTGTAATAACCCCTACATCATTGTAATTTACATTATTTACAAAATCTGAATATGCCGCATAGTCTAAATCTTGCTTATCTAAACTTAAACGCATATCTACGATCTCATTGTTAAGGTCTGCAACTTTATCCTTTACATTTTGTATGTGTTTTTTAATTACTCTTGATGAGGCTGTTTCATCATTAAGATTCTTTTCTAGTTTTTTCATTGCTATTCTTGCATCTTCGACTTCTTTCATGATTAAATTAGTCTTTAGATAATTTGGCATATTAGACACAAAATAATTGAAGGACTCAATAGCTTTTTTTTCCTGCATCTTATCTCTCTTACTAGGATCAATGGAGAGATTTTTAATATTATTTTGAAGTTCGCCGTAAGAAGTAAAGTTTTTTAATGATACCATGTTGTTTTTATCCATAGTGACATTTTCTCTAGCTTCATCAGCCATTTTTTCTGCACTTTCTAAATTGTAAGTTATGACGGCAGTTGTATTATAATCATCGTTATTTTGATAATCTGCTTCTGCAACGCTTTGCTCATTTGCTAAATCATCTGTTTCTTTATCGTTATCCTTACAAGCTATCATAATTGTTGACAGCATTAATATTGTAAATATTGACTTCTTCATAATTATTGGTTTTTGATTTAAATAAGTATAATAATTATGAGCCTTTTCTTTATTAAGGATATTTTAAAAGCTTTATTTAAAAGATAATTTATGTTAAATGAAGTGAGAATTTATAAATTGATTGATAATTCTTTAAGATATCTTTATGGCTAAAAGCACAATCGATACGCTGTTTTTAAAATAATAACCTTACAAATGGCTGTATACCGTTTGCATAAATACTACGTCTATCATTAAATAATACATCATAGCGAGCTCCCACTACAAAATTACCTTGTTGATATCCAGCTCCAAGGAATAACGCAGGAACCCAATATTCATCGTTTAAACTTCTTTCTCTAAAGTTTCTATTAACTCGCAAGTATTCAAAATCGGCACTTATTTGAAGAAAATCTATAGGTTGACCGATGGCAATAAGGCTACCACCAACAATGGTAGAAGTAAAATCATCAAACCGATTCAAATCTCTTTCTGAATAACTGTAATTTAAACCTAAGCCAAGACCTACATAAGGATTTACTTGGTAGATAGCTTGTGGTGCAATCAAAACGGAAGAAAAGTTATTCCCAAAATTAGCGCCTATGTTACCTCCATAGCGCACGCGATTCCAGAAACTACCGTCTGTGTTTTGCTGGCTGAAAGAAATGCAACAAAATAGACCGAATAATGAGAATATGGTAATGTTTTTAATCGAATTGATTTTCATAATGCTTTGCTTAACAAATTGTACTGTTATAAATATACAAAAGTTGTTAAGATGAGCATTCATTTCTTTATTTTTGCTCTACAATCGTTAAAAAGGATAAATTTCCTTCCATATATGGACAAATTTTCATTTCTGAACGCAGCTCACACTGCATACTTCGCACAACTTTATGATGAATACTTAATCAATCCTGACAAAATAGAGCCGTCATGGCGAGCCTTTTTTCAAGGTTTTGATTTTGGAATGGAAAGCGCCACAGATGGCGATGTGGTTGTAGAATACATCGAAAGAGGCGAGTCTAAATCAACTCAAGTTCCAGATCAAATGATGAAGGAATTTAGTGTTGTAAAATTAATTGATGCTTATCGATCGCGTGGTCATTTGTTTACTAAAACAAATCCCGTAAGAGAACGTCGTAATTATGAACCTAAATTAGGACTAGAGAACTTTGGTCTTACTAATGCTGATCTTGATACACTGTTCGACTCCGGAGAACTTATAGGACTTGGAAAAGCTAGTCTTAAATCTATTATTGACCATCTAGAACAAGTTTATTGCGATAGTATCGGTGTAGAATACATGTATATACGCAAGCCGCATGAGATCAAATGGATCCAGAGCTGGTTGCATAGAAATAATAATCACCCATCTTTTTCTAAAGAGCAAAAAACTCAAATCCTAAAGAAGCTTAACGAAGCGGTTTCTTTTGAGTCGTTCTTGCATACAAAATATGTAGGGCAGAAACGTTTTTCTCTTGAAGGTAATGAGTCACTTATCCCTGCATTAGACGCATTGATTGAGAATGCTGCTGATAAAGGAGTAGATCAGTTTATTTTAGGAATGGCTCATCGTGGTCGTCTTAATGTACTGACTAATATTTTTGGGAAGCCTGTAAAGGATATTTTCTCAGAATTTGATGGCAAAGATTATGAGCAGGATATATTTGATGGTGATGTAAAATATCATTTAGGTTATACAAGTAAAAGAAAAACAGATAACGGTAACGATATTAACTTAAACATTGTTCCTAATCCGTCTCACTTAGAAACGGTAGGAGCAGTGGTAGAAGGGATTGCACGTGCAAAACAAGACATGCACAATCCTGAGAATTTTTCCAAAGTGCTACCGATAGTGTTACACGGTGATGCAGCGATTGCTGGACAAGGAATTGTTTATGAGGTGGTGCAAATGTCACAACTTGACGCTTACAAAACTGCTGGAACAATTCACTTAGTAGTAAATAATCAAGTAGGTTTCACTACTAACTATCTTGATGCTAGATCTTCCACTTATTGTACAGATGTTGCAAAAGTGACATTGTCTCCCGTACTTCATGTAAATGCAGATGATGCTGAAGCTGTAGTGCATGCCATGAATTTTGCGCTGGATTACCGTATGGAATTTGGTCGTGATGTATTTATCGATTTACTAGGTTATAGAAAGTATGGTCATAATGAAGGTGATGAACCTCGTTTTACACAGCCACAATTATATAAAGCAATAGGAAAGCATAAAAATCCGCGAGATATTTACGCAGATAAATTGCTTCAAGAAGGATTGATTGATAATAGTAAGGTCAAAGAATTAGAAGCTCAATACAAAGAGCGACTAGAAGAAGAGCTTGCAACATCTAGACAGATGGAAAATACCATTATCACTCCTTTCATGCAAGATGAGTGGAATGGTTTTGAGCAAGCTACTGAAGTAGAAATGATGCAGCAGGTGGAAACTGGTGTAGATCGCGATACTCTAGAAAAGATCACCGCTACTATTTCGCAGCTTCCAGAAGGCGAGTCCTTCATAAGGAAAATCAAAAAGATTATCGAGTCACGTCAGAAGATGTGGGATGAGGACAAGCTAGACTGGGCAATGGGAGAACACCTTGCTTACGGTAGTTTAATGATGGAAGGCTACAATGTAAGAATGAGTGGTCAAGATGTAGAGCGAGGGACTTTTTCTCACCGCCATGCCGTAGTGAAATCAGAAAATCATGAAAACGAATTCATTTTACACAATCATATAGATGGTGTAAAAGGTAAAATGGATATTTACAACTCGCACTTATCGGAGTATGGAGTTGTAGGATTTGAATATGGTTATGCTTTGGCACGACCTAATACGCTCACCATATGGGAAGCTCAATTTGGAGATTTCTCAAACGGTGCTCAAATTATGATGGACCAGTACATCAGTGCTGGAGAAGATAAATGGAAGAATCAAAACGGTCTTGTAAAATTATTACCACATGGGTATGAAGGGCAAGGAGCAGAGCATTCTAGTGCGCGTATAGAACGTTATTTACAACTTTGTGCTAGAGATAATATGTTCATGGCAAACTGTACAACGCCGGCAAATATGTTTCATTTATTGCGCCGTCAGATGTTAGTAAACTACCGCAAGCCGCTCGTTGTTTTTACTCCTAAGTCTTTGTTACGTTACCCTAAAGCGGTAAGCACGATTTCAGAATTTGAGAATGGTCATTTTCAGGAAGTAATAGATGTTGATGGTGACGCTTTCGCGAAAGCGAAAACACTAGTATTCACCTCAGGTAAATTCTATTATGATTTACTAGAATACAGAGAAGAAAATAAGCGCACAGATGTGGCACTGGTAAGACTTGAACAATTGTTCCCGTTACCAGTTGAGCAAATGCAAGAAATTATCAAAAAGTACGGATCAAAAGATATCGTATGGGCACAAGAAGAGCCTAGAAATATGGGAGCATATTCCCACTTGATGTTACACATGCCAGAGACCAGATCATGGCGCGTGTGCTCTAGAAATATGTATGCAGCACCTGCTTCAGGAAGTTCCACAAGATCTAAGAGAAGACAGGCAAGAATAATAGAAGATGTTTTTAATACCAACAAATAAATTATGGCTCTAGAAATGAAAGTGCCTTCACCAGGCGAGTCGATTACAGAAGTAGAAATTGCAGAATGGCTAGTTGCCGATGGTGACTGGGTAGAAAAAGATCAAGCCATCGCTGAGGTTGATAGTGATAAAGCAACACTAGAATTACCTGCAGAAGCGAGTGGAATTATCACTCTTAAAGCTGAAGAAGGTGATGCTGTTGCCGTAGGCGAAGTAGTTTGTCTTATTGATACAGAGGCGACAAATCCCAATGAAGGCGCTAAAGATGTTGAGAATTCGGGCCCAACTATGGGTGGTGGCGATGAAGGTGGTAACGCTGGAGATGTAGCAAAAGAAATGCGCAAAGACAATCCAGAGAGTAAATCTACTGGAGATAAAGCACCGCAACCAGAACAAGCAAAAGAAACTTACGCAAGCGGAACTCCTAGTCCTGCGGCAAAAAAGACTCTTGACGAGAAAGGAATAGATCCTAAATCTGTTTCAGGAACTGGTCGTGATGGACGCATAACAAAAGAAGATGCTGTAAATGCAAAACCATCTATGGGATCTCCGGGAACTGGTTCTCGTGGTGAATCTCGTTCTAAACTTTCTATGCTGCGACGTAAAGTGGCAGAGCGTCTAGTAAGTGCTAAGAATGAAACGGCAATGTTGACGACCTTTAACGAGGCAGACATGAAGCCTATTTTTGACTTGAGAAAAGAGTACAAAGAAACCTTTAAAGCAAAGCATGGCGTATCCTTAGGATTCATGTCTTTCTTTACAAAAGCAGTGGTTAGAGCGCTAGAAATGTATCCAGCGGTAAACTCTATGATCGATGGTAAGGAAATGATTTCTTACGATTTTGCAGATATTTCTATAGCCGTATCAGGTCCTAAAGGTCTAATGGTGCCAGTAATAAGAAATGCAGAGAACCTTTCTTTTAGAGGTGTAGAGCAAGAAGTTAAAAGACTAGCGTTAAGAGCAAGAGATGGAGATATCACAGTAGATGAGATGACTGGTGGTACTTTTACGATTACTAATGGAGGAGTTTTCGGAAGTATGATGAGTACGCCTATTATCAATCCACCACAAAGTGCGATTCTAGGAATGCACAATATTATCGAGCGTCCTGTTGTAGTAGATGGTAACATTGTTGCCAGACCTATGATGTACCTAGCCGTTTCTTATGATCATAGAATCATTGATGGAAAAGAATCTGTAGGTTTCTTAGTAGCTATTAAAGAAGCATTAGAAGATCCTATCAATTTATTAATGGATGGAGATGTGAAAAGAGCTTTAGAGCTGTAGTAAGTTTATGTACGGCTTGCACCGTTTTTAATTACTAATAACATATCAAAAATACCAGGCGAGAAATAGCTTGGTATTTTTTTTGTTTTCAAGGGACTGAAAAGCATTGATTTTAGATTTTATGAAAATTGTCAGGTCGAGCGCAGTCGAGACTGTTTATAGATTTCCTAGATTTAATCGATTTCAACGGTAATCGAACCCATCTCTAATGATTTATTTCTTAAAAACTTGAAATAATAGCAGTTACAGGTACTGTAAGCTGGACTGCTATTTTTTTAAGATATATTTTGTAAGATTTATAAAGTTAAATAAATGTTAAAAAACTAGGTATCTATCTATCTATCTATCTATCTATCCGCTTACCTTCACATTCCCTGAATTGTATAAATCATTAACCTGTCATTATCTCAAATGACAACTATACCGTATTCTATGTTCAGGAAATCCTATTTTTATTATGTATTTATAATCGTTCTTACGATTGCTATAATTTCTATTTCTTCTTGTGAGAAAGATGAAGTTTTTGAAGAAACTAGTCTTACAGAAGTCAATCCACCTAATTCTATTGACCCTAAAAAAATTAAACGTCAGACGTTGAATTGGAATGAATTTTCTGAAATAAATCAAATGAAAGGAACTTCTTCAATTTTTGAAAGCTTCGGTGTTGGGAATAATGGCTTTCAAATCCAGAACGATTCTACTTCTACCCATTTAATAGTCGATCATATAGAAATGTACACTTATCAAGGAGTTACAACTTTTACCTTTGTAATTATAGAAGATAATACAGATACATCATTTAGAAACTTGATCATTAGGACAGAAGATGATATTACTTTTAATGCTTATGTTGCTAAGTATGATCCATCTCAGGCATGGTTGGATTCAAATCACAGTATTACGCCTTTTGAAGGTGAGGTTGAACTAACTCCATTTACAGGTACTTATCAAAATAGTGTCAATAGTGTACCTGATTGTGCATTTAGCATTAATGTTGTGTGGGAATGTGATGCAGGATATAATCACCCACCAGGACATTCTCGATGTAATGTAGGAGGAGCAGAAATTGTAGTTTTTGATATAACGGTTACGTGTAGTGGTGGTCCCACTGGTGGCTCTATTTCTGGAGATAGTGATTATAATCCCGGTGATAATCCTGATAATCCATCTAACGGTGAAGCTACAGGAGCAACTACTAGCGGAAATGATACCACAAATCCTGGTAGTGAATTACCTATAAATGGTATTATTACGAAACCATTAATATCAGTCGGTCCGTTAGTTCAAATATTTTTCGATCAACTTCCAGCAAACTTAAGAGATTACATCAATCATTATGAACAATATGATCTCAGTATAACAATTGGTAATTTTTTAAGATTGCAGGGGCTTTCAGATGAAAATAAACAGTTAGTACAGGATTTCTTAGAGATAAGTATAAATAATAGGGATGTTAAATTTGAAAGATACGAAGAGTTGGTAGAATTGCTCGACAATGACCCTTTTGCTTTAATTAGAGACTGCTTAACTCAAAGCGGATTAGATAGTTCAGAATTTGTAAATCTTTTCAATCACACCATTCCACAAAGTTGTGAAGATAGATTAGAAGATTTGAGTTGGGGTATTAACAATTTTATCAACCAACCGATATCAGAGGGTAATGTACCATGTGCTAATATTGATTATTATGGAATTGAGATAACAACTATGCCTGATTTAGATAATGATGGTATTCCTGAAAATGAGAGTGATTTATTCATAGCATACAAAAACAAATTTTTAGACGTTGCAAGTGGAGAGCTAGATGATTTTCAATTCGAATCGAATATTCCAGCCAATCCAAGTAATACGGCAGATATATGGTGGAACTTCTCACCTTATCTTCCTTTAGATATGCAAACTTTCGACGGATTTAACCCAATCAGTGCAATTTTTACAATAAGTGCAGGTACTGACGGTTTATTAACTAATTTGACAGCAGATGAAGGAGCTGTTATTGTGTCGGATTATGTAGGGAACTCTCACTGGACTGTGTCTACTATTGAAACTCCCTTTGGCGTAACTGGTAGTCAGCCTTTTTCAGGGAATCGTCAATGGGGTATTACAAGAAATGCTCAAGGAAATACTGAGCTTTTTACTCGAGCAGTTGATGTTGCAAAAATGACTACTTTAATTGAAAACGATCCTTTTAATCAATTAACCGAAAAGCAAAACGATTATTATAATATTGCAAATGCTACTTGGGAAAATTTACAAAGCGAGGTGATTAATTGGATCAATAGTAAAAATGGTGTGGCATCAATCTCTTTGGATACTACTGTTCTTAAAGTAGACAAGGAAAAAATCCTTGAATTATTAAAACAGTCTGAAACAATTGATGAAATTAATTGTAATTAATGAAATTAGTTATTATTACTTTAAGGTTGGTTTTACCAGTTATTTTTCTTTCAATAGGGATGTTGACTTTATTGGATAGTTTTATAGGTGATTATTTGAGCTACCTTTATTTCCCTATATCATTTGGTTTAGTAATAGGTATTGCTAACATCAAATCAATTAATTTAAAAGAATTAAGAAAAGCATTTTTTGCTTTGTTATTATCATTGATAACATTTATATTAATTTTGCTTGTAATCATTGGAATTGGCGGTGGTTCTTTATCACTTGATGATTCAGTTAATGTGATTTATTCATTCATTATATATGTGATTGCACCATTTTTTGTGTTAACAGCATTTTTCAAGTACTATGATATTAAATTTACTAGAACGAATATTATATTCATAATTGTAGCAATTGTAGTGTCTTACTCTTACATGCAATTTTGCTCTGTTTTATTTGAGAATGAACCTCCAAGAATTGCAAACCCATATTTAATTTGGCAAGTAGTAGTGGCTGCAACTTTACAATCAGTGCTGTATAAAGAAGAGCTTTTTAGCTTTTTTGATGAGCTGCGAAGTGAAAATTAAAGCCATAGCATTAAAAAACCTCTCATAGAAAACGCAATTTTCTATGGGAGGTTTTTTTGCTCTGAGAATGTATTTATAATCCATAATCTTACAAAGCCACACTTCCCTGACTTACCTGCGCCTCTCTATTTATCTTTTTAATCAATCCTTGTAAAGCTTTTACCAGACCTACTTCTATAAATTCGGTAGCTCCACGCCGTTTTAACTTGTTTAGGAGCGTTGTGAGCAAATTCTCTGATTTGTGCTTCTATGATAATCTAATTGTTGTGCTATGCTTGTTTGGGTTAATCCAGTTTTCAACTGACTTTGAATTTGATACCTTTGATCCAATGTCAGTTGTTTGTATTTTTTAATACAAGACCAATATAAATATTGAACCTAAAATACCTGAGGCTAGCCTTAAGTGTTTTAAACTTACATGTTGCACTTATTACTTTAACTTAAATTTCAATAATATTTATAAACTAACAATTATGAAAACATTTATTTTTTTCACTTTAATACTTATCTCTTTCTTTTGTAGAGGACAGGTTACTATTAACATAAACGACATATCATTAGATGGTGTGCAGATATCTCAGATTGAAAAAAGGGCATTAAGTCAATTATTTGGTACAGCAAGTAATTGCACGAGTCAAGGAGAATTGCATAACAACTTTTTCTCTTGTATTGCTAACTTGAATTATTTCACATTTGACGATTCTTCTGTGTTGAACACTATAGAGGTTGAAAATCCAACATCAAATTTCGTAATTGAGTCTAATACTTTTTCATTAGGAAGTTCAATAAGTTCAATGATAATTAGCTATCCTAGTGCTTTAAAAGTTTCTACTAATGGCGAGCACTATTTGTTATTTGTAATATCTTATATTGATGATCTAGGAAATATTCAAATCTCTGACACAAACATTGAAATAGCATATTCAAGTAGTACCAACTTGATTAGATCAATTAGTTATTTTTCAATACCATAGAGGGATTTTCGCTGGCTTCTGTTAATTTGACAATAATTTCTCAAGGTCTTAGACGGTGTTTTGCAATATCAGTTCTATTTTTCATTTACGCTTATTACGAATAGTTACTTTTATTAAGTTCAGATATTTCACATAAAGCTTTGTAATACTTCAACAACGATATTTAAAAATTTAACAGGTAGTAAACAGGGTATTTACTTTTATAAAAAAACCACTCTTAGAAAACTTAATTTTCTAAGAGTGGTTTTTCATTCTAAGAACGTTAATACATAATTTTGAGACCTATTTAAGCCACACTTCCCTGACTCACCTGCGCTTCACGATCAATCTTTTTAATCAATCCCTGTAAAGCTTTTCCTGGACCTACTTCTATAAATTCAGTAGCGCCATCTTTGATCATGTTTTGAACTGATTGCGTCCATTTTACTGGAGCGGTCAATTGAAAAATCAAGTTGGTTTTAATGTCTACAATTCCTTCTACAGCAAATGTAGAAACATTTTGATAGATAGGACACGTAGGTATTTTGAATTCAGTTTCTTCAATTGCTTTTGCCAGTTCTTCACGAGCAGGCTCCATTAAAGGCGAGTGAAAAGCGCCACCTACCGGTAAAATCAAAGCTCTTCTGGCTCCTTTTTCTTTTAGAATTTCACAAGCTTTTTCAACTGCCGGTACTTCTCCAGAAATAACTAGCTGGCCTGTGCAATTGTAATTTGCTGCAACGACTACACCATCTACTTCTTCACAAACTTTTTCTACATCTTCATCTGCCATACCTATGATGGCCGCCATGGTGCTTTCTTGTGCTTCACATGCTTCTTGCATAGCTAGCGCACGTTTAGAAACAATTCGCAATCCATCTTCAAAACTTAAAGCTCCGGCAGCAGTAAGCGCACTTAATTCTCCTAGAGAATGACCTGCCACCATATCTGGTGCAAAATCAGCACCCATCATTTTTGCAAGCACAACAGAATGTATAAAAATAGCTGGTTGCGTTACTTTAGTTTCTTTGAGTTCGTCAGCAGTTCCTTCAAACATGATTTTAGAAATCTCAAAACCTAAAATATCATTAGCTTTATGGAATAATTCTTTTGCTTCTGGATAATTATCGTATAAGTCTTTACCCATTCCTGTGAATTGAGCTCCTTGACCTGGAAAAACGTATGCTTTCATATTGTTTGCGTTAGTTGAAGGCGTAAAAATAATGATTTGTTGTTTAGTTTCTATTCCTCAACCCTAAAGGGTGCGGAAACCGCCATCTTTCGTAATCTAAAATAAGCTGTTTTTCAATACAATTTCAAGTTCGACTTCAAGTTCAAAATTCAAAAGAATACTGCCTACTTAATTCAAATGAGCAAAGCGATTTTACGAACTGCATGCTGCCTACTACTTTCTCACCCAGGTTTCATAATCAAAACTATACTTATGCTTATCATCGGCTGGATGATGAAGTGATGTTTTGATCTTCCATTTGCTCTCGTCTATTTCTGGGAAATAAGTATCTACATCAAATGTTCCATGAACTCTTGTCAGCTCAATTTCATCAGCTACTTTCATTCCTAGTTTATAAATCTCGCCGCCACCTATAATAAACGGATTCTCATCGCCAGAAGTGGTGGCAAGTGCTGTTTCTAGATCATGAACGACAATGCCGCCTTCAGTTTTGTAATTTTTATCTCTAGTAAGTATGATATGTGTACGATTAGGTAATGGCTTAGGAAAACTTTCAAAAGTTTTGCGGCCCATGATGATGTGGTGACCTGTAGTTAAAGCTTTAAATCTTTTAAAATCATCTGGTAAATGCCATACCAGGTCTCCATCTTTACCTAATTCATTGTTTTGACCAGCTGCTGCGATCATGGTTATTTTTCTTTTGGTGTCATCATTATCTAGAACAAGCTTTGTTTTAGGAGCGATGTATTCCTTTTCAACTTTTTTTTCAAGTTCTTGAATACGTTTTTGTTGCTTAGTTACGAGACGATCGTATTGCTTTTTCTCCCATTCTGGACCTAACAATCGATTAGTAATAAATACTTTAAAAGCATGATAGCATAACAGTAAAAACCATGCAAAAACAATCCAAATCCACCATTCTATGCCTAGAACCTTTACTGGTTCAACTTGCATAAGTACTTGACTTATAATGATAAGACCTACCGCACCTACTAAGAAAACTACGAAGTGCGTAAATAAACCGCGTTTCTGTTTGATACGTCGTTGCGCATTTTCTATGAGTTCTTTTTGCTCTAAATCTATTCCGGTGTGTTCTTTGTTCTTCTTGCCAAACATTCTCGTTATTTTTACATCCAAATTTACATTATATTAAGCACAGACATTCCTAGCAATACCATAAAATGACAGATCAGTTTCCTATTCTTAAAAAGTACACGTATCTCAATACTGCAAATCATGGACTGCTCTCCCAAGACCTCGTGGATTACCGCAATTTGCTCAATCAGAAAATGAGAGATGAAGCTTCAGTTTTTACAAATAAGCGCAATATTTTTATTGATGAGGTGCGTCATACTATAGCAAACTTCATCGATGCAGATCCTGATTTTACAGCCGTTATTCCTAACTTTTCTACCGGATTCAATACGTTAATAAATAATATAGAACATAATGCAACCTTCTTACTTCTCAAAGATGATTACCCATCTGTAAACTGGCCAGTAGAAACACGAGGTTTTAAAACGCATCATGTTGCCATAGATGAAGATATGGAAGCACAAATCATGAAAGTTTGTGAAAAGGAGCGCCCAGATTTCTTTTGTTTTTCTATGGTGCAATACATTTCTGGAATCAAGATGGACTTGGAATTTATTAAGAAGTTAAAACAACAGTTTCCAGATATGATCCTGATTGCAGATGGTACTCAGTACGTAGGTAGTGAAGAATTCCGCTTTCGCGAAAGCGGACTAGACATCATCCTCGCATCTTGTTACAAATGGCTTCATGCTGGTGATGGCAACGGTTTTATTTGTGTAAAAGAGAACGTACAGGAATATATCTTTCCTAAATCTATAGGTTACCGCAGTGCGCGCAATGTGATGAATGCTAATGTGACTTTTATCAGCCGTTTTGAACCTGGACATCAAGATATGATTGCTTTTGGTACATTACAACAAGCGATTCTCAAAATTCAAGAAATGGGATGGGAGAAAGTTTCTGATCTTGTAAAAAAACTAGCTCATAAGGCAAAAATGGAGTTTGAAAAGAGAAACCTCTTGACCGCAGTTGTAGCCTCTAGAAAAGAACATTCCTCCATTTTTAATATTAAAGGTGATCAAGATTTGTATGAAAAACTACTAGTTCATGATATAGTGACATCATTGCGTGGTGATGGGATAAGAATTAGTTTTTCCTTTTTTAATACACAAGAAGACTTGGATAAGTTGCTTGAAGTACTAGATTTGTAAGTCACTTCATCATTTTATGAAAAACACTTTCTTTATTACGCTTCTGCTATTAGTTTCATTTGGATTTGCTCAAAATCCTAATGATTGTAGAGATGCCATTTTACTTTGTGGCGATACTGATTTAGGTATTGATCCAGATGGAATAGGAGCAAACGAGTTCAATTTGCCTGGAAACATAACACCTACTTGCTTCAACTTTCAGACCGATCAGGTATGGTTTAAGGTAGAAATAGAAACTACTGGTACATTTAGTTTTGTGCTAACACCAGACACTCCACAGGCCGATTATGATTTTGCAATTTTTGGGCCAGTGACAGATTGTAATAATCTAGGAGCTGCAATACGCTGTTCTAGTACTAATCCTAATGCTGCTGGAGTAACTGGTGAAACTGGCTTAAACGATACTGAAATTGATACTCAAGAAGGTCCAGGACCACTGGGTAACGGTTTTTTACAAGAGCTTACCGTCAACGCTGGGGAAATCTACTACGTGATCGTAGGACTTGCCATAGGTCAAGGTGGTTTTTCTCTTTCTACTAGTGGTAGTGCAGACTTGCCTCCAGCACCTACCGCAAATCCTGTTGATGATCTAGATGTATGTGATGATTTAGGCGCTCAGGATGGATTTAGAGAGTTTGATTTCTCACCATTAGACGCAGATGTTTTACAAGGTCAATCTAGCACAACTGTAACTTATCACGAGTCGCTCAATGATGCTAACATAGGTATAAACGCTCTTACTTTTCCTTATACTAATATTTCAAATCCGCAAGAAATATTTGTTAGGGTGATAAGAAATGATTCTGAATGTACCGACTTTACAGAGTTTATGATTGAAGTAGACGATACTAATGTAACAACAACTGCAGATGCTATAATTATATGTAGCGATAATACAACAGAGTCTTTTGATTTTGATAGTGTTATTGACACCTTAGTTCCTAACGCTGCAAATCTCAATATTACATATCATTTAACCGAAACTGACGCAGCAGATGATCTGAATCCGCAAGGGTCTGTTTTTACCGCAACGCTTGTGGAAGAAACCTATTTTATTAAAGTGATCGACCCTACAGGATTATCGTGTGAATTTGTAGTGAGCGTTCCGCTTTTTGTTGCAAATCCACCACAGATAGCAGCACCTCAAGATTTGTTTTTTTGCGATGATGATTTTGATGGTTTTTTAAGTGTGAATCTAGGCAATCAAAATCCAGATATTTTAAATGGTCTAGATTCAACCCTACATCAAGTACAGTTCTATTCTAATGCTACAGATCGCGCTAACGATCAAAACGCATTAGGAAATACCTTTACCAATACTCAAAATCCACAACAAATTTTTGTGAGAGTTACAGAAACGAGAACTTCTTGTTTTAGTGATGTAGCATTTAATGTGACTATAAATCCTAAGCCAGTTCTTGCTCCACAAGATGATATTACAGTTTGTGTAGACGCTGTAAGCCTTACTACTATAAGTGTTGAGTCTGGCTTTGATTTTTATGATTGGAGTACTGGTGAGAGTGGTTCTAATTTAAATTCTATAGATATAGATCAGCCTGGAAATTATACCGTTACGGTTACAAATAATTTTGGGTGTGAAAGTATGTTGACGATTACGGCCTTGCCATCAGATGTTGCTGTAATAGATGATATTATTACTCAAGATTTTAGAAAT
Source organism: Nonlabens dokdonensis DSW-6 (assembly GCF_000332115.1). Lineage (NCBI taxonomy): Bacteria > Pseudomonadati > Bacteroidota > Flavobacteriia > Flavobacteriales > Flavobacteriaceae > Nonlabens > Nonlabens dokdonensis. The sequence continues at coordinate 1,845,310 of NC_020156.1, forward strand.
GGCGATAATACGGCTCAATTTCTAGTTTCCGGACCTGGAGATTATGAATTCTCTGTTGATAATGGTCCTTATCAAGATGCTAACTTTTTCAGCGGACTTTACAAAGGCTTCCATACCGTTCGTATACGAGATAAAAATGGCTGTGGTGTTTTAACTCAGGAATTTGTAGTGCTTGATTTCCAACAATTTTTCACGCCTAATGGTGATGGCTTTCATGATTACTGGACACTGGACGGATTAAGCGCATTTCCTACCGCTGTAATTTATATTTACGACCGTCATGGTAAATTACTTTTCCAGATGTCACCTGAAGGGCCTGGCTGGGATGGTACTTATCTTAATAATCCATTGCCTTCCAGTTCTTATTGGTTTACATTACAAATTCCCGATAAACCTTTGGTAAAAGGATTTTTTGCTTTGAAAAGGTAGTTTTATTATTCCGCTTTCGCGAAAGCGAGACTCCAACATAAAGAATTATTGTGATTGTAAACAGTTATTTTCTCCATGTAAAACGACCTTATCGCTCGTCCAAACACGCATTTTTTATTATGCACGCATAGTTAAACCTTAGATTTATGCTTTTTATCGATTTTAAGCGAACAATAACGAGACTTTTTTGTGAGAATTAACATATGTAAATATTTTTACAAAAAAAAATATGAATTACAAAAGTATAATCCCTGTATTACTTTTTTCTTTCCTTATTTCTACGATAAACGCTCAAGTAGGAGTAGGAACGGATGATCCCCAAGCGGCTTTAGATATTAATTCTACAGATTCTGGATTGTTATTACCTAGAGTAGATTTACAATCAGATACTGATAATACTACGGTAAAAAATCCCAATGGAACGGCATTAGTAAACGGGACAATGGTATGGAATACCGCGGCTACTGGAATTAAACCTGCTGGTTTCTATTACTGGATGGATGGAGAATGGACTCAAGTTATAAGCTCTACTCAAAAGACAGTTCATTTTGGTAAAATGATAATAGATGCATCAGGCTCAAAAATAATTACTGGAATAGGATTTAAACCAAGTTCTATTGAGTTTATAGCGGTAAACCGAGTACAAAATTATAATGATGGAGCCTATCGTTCTAGCAGTAATAACTCTAACGATGTGAGAATGGCAAGTGGTCAAATGACAGGTTTTGCAACTAATTATAATGGAGTAAAAAGTCAGCAAGTTATTTCTTATGGAACAAGTGGTTCTAGTATCAACAATATAGGTACGTATTCCTCAAGTAATCATTGTATTGCGGCTTACTTTGTTAATAACAATGGAGAGGCTATTCACGATAACGGTCAATCTAATAATGGGAGCGATGCTCAAGACGGATTAATTAGAGCATCTTTGACAACTTTTGATAATGATGGATTTACCATAAACGTGGATAAATTTCTAGCTGGTGCTACTTCAAATGATCGTACTAATCAAATCGTCGTAATTTTTAAGGCTTATAGATAAGTTGCTTTATATCATTAATTCCCTCTCCTGATTAGTAAACTTTAACAAGCGATAAGTTTGTTGTATAGTATTTGTTGTGGTCAGTTTTTATCTATTCTCGTGGTCCTATCGTAGTTTAGCAAAAAAAAGCAATGATTTCATTGAGATACATTATTCTACTTTTTTGTGCTATTCAATTTTCCTATGGGCAACAGTTTCCATTAGATTTTGAGAATAATCAGTTTTCGTTCACAGGTTTTTCTGGTTCTTCTTTTTCTTTTAGATCAGATCCTGCTGGAGTGTCTGGAAATGCTGGTCAATTTTTCAACGATGGCAGTTCACCTAGTCAAGGATTTTTTATAGATGTTTCTACCGCGGTTGATCTTAGCGCAGATCAAAATGTTACTCTAAGATTTTATGCCTTTGACCCTAATGCTCACAACATACTTCTAAAGTTTGAAAATGGGAATCAAGGAGATGTAGAAGTACTGCAGCAAATTCCTGCAGGAGCAAATGCATGGAAAGATGTTACTTTTGATTTTAGCAACGCAACGCTAAGCGGAGCTGGAACCAACGTTTCAGCCACAGGTCAGTACGACCGAGTTGTCATTTTTATTGACTTTGGTAATACAACTGCTGGGACTTATGTCATAGACGACATCAATAACGGTGCTGTAGCAACTCCATTCAATCCTATAGATGTAGTTTATACAGATTTAGTTTGGTCTGACGAGTTTGATACTTCAGGATTAAATAATCCAGTAGATCCAAGAAAATGGCATCATCAAACCCAACTTCCGGCTGGTGGCAGCTGGTACAATAACGAGGTGCAGCATTACACTAATAGAACGGACAATTCTTTTGTAGAAAATGGATTTTTGAATATAGTAGCTAAAAGAGAAAGCTTTTTTGATCAAGGTCAAACTAAACAATTTACTAGTGCCAGACTAAATTCAAAGTATGCTTTTACTTATGGTAGAGTAGATGTACGAGCAAAATTGCCATTCGGTAATGGAACTTGGCCTGCAATATGGACATTGGGTAAAAACATTAACGAAGATGGTGGTTTTTGGGATGCTACACATGGAACGACCAACTGGCCGTTATGTGGAGAAATAGATATTATGGAGCATGGTTTAGGTGCTGTGAATCATGTTTCTGCTGCATTGCATACGAATTGTGCAGGTTGCTCAGGAAACACTAGAAATTTTAGATCAACCACACTTCCTGATGTTGCAAATAATTTTCATGTGTATTCTATGAACTGGTCGCCACAACAAATTACATTTTTAATTGATGACGTACCATTCTACACTTATAACCCAACCGTAAAAGACGTTAATACCTATCCGTTTTTTGAAGATCAATATTTACTATTAAATGTTGCGATGGGCGGTTATGCAGGTACCATCGATCCTAGCTTTTCACAAAGTGCGATGGTCATTGATTATGTGCGCGTATATCAAAACACATTGAGTACTGATCAATTATCTATTGATACAACTGTAAAAGTATTTCCTAATCCTGCTAAAGAGCAATTCCAAATCAATGCCTCTCAAAAAATAGATAAATTAGAACTTTATAATGTTTTTGGGCAAGCTATAATTGAAAAAAATGATGACTGTGAAACTATAGATATTTCTAAGTTCGATAACGGCATTTACTTTTTGAAAGTTTATGTAGGCTCTTCCATTGCAACGGAGAAAGTCATAATTGCACATTAAAATATAATTTACAGCTTAAATTAAAGGCATTTTTTATTATCGTTATGCTTTTCTGATAGCTTTTTCTACCTTTTTTAAGAAGGAATTTTCCTTATCTTGGGCGTTTGTTTTAATTACAACACCACTAACCATTGGATTACAATAACAAGTCTGCAAAGTATTATAATAACGTAAGGCAAGAAATGCTTGCTTATCTTCCTAATAACCCTAAGACCATTATAGACATAGGTTGTGGAGCTGGTGCTTTTGCTGAAGCTTTGAAAAATAAAACCAAAGCAGAGACTTGGGGAATCGAGTATATGGATAAAGAGGCTCAAGTTGCAGCTACTAAACTGGATAAAGTTTTCTCAGGTCCATGTGAAGATTACTTAGATGAGCTTCCCGACAAGTATTTTGACGTGATATATTTTAACGATGTGCTAGAACATCTTACTTATCCCGATACAGTTCTAGAAAAAATAAAACACAAACTCACTAAAAATGGTGTTGTTATAAGTTCTATTCCTAACATACGTTATCACAATACCTTCATGCGATTGGTCTTTAAAAAAGACTGGATTTACAACGACCATGGAGTGATGGATAAAACCCATTTAAGATGGTTTACCAGAAAAAGCATTCAAAGAATGTACAAGCAGTTAGGTTATACTGTTCTTCAACATGAAGGAATTAATAAAAGTAAATCGATTAAACCGTGGTTGTATAATATTCCAGTATTATTCACACATCTAGATATTAGGTATCCGCAGTATGCTACTGTGGCTAGTTTTAAGCGGTAAATTACTTTTTACTTCTACATTCTGTATCATTTATAATATTTCTTTTTATTTCCCAAGCCCCAAACCTAAAGGGTACGGAAACACCGATATCTAGACTTTAAAATATAAGAAACCTTACCCTTTAAGGCTGGGGAAAAGGTTTCGTACTTCAATAACTTGAAATTAAATTACTTGTTAATAACTACACTTGAACACCAGTAGTTTATATCCTACATTTAGAGAAATATTACTGCCGTGAAATTATTATCCAACTTACCTATTGAAAATCTAACTCCAGAAAATGATTATTTAGGTGTCATTGAAAAAGGAGATATGATTGTGTCTCTTTTAAAGTCAGGAAACATTGAATTTGAGCAAATGAAAATGTTTGCTCTTTACGGTAATTGGGGTAGTGGTAAAAGTACTTTGATGAAATACATGGAAAGTAAACTTCAAGACGACTTTCAAACATTTTATTTTGATGCCTGGCAATATGAAAATGGTAAAGATTTGAGTTTTTCATTATTGGAGTTTATGACAGAAAAAGGACATGATTCCATTCAGAAGGTTAGTACCGATTTATTATCCTATGGTAAAAAGGTTTTAATAGGAGCTTTAAAAGGAAGTCATCCCATCGCTAGTGGAGTCATAAGTGAAATTAAAAGCTCCAAAGAAGAGTCATTTCATTACAAAATTCAACAATTCAAGAGGAAATTCAGAGAATTTGAAGAGGCTATTTTTCAACAAGAGAATGGGGAAAAGAAAACTAACATAGTTTTTATTGACGATTTAGATCGCTGTGAGCCAGAGAAAGTTTTGGATTTACTTTCAGAAATTAAACTCTTCTTTACTTATGGAGAAAGAACAATCTTCTTTTTTGGGGTTGATGAAAAAGCGGTACAGGTAGCGATAAAAACTAAATATCGAGATGTTGTAAAGTCGAATGAATACTTAGAAAAGGTTTTTGATTTGGATTTTCAGATGCCATCTAAAATTATTCTCTATAAATTAACTAATCAAGCTTTTTCAAATAAATTAATTCGACAGTTTAACGGGAAACATACGGTAAACTTATTAGTAGCCAAATTGTTTAATTATCTAGGTATAAATAATCCCAGAAAGATCAAAAAAATTCTGAACAAGTATCAAATTTTAATGGAGGCTTCAGAAAATACAAAATTAGTACATGATAAGGGATTAGTAATGATTTTGAAACATGAAGAATCTATGTTATTTATCATTTATTCAGTTTACCTTATAATTCTTAAAATGTTTTCAATTGAAGAATTTGAAAACTTTGGTCATACAGATGAGAAAATTCAGAAATTGTATTCCATATCTGGAGAAACCACAAATAAAGAGCCAAATTTGAACATAATTGGTCACATGGACTTAGACGAATTTAGTGAACAAATAAACATGAATATTTCTTTAAGCCAATGTTATTCAAATGCGATAAAAAACGTGAATCAATCAGGGTTGTCAGAGTTGCTTTATCTAACCATGCCTATTAATTTGGAAAGATTCAATATAAATTTTTTGCGAAGCAAAGATTCGTTTAATCTAATCAAAATTTCTAAGAATAATTATTCAATGAAGTTTACTTTATTTGTATTGGAAAATTTCATTTCAAATTACACTTTAAGCGATGATGATAAACTTACATTATCGATTTCTGACTTTAAACTATTAATTCGACAAATTATATAACATTTAATGCGCCTCTAACCAATTCTCACCAACACCAACTTCCACATCTAGTGGCACCGTCATTTTATAAGCATTTTGCATCTCGTCTTGTATGAGTTTTTTCATGTCTTCTAACTCGTCGTTATGAATGTCAAAAACCAATTCATCATGTACTTGCAGTAACATTTTAGATTGACACTGCATCTTTTCAAACTTTTTGTGAATATTGATCATCGCGATTTTAATAATGTCTGCCGCACTTCCTTGAATAGGAGCATTCACCGCGTTGCGTTCGGCTGCGCCTCGCACAACGGCATTAGAACTATTAATATTCTTTAAATAACGACGTCGTCCCAAAACGGTTTCTACATAACCGTTTTCTCGAGCAAAATCTACTTGTTCTTGCATATATGCTTTCAACTTAGGATAAGTAGCATAGTAAGTGTCTATCAATTCTTTAGCCTCGCTACGATCTAGATCGGTTTGATTACTTAATCCGAATGCGCTTACCCCATAAATGATTCCAAAATTCACAGTTTTTGCATTGCTACGCTGTTCTCTAGTGACATCTTCTATAGCGACGTTGAATACTTTTGCAGCGGTCGATGCGTGAATATCTTCACCACCTTGAAAGGCAGCGATCATGTTTTCTTCTTCGCTTAAAGCAGCGATAATACGCAATTCAATCTGAGAATAATCTGCAGCGACGAGTGTATAGTTTTCATCTCTTGGTACAAATGCTTTGCGCACTTGACGACCACGCTCGGTACGTATAGGAATATTTTGCAAATTAGGATCTGTAGAACTCAATCTACCTGTTGCTGCAACCGTTTGCATATAATTGGTATGGATGCGATGCGTAGCAGGATTGACCTGATTAGGCAATGCGTCCACATAAGTTGATTTTAATTTGGCAAGACCACGGTATTCCAGTACATCAGCAATAATTTGATGGTCTTTGGCGAGATAACTCAGTACATCTTCGGCAGTAGAATATTGTCCCGTTTTTGTCTTTTTAGGCTTGTCAACAAGCTTCATTTTACCAAACAATATTTCTCCCAATTGCTTCGGCGAGCCTATATTAAATTCTTCTCCTGCCGCTTCATAAATATCTTTTTCTAGACGTTCTATGTCTTCGTTCAGCTTTCGCGAAAGCGAACTTAAAAAATCACCATCTAGATTAACACCTTCTATTTCCATCGCAGCCAGCACATCAAGCAATGGCATTTCTATATCGTGAAATAACTTATCAGTTCCTGCGCTAGCAAGCTCTGGAACAAATTTCTCTTTGAGCTGAAAAGTAATATCAGCATCTTCAACGGCATATTCCTTTTGCTTTTCTAGCTCTACATCGCGCATCGATTTCTGATTCTTACCTTTCTTACCGATTAACTCGACAATAGATTGAGGCGTGTAGTTCAGATAGGTTTCGGCTAGTACGTCCATATTGTGACGCATGTCTGGATTGATGAGGTAATGTGCCAGCATGGTGTCAAACATCGGTCCTTTTACATTTACTCCATATTTATCCAGTACTTTGATGTCGTATTTGAGATTTTGTCCTACTTTCTCAATGGTTTCACTTTCAAAAAACGGTTTAAGTTCGTTAACCACATCTTGAGCAGCATCACGATCTTCAGGAATAGGCAGATAAAAACCTTTTCCTTTTTCCCAAGAGAATGCGATTCCTACTAGCTCTGCTGTTAGTGGATCAAGTCCAGTAGTTTCTGTATCAAAACAAACGCTGGATTGCTGCATCAACGATTGTAAAAACAGCTTTGTTCCCATTCCTTCTTGAACGAGTTGGTATAAATGGTCGCTAGTTGCAAGGGTTTGTCTTCCTGTAGTCGAAGCCTCGGCTGCTGTTCCAGATCCTGGAGCGTCAAATAAAGAAAACTGTCCTGCGCCGGCATCAGCATTTGAATTGGAACTTGAAGCGTTCTCGGCTGCGCTCGAACTGACATCCTTAGAAAAAATCTTTGCCATGGTTTCTTTAGCACGACGGAATTCTAGCTCGTCAAAAATTTCATGTACAGCCTCGACATTTGGATCGTCTAAGGTGTATTTTTCTGCTTTAAAAGTCACTGGGCAGTCCAGTCTAATAGTAGCTAGTTTCTTAGAAAGAAGACCTAATTCGGCATTTGCGATGACCTTTTCTTTCATTTTACCTTTAAGCTTATCAGTGTTTTCTAATAAACCTTCCATCGATCCATAAGCGGCTATAAATTTCTTAGCGGTTTTATCTCCTACACCAGGCAGTCCAGGAATATTATCACTGGCATCACCCATCATTCCCAGGTAATCGATAACTTGCTCAGGTCGTTCTACTTCAAATTTCTTTTGCACCTCAGGAATTCCCCAGATCTCGATTCCGTTACCCATACGAGCAGGTTTATACATAAAGATATTCTCTGACACTAACTGCGCATAATCTTTATCTGGTGTTACCATATAAGTGGTAAAACCTTCTTTTTCTGCCTGTTTTGCCAGCGTTCCTATCAAGTCATCTGCCTCAATTCCTGCCTCTTCTACGATAGGAATATGCATCGCTTTTAGGATTTTCTGAATATACGGTACTGCAATTTTTATCGCTTCAGGAGTCTCATCACGATTTGCCTTATAATCGGCATACATTTCTACACGTTCTTTGCTTCCTTCTTTATCAAATGCAACGGCTAGATATTCTGGTTTCTCACGTCTTATCACGTCAAATAGCGAATTAGTAAAACCCATAATCGCACTGGTATCCATGCCGGCGCTATTAATTCTAGGGTTTTTGATCAATGCATAATAACCTCTAAAAATCAAGGCATAAGCATCAAGGAGAAATAATCTTTTATCGTCAGTACCGTCGTTAGTCATCGTAAAAATTTAAGGATGCTAAAGATAAAAAATGAACCTAGGAAAAAGCGAGATATCAATGTCAATTATGACATTTTATACACAAAACCTCGATAGTAAATTGCTTTTTAAATAGTAATTGTTGGATTAGTGTTCCGCTTTCGCGAAAGCGGAATAAGAAAATCATTTGTGGTGCTTATGCTACGAGTAAAGGATTTGTAATATTACATTGGTTGTTAAGAATGTTCCCTTCCTCTTGGGAAGGGCTAGGGATGGGCTTCAAAGTCCTTCCGTAAATCCAGTTTTCTAAAAGTAGGTGAAACTAAAGCTGTAGTAATAACTGTAATTAATGTCATGGTGCCACCAAAAACAACGGCGGTAACCGTCAGACTGTCTCAAAACTCTCCCATTCTGCTTGATATTTATATCGATTTTTCCGATATTTATATATGGAATACTTGCAAAAAGAGTCGCGCAGTCAGCTCACTTTATACACCACATGCCTAGATGACATGATTGCCGCTGATAATACCGTTAGGGCTATTGACACCTTTGTAGACAGTCTCGATTTAGAACATCTAGGCTTTGCATCACTAGCATCTCAAGGAAGACCACCTTATGATCCAGCAGATCTTCTCAAACTCTTCATCTATGGCTACATGAACCGCATGAGATCCTCTAGAAGACTAGAACTGGAATGCAATCGCAACATCGAGCTCATCTGGTTGCTAGGCAATCTCAAACCAGACCACAACACCATCTCTAGGTTTAGAAAAAACAACCCCAAAGCCATTAAACGCGTCTTTAGAGCCACCGTGAGTATCGCCCAAAACCACAACCTGATAGGCGCCACCTTAATCGCTGGAGACTCCACTAAACTCAGAGCTCAAAACAGCAAGAAAAACAATTACAACCTCAAAAAAGTAGCCCGACACATCGAGTACATCGATAAAAAATTAGAGGAGCATAATACCGCTCTTGCAAAGCGGACAACGACCAAGAAAAGCAAGACCACAAAGACCAAATCGACAAGCACAACAAACAGCGCAAGCGTTACGAAGGAATCAATAAAACGCTGAAGGAAGATACCACGACCGAAAATCCGCAGTTGTCCACCAGCGATCCAGATAGCAGGCACCAAATTACTCGTGGGATGATCACAGAAGTATGCTACACCGCACAAACCACGGTAGATGCTGACCATAAAGTACTCCTAGATTATAAAGTTACTAACGAGAATGATAAAAAAGCGATGGGAAACATGCTGCGCAGAGCAAAATCTATCCTTAAAACCAACCAATTCACCGCTCTCTACGACAAAGGCTATCACACGGGCAGCGAGTTTAAAACAGCACACGATTTAGGCATCGATACCCTAGTAGCCATACCAGCTATAGGACGTAAAAGTCAAGCGCCCGATCCAGCTTATAACGTAGAACATTTTAAATACGATAAAGCATCTGACAGCTATCAATGTCCGCAAGGTCACGAGCTTAAAAGCAATGGAAACTGGTACAAAGCACGTAATTATAAGTTTAAGCAATATAAGAGTAGCGCCTGTAAAAGCTGCCCAGTCAGGTCGCTATGCACCACATCAAAAGCAAACGGTAAAATAGTCCAGCGTAGTGAATACAAACAGTACATAGAAGCTAATTTTAAACGAGTACAACAACAACCAGAGATCTATAAAAAAAGACAAGCCATCGTAGAACATCCATATGGCACCATAAAGCGCCAATGGGGTTTTGATCACATTATTACTAAAAAAGGAATCCAGAACGCCAGTGCAGATTTTGGCCTCATCGCTATCGCATACAACCTCAAAAGAATCCTAAACATCATAAAAGAGCAAGGAAAACTAGCCTTTATACTTAATAAACAACGCCATAAAGCCATTTTTAAGCTCCTATCAACATTTTTAAGCCTTTTCAAACCAAAAATAATCTTACCAACTCACTTTCTCAAAATCCATTCACTTCACTTTTCTAACGTATATTTAAACTGAAATCACGCAGTTTTGAGACGAACTGCCGTTCCCATTAATTTTGCGGTAACACCACTTTCAAAACCACCCAGCTCATTAGAAGAACCTACAAACATGGAATTTACTGAGGCAACACGGCCACGCATGTGGTCTGGTGTTTTAAGTTGAAGAATGGTCTGGCGTATGACCATAGAAACACCATCAGTAACACCACTAAAAAACAGCGCTACTACAGATACCCAAAACGAAGTAGAAAGACCAAAAACAATGATACAAATCCCAAAACCAAAAACGGCGGTAAGCAGTTTCATCCCTGCATTTTTACTGATAGGAAGATAGGCAGTAGCAATCATAGTAAGAATAGCACCTACTGATGGAGCTGCCCGTAAAATCCCAAATCCTTCACTGCCTACATCTAAAATTTCTTTTGCAAAAATGGGTAGTAACATTACTGCACCACCGAATAAAACGGAAATCATATCCAGCGTTAAAGCTCCCAAAATGGCTTTAGTCTTAAATACAAAACCCAAGCCTTCTTTTAAACTTTGGAGGATGGGCTCGTTGATCTTTGTGTTAAGGATAGGTTTTTTAGAAATAAAGAATACCGTCATAAAAGCTAGAGAAACCATACTAAAAACGATGCATAAAGACCAGTGTACACCAAACCAGCTTATCGCAAATCCAGAAAAAGCAAGCCCTGCAACCGAAGCAATTTGCCATGCGCTGCTGCTCCACGTTGCTGCATTAGGATATGCTTTTTTAGGAACGAGCAAAGCAATTAAAGAAAAAAGAATAGGCCCGAAGAACGATCTCAAAATACCGCCAAAAAATACCAGAGAATAAATACAGTATAAAATGGTATTGGTAGACCAGTTACCTGCAATCTCAGGCCAGGTCAATAAAAACAACCCTAAACTAATCAATGAAAATGCACCTATACACAAAGCGAGTAAATTGCGCTTTTCTCTTTGGTCCACGATATGACCAGCAAATAACGCCATGCAAAATGCTGGGATAAATTCCATTAATCCGATGATTCCCATGGATAAAGCATCATTTGTTAAGGAGTACACTTGCCATTCAATGACTATAAACTGCATGGACCAGCCGAAAACTAGTAAGAAACGCATCAGTAAAAAGACATTGAACTCTTTAAAACGCAATGCTGCGTAAGGATCGCTTTTAGTCATGTTTTAACCTAATAATAGATGGTTTAAATGTGCTGCGTTGCATTAAGCGAGGCAAGATACTAGTTTGATCCTACAACTAATTTAGTTTAACAATCTGCCAACAGTTTGAAGGCTTTTTATAGTATAGTTTCGCACGATGCGATTGTTCATATTTTTATTTATTGTTATTCTTTTAGAAGTCTATTCTTTCCAGTTAGTCAGGACTTTATCCCGTGGTCACTGGTGGAAGTGGATCTATTTAGCAGTTTCAGTTCTCGCTATCATAAATGTTATTTTGCAGTTCACCTGGCTTAATCCAGATCGATCGCAATTTTCCACAGTAAGGGATTTTTCAGTTACTTTCATGTTGGCTTTGTTAGCTTTAAAGTCAGTCTTCATTTTATTCATGCTAGGAGAAGATATTTATAGACTTATAGAAGGTGTTATCAACTCGCTTTCGCGAAAGCGAGAACCTGATCAAACATTCTTTCAAGGCAGAAGAGATTTTATTGCTAAGGTAGGTCTTGCAGTTGCTGCTTTGCCTTTTGGAGCAATTCTTTATGGAGCATGGAGAGGTAAATATGATTATCAAGTGCGTGAATATGAATTGAGTTTTGATGATTTGCCAGAAGCATTTGATGGTTATAAAATCACGCAGCTTAGTGACATTCACGTAGGAAGTTTTGACGATAAAGAGGAAGTGAAATATGCGGTCGATCTTGCTAATAAACAGCAAAGTGATTTAATATTATTTACTGGAGACCTAGTGAACAACGTAGCTACCGAAATGGAAGGCTGGGAAGCTATTTTTGGCTCTTTAACGGCACCTGATGGTGTTTATTCTGTTTTAGGAAATCACGATTACGGCGATTATGCGCAATGGGAATCTAAAGAGGCAAAAGCAGCAAATATGCAGCAGCTTTATAAAATCCAGAAGGATATGGGCTGGAGATTATTACTCGATGAGAATGAAAAAATTACTCGAGGATCAGATTCTATTAACATAGTAGGAGTTCAAAATTGGGGTGGTGGCCGTTTTCCTAAATATGGAGATCTAGAAAAAGCTTCTGCTGGATTAACTAATGAGGAGTTTAAAATACTTTTAAGTCACGATCCTACACATTGGGATTTACAAGTAAAAGGCGACGATAGGAAGTACCACTTGACATTAAGCGGTCATACTCATGGAATGCAATTTGGTATTGAGATTCCAGGTTTTATAAAGCTTAGTCCAGCGTGGTTCGTTTATAAAAAGTGGGCCGGTGTTTATAAAGAGGCCAATCAGTTTTTAAATGTGAATAGAGGTTTTGGTTTCTTAGGCTACTCTGGTAGAGCTGGAATCTGGCCTGAGATTACTGTTATTACTTTAAAGAAAAACCTCTCTTAACTACCATAATTGCTAGTATTGAGGTTTTTGCGTACATTTGATTATACTTAATTTGTTATTATGTCAAAGTTCGGTGAGCTTATAAGTGCAAATGTTCCAGTGTTGTTTAATTTTTTTACTAACTGGAATGAAGATACAGAGGCAATGAATGCCGTATTGCGCAATGTAGCTGCGGCCTTAGGTGATAAGGCCAAAGTCATTAAAATAGACATAGAAAAAAACCCAGAACTTTCTGAAGCACTACGTATTAAAGGCGTTCCTACTTTCATCATTTACAAAAATGGCGAAATGAAATGGAGACAGAGCGGTGTCCAAGACGATAACACACTTATTCATCATATCCAGCAGTTTTACTAATCGGCTGTTATGGAATCACTTTTCCAGCCTTGATCTTTTAAGAATTCTAGATATTGAGGTAGGATTTCTTGAAGCATTTTATAGCTTTTATCACTGTCGTGAAAAACGATAACGCTACCATTACGCGTATTTGTTTTTAAATTCTCGAGGCAAGAAGCTGCTGTTCTACGTTGATCAAAATCTCCTGAAAGTAGGTCCCAAAGCACTATTTTATAGCCTTTATCTACTAGTGATTTAGTTAGGCTTCCAGTAATGCGACCGTAAGGCGGTCTAAATAATTGTGAATTGACTTGTTGTGCGCATTTTTCTACATCTTCCATGTATTTAATACTCGAGGTTTTCCACGCATTTAAATGATGTTGCGTATGGTTTCCTATGGCGTGGCCTTGTTCTAAAAGTTGATTATAGGTTCTAGGAAACTGCTCTACTTTGTCTCCTATACAAAAGAAAGTTGCCTTAAAATCAAACTTGGTTAGTTCCTTAAGCACAAAATCAGTGACAATAGGCGTCGGTCCATCATCAAAAGTTAAATAAACCTTCTTTTTTTCACGATCTCCATGCCAGTAGTAGCTAGAAAATCGATCAGAAAACCAATCTGAAATACGATCTGGATAGGTTTTAATCTTCACTTAAAGTATCGATAGGGATTTCTTCTCGAGCAGTGGTTACATTATCCACGGCATTGTCTAACAAATCACGCAATTCCATTTCTTGTGCAGCATCTGGATACATTTCTGGATCTATATCACCATCTTTTCTGATGTAATATGCATCATTTAGATATCTTACAAAAGGCTCAAAGTAAACGTTATAGGCATCTACATGCTTATCAATCATCTCTTGATCTTCATAGAACACTGGAACTTCGGCAATAGAATTGTATCTTACTAAAGCTTGTTGAATACGGGAATAATTGTTCTCTTGCTCTTGCAATGTCAAAGCGTTATAATGATCCAACTCATCTTGATATTTGAGAATAATTCCATTTAATAATTTTCTAGCTTTTTCTATTTTATCTAGTTCATAATAACCAGATACGAAAGGCTCTAGCATTGAGTAATTGCCATAATATTCTAATGGCATGTGCTCCATTCCTATGTCTAATAGTTCTTCTGCTTTTGCGTATTGACCATCTTTCATAAGGGCTTCTGCAGCACGAGTGATGTTACTTCTATATCCTACGCTATTTCTTCTAGTTTCTACGTCGTGGTAAATATCTGGTGAGCCGCCATTGCCCCAATCCCATTTTTTGATGACCTCATAAGCATAATCAGGATCTATTCTTCCCATATCAAAAGGGTCTCTAGGATCTTCAGGAAGTGATTTAATAGGAATCAATCGGTAAGCAGCTCCATCTAACTGTAAATAATCTTTCATCCAGATGTAATCTTCATCACCAAATGCTCCTCCGGAGAAATAAATAGGACGTTCCCAGTTGTTTGCATTGATAATGTCCAGCATGAACAGTCTGTTTTTATAAACTGCGTTACTGTTGATGTTGATTACTATTTCGTCAACGATTTTATCTGCATCTTTTTGTGGTACCACGCCATTCTTTAAAACGGCTTCTTTATTTACAGGAATAGAAATAAATTGAGAAGGAAACGTGTGTTCATAATGCTCATTTCTCATTTGCACCTGTGTAAGCATTTTATCACTCGCTACCCAATCCATCCATTGATCTAGTTTCATGGTATCAGGTAACACGAGTTTAGAATTTTGATTCAACTCTGCCATACGTTGTTGGATCAACTCTTCATCTGCATAGTAAAGCACATCTCTTGTACCATATTTATATTTGCTATGAGGTAGTGTAGAAGGAACAGGCTCACTATCCCATGCTTTCTTTTTCATATCGTCCATGTACCAGTCGGTACTCAATAAAGAGGTACAGACTATACGTACATCTGTACGGTAGCCTTCTACTTCTTGAGCATACCACAATGGGAAAGTATCATTATCTCCTATGGTAAATATTAAAGCGTTAGGCAAACAGCTATCAAGGTATTTTTTTGCACTGGCAAGAGCTGTATACTTACCAGACCTATCATGATCGTCCCAGTTTTGGTAACCCATCAACAGTGGAGCTGCTGCAAAACAGGCCGTAAGTGAGATGATTTGAGCCATTCTGGACTTCATTACATCACGTAGCATAACATATACGGCATAAACTCCCATTCCTATCCACATACTGAAAACTAAGAACGAACCTACATAGGCATAATCACGCTCACGTACTTGAAACATAGATTGATTCAAGTAAAAGATAATAGCAAGACCTGTAAATAAAAATAGAATCAAAGTGACGTAAAATGATTTAGCATCTTTACGAGCATGAAATACAGCTCCTAGAATTCCTAGAATAAGAGGAAGGAAGAAATAGGTATTTCTACCTTTATTTTCTAACATATCATCGCTCAACTCGTCTTGAGTACCTAGTCGCCACTCATCGATAAATTTAATACCGCTTATCCAGTTGCCATCATAAGAATCCCATTCTCCTTGCACATCATTTTGTCTTCCAGTGAAATTCCACATGAAATAGCGCATGTACATGTAGCTTATTTGATAGTTAGTCATGTATTGCAGGTTATCATAAAAACCTGGTTTTTCAATATCCACTGCTTCTCTTAAAGAAACCAGTACTTCAACATATTCTTCACTATCAATAGTGCCTCGCTGTAACCTACGTTCATAATCGTCAAGAACAGAAAGCAGCTCTTGGTTATTTTCAAAACCGGGCTTTATGGTATAATCCAGTCCGCCCATAAAATCTATATAATTTGAAGCGCGTGAGGGATCTGTCATACGAGGGAAAAACCCTTTGTGACGGTCGTTAGTATTAGGAATGGCGTCTTTATAATTGTTTACAATAACATACTTACCTAGTTTATAATCCTTCTCATATTTCGGCTTTTCATCTTTAAAAGCTTCATTATCTTCAGTAGTTGGATCGTCTGGATTGTAACCTGCATACATGTCAGTAAATGATTCTCCATAGAATAATCCTGGGGACGGATATTGCTCACGATTGTAATAAGCTAGAAGAGCTCTGGCGTCTTCTGGTCTGTTTTCATTAATAGGCGTTCCAGCATTTGCTCTAATAGGTAGCATGGTCCAAGAAGAAAATCCTACTAGAACAAACATGATGCATAAAGTAATCGTGTTTAATAGTGGCAGGTTACGCTTTCGCGAAAGCGAGATCAAAAAAGCAAATAATCCAACAATTAATAAGAGAGCGATTATAGTTCCTGAGTTAAAAGGAAGTCCAATATCATTCACAAAAAACACTTCTAAATAACCGAAAATACTTAAGGTGTAAGGCAGTAGAAGTTTGAATACGAAAAGTAAAACGGCAACAACAGCAATATTTGCAACTATAAAGTTAAACGGTGTAATATTTTTATAATGCTTAAAGTACCAAAGCAAACCTATAGCAGGAATAGTCAATATTCCCATGAAGTGAATTCCAAAAGAAAGTCCTACTACAAAAGATATAAGAATTAGCCAGCGATTGCCACGTGGTAAAAACATATCACGTTCCCAAAGAAGACCTATGTAAAACATGGCGCTCATAAGTAGCGCTGCAGGTGCATAAACTTCGGCTTCCACTGCGTTGAACCAAAAACTATCGGTTACCGCATAAGCCAATGATCCTATTGCCGCTGCTCCTAAAATCATAACGTCATTTGCTCGATCTTTTAAAAGGTGTCGTTTAAGGAGCAATGTAAGCGACCAGAACATAAATAATATGGTAAATGCACTAGAGAAAACGGCAAGTAAATTTACAGTGTACGCGATATCAGTTGCGTCCATTGCAAAAATCGAAAACGCAGCTCCCATCATTTGATATAGTGGTGCTCCTGGTGGATGTCCTACTTCTAACTTTGAGGAGGTAGCGATGTACTCTCCAGCGTCCCAATAGCTTACCGTAGGTTCTACCGTGCTCCAAAATATGAAAAGGGCGATAGCAAAAACTGCCCAGCCTATAATTTTATTTAATTGTGCGTAGTTTAATTTCATAGTAGTCATTAACTCTGGCGAAAATAAGATTTATTGAACTTAATCACCACATAAACGTCAAATAGAAACTAGTCGTATATAATAGGGTCAATTATTGTGAGTTAATCAGTGTTAAGGAATTTTTTATGATGGGCAATTGGGGTCAAAATGCATTATGAGAGCAAGTTTTTCAATTTTTATTGATTTTTATTTGCTGAAATTGAGAATTGTTATAAATTTGCATCCCGAAATTGTCCCATGGTGTAATGGTAACACTCCGGTTTTTGGTACCGTCATTCAAGGTTCGAGTCCTTGTGGGACAACTTAAAAACACCCTTAATAAGCTGATTAAAAGCGAGTTAAGGGTTTTTTGTTTTTGAAAAGTAAGAACCAAAGTAAGAACTTTTCAAGTTTCAATTTAATAGATTAGCTTATATTTGATTAAGTATTGCGTTTTTAAGATCTGTTTTCAAGTGTCTACGTAATACTACCTAAAGCATCGTGCGAAACAGGATCGTTTCAAAAACCCCTGGGCGATGCTTTTTTATTATATCATATGACAACTATTAATTACACACCTCGCAAATCTGAAGTCTACGAAATGTATCCAGATGAACCAAAAAGCAATCTTAGAACCAGAATGAATTACATCATTAAGGAGAACGGAGGTAATATAAATAAGCATGGTTTAACGCCGAAAGAATGGCTTTTGCTCAAGGATGAATTAGGTGAGCCAACTCACGACCGAAATGGAGTTGCAATCGTCAATTCTTAGAATTGCAACCATTACAATTGCTTAATAGGAATTTATATAATTCCTAATGAATACATAAATACAAATCATTAAAAATCAGTTAGTTATAAATTTTTGAATACCCTCAACTTAATGTTGGAATTCTTGCAATTCCACATAATTACGAGGTATGCAATTGTTATTTTGATTGTAACTGAAATGTTTTAATTAATAATTTAATTGCTGGGTTTTTAGAAATCAATTTGTCAATGGCTTTTTCTTTTCTATTTTGGATATATACAATTTCCTTAGTTTCTATTTTAGGAATTGCTTTATTCTTTTGATATTTTTCAATGAAGTAGTCGGCTATATCATATCCGTTTTCTAGATCTTCAGTATCTGCTAATTCATATAAAAATTTAGAAACTGTAATGTCGAACCCAAATTCTTTCAATTCCTCTGCTTTTCTAAGCCATATATCGTAAGCGTTAAAGCCTTTTTTATTTCGTTCTGACAGATCTGGATAAAAAATTATTTTTCGATCAATTAAATCAATCATAACATTTTGATCTAGCATGCTTATTCCAGAGCTAGCAATCCAAATAAATTCAGATTTTATTGCGCTCATTATGCAGGCTGTTTTCTCACTTTCAACTATTGCAATTGGTTTAGTTTTATTTTCATTGATCAAGTGCATGCCGAATAATGCTTTCTTGTATTTAAATGAATCCCTTTTCCCTCTGTACAATACTTTGTGAAAGGAAGAAATTTTGAGATATGGTTCTTTTATTTTCCTTCCTGTTTTAGGGTTATAGTTCATAATCTTTCCATAACTCAACACATTATCAGGGCTTAACCTCCAAAATACTACACTTTTTTCCCAAGGTTTTGAAATCGTTCCGAGTAGGTACCTGGTAATTATTTCTTTCACAGTTTCTTTAGAAAACATGGTGAGTAAGAAAGTTACAAAATTGTTGTTTTGAAAGTTATAACCTTGAATCGAGATATGTTTGAGGTCTAAGTAATCAAAAGTCTTTATTTCCTCTTTTACTGGTTTGTTAGGAGTCCAATTGCTTTTAATATTATTTGACTTTAAGAAATCTTTTGGTGTTTTGTGATATCCACATTTAATTTCCCTATCGCATCTACCTAATTCGATAGGTAAGTATTCATTATTTTCTGTATCCCAGTACCTTACAAACCTTTTTTTATTGCAATCTGGATTAGGGCATATGTATTTTTTAGATTTTGGATCTAAGGTGTATCGATAGCTCATGATATTATTGATATTGTGATATTTTAAATTCTTTTCAATTTGATAATGAGTAATTTATGTTTGTGAAATAGTATTGATTAAATATCAATAGTATCACTTCAAAAACTCTATAAAATTCTCATTTTGATTTTATTGATACTATTATGATACTTTTATTTATAATTTAAGTTTCATAATTACAGTTAGTTATATTTAAAATGTATCATAATATCAAAAATGTCAACTGAAAATTACTTTTTCATATTTCCCGTGCCCTTTTTTCTTGAAAACACCATGGACTAAGTTACGTTTTGCGGTTGCCGAGCTTATTTTAATATCCTTAGCTACTTTTAAAGCTTCCGATGTTGTAAATGTTTGAGGAAGTAATTTGTACATTTTTTTAACACTATCAGTTGCAGTTGTCAATTTGTTTGATTGCCGATCTCTTATTTTTAATCCGTTATGTTCGAAGTATTTATACAGTTTAGTAGCTTTTTCAAAACTTGATATTGAAACGTCTCTAACTTTTTTGTCATTGGAATAATTATCTATTAATTCAATCAGTAAAGCAAAACGGTGTATGTAAGTTCTAAATTTTGCAGCCATAGAACTATATATTGTCAATTCATTATCATATTTATCAATAATTCTTTTATCGAATGTTTGAGCTCTTAAAAAAGCTTCATCAGAATAAGGTATGATTTGACCTAGCTCGTTATCGTAATCATCAAAAATATTGCTGAAAATGTTGCTGTAACAGTCATTTATCTTTTGATCAGTGGTATTATTGTTCAATGCTGTTTTATTTATTTTATCCGGAATTGAAAATAACAATCTATCTAGAAAACCACTTTGTGAACGATCTCCGGCATAGAGCTCATGCAAACGTCCTTTTTGAGTTCCTGCTATTAGGTTTATACAACAACTAGGAATAATTATAGTTCCAGTACCTTTCCTGGTCAATTTTATTTCTTTTCCATTGAATATTGTCAAATAATTATCCTCTTGGCTACTGCTGGAATATCTACTAAAACCATTAACCCAGCTCATTATTTCATCAGCAAAAATGCATAGTCCGTTTTGGTTGTTGTCGTGTTCTTGACAAAGAGCCTCATAAGTAAAATCCCTCATTAACGTGTTTTTTAATCTAGGCAGTTTTTCCGTTTGCGGATTTAATTGATAATTTGCTAATTGATCTTTGTAAGATTTATAGGATTCTTTTTCTCTAGATTTAATTGGATTAAAAGGAAGTTCCATAGCATGTGATTTACCGTCTCCAGCGTCACCAACAACTACAATCCATAATAAAGGTTTTTCAGTCCAGCCAGACTTAACTTGCAAGTGATATAAATTACCTAAAGCTGTACCGAAAGCAGACAAAACGGCACAGCTAAAAAATTCGGAATTAAAACCTAATGAATTTACATTTTCACTGATGTAATGTTGGATACTTTTCGGAAAAATATCCATGGGAAACGGATTAAGAAGGTTTGAATGATCTTGATCTAATTGTTCTAAAATAACATCCGTTTTTTTCTTTGAATAATCGTAGTATTTTGATGGTTCTATGTTGGTGCTCATTTAAAGTGATTTGAGCAGCTATACAATTATATTGCAATTACCAAGGTTGCAAATCAATTGCAATTAATGGAATTATCATAATTCCATTAATTGTATATCTTTGTATTGTGCTGTTTTATTAGTTGTTAGACGTGTCTATTAAGTGTTTCAAGGGAATTATGATAATTCCTATATTGATTGCAACTATCGAATTGCTTATCTGATTGCGAATTGCGGTAAAGAGATTTTGAAAGTAAAAAGCGGTCAACTCTTGCTTCACTAAATTTCCCCAATTCCAATACAAATCGATTAAGATTTATATCAAAATAGCCGTTATGAGATTTAACTTTCATAACGGCTATTTTTTAGTACCTCTTCGATATCTGATAATTGATATCTAACTCTATTTCCTATACGGAGAGGTTTTAATATTTCTTTTTTATCCCAGTCTATGATGGTAACCACAGAAACGCTTAGAAGATCTGAAACTTCTTTTCTCGTAATTAATTTTGAAAGTGGTTTAGGTAGCTTGTTTTCAATGCTTTCTAACCTTTTGTTTATTTTATCCATAGCAGCTAATGCGCTAGGATCACTCACGGATAATTCAATTGTTTTTGACATAATATTGTATTTGTTTGTACAATATTATATTCAACTTATATAACTTTTACTCAAGGGGCAACCCTACAAGCCACCCTTAGTGAGAAGGTTGTCTATAATTTTTTGTTGTCTTAGAATTGCAGGCGTGTGTTCTTTTGGTTGTTTTTCGAGAAGTTTTATAGCTTTCTTTACATTGTCTGTATGTCTTCCAATCATTTTAGATATTATAGTGTAAATATCCTTTTTCATCAAACTAGAATTTTCTAAAGCAGGAAGAGCTGTTAATTTATCCAATAAATAGATGCTTTGATAAGTTGTGAAATCACCTTTTTTAATTTGGTCAACGTCAATAGATTCAATTATTAACTTTTCATTTTTATCTTCGCTTTTTTCTAATTGCTCTTCAGATAATTTCTCTAAATATTTGTAAACTCTAAATTTTGCAATGTCATCAGAAAATTGTTTTTCTACATCATTGTAAATCTCAACATACTGTCCTAACATAGACGTGAGGTAATCAAAGCATCTATTTGATGTGAAATTCTCCATTATATGTTCTCTAACACCCCAAAAGTAGACATCCTTAGAATCATTATTTATTTCAACCTCTAGATTTTTCAAATTGAAAATATCTAAAGAGTCCATTCGATCATATAAAAATTGCAAGCGCTCTTTATTATCTTGAAATCTTACGATTTTACTATCTATTTCCCTTTTTGTGCGCTCTTCAAACTTGTGCCGACTATGGCTAGTATAAAACTCCTCCCACATCTCCTCTTTAATCACTGGGTTTAATATATATCTGGAGCCATTATAAACAATTGTTTTGCACAGGTCAATAGAATTCTTATCAACATTATTTTCCTGTTTTAAATCTGAGCCACTGATCTTTTTTTTGCTATTTAAAGAGCAATTTCTTAGAATACCTCGTTCAATGAGTAATTTCATTTGCTCACTAAATGCAAGTTCCTCAAAGTCCCAGCTTTCTCCTAAAAGTCCGAAATGATCAAAATCTAAAAAATTTGATTTATACTCAAAAAATAATTTATCGACAAAAGTCATTATTCGAATAATTGATTATATGCTTGCATCTGCCGTTAAATCTTGAATGATTTTTGAATGGATTTCATCATTGCTAAAACTCTTTCTGTATTGTTTAGCAAATTTTATAACGTCTCTAATCATTGAGAAGTGGTATGCTTTTAATTGACGATCTTTTAAATCTGAACTGCTATCTGATTGATTGTATTCCATATACAATTCTATCAATGTATCTTCTATTTCCTTGAATTCTACATTATCCATTTGTAATACTTTTGTCTCTGTTTTCATAGTTGTTTATTTAAAAAATGAATGTTCTGCTATTTTTTTTGCCTTATCCACATTAGTGGCTCGTATGTAAGAGTAAAATACCTTTTCAGTTTTGTGTCCAGATATCGCCATTATATCAAATGTCGGAATTCCAGCTTTATAGGCATTAGTGCAAAAGCTACGTCTAGCGGTGTGCGTAGTAATCAAATCATATTTAAAGTATGGTTTTGTAACCTCTTTACCTCCTAAAGTTTTTGTTACTGGAACTTTTTCTTTAATTTTTGCTTTAGCTCCTATAATTTTTAAATCTCTATTAATATGTTGATCTAGTTTTGGACTAGGAGGATTCCCATCGTATTTTTCAAATATTCTTATAACCTTGGAATTGCATGGAATTGTAATAATTTCCTTTGTTTTCTTTTGAGCCAACTGGATAAACTTGGAACCATCAATATCAATTATGTTTTCTTTGGTCAAATTGTTGAAATCTGAAACTCTCAAGCCTGTATAAGCACCGATTAAAAATAAATCTCTACTATGAGATAAACCTTTAGGCAATTGCAAATTAAAGATCGATTGCAATTCTGTTTCTTTGAGAAAAATCTTAGCAACTTTTTCAGTTGGTTTTGCAAATTCTCTTTTCTTAAAATCTATATTATTATGATATCCTCTAGAAAGGGCATAATTCATAACCGCTTTCAAATTTTTAATATGGTTTCCTATATAATTGTTCGAATAGTTTTGAGCTTGTAACCACTCAACAAATTTTTCATAAAAATCCATGTTTATGTCTTTGAAATCGACATCGCCAGTTTCCTTACAGTATTCCAAAAATTTCTTCTTACAAGTCTTGAGTGATCTTAATGTAGAATTAGCTAATGGATGTTTTGTTGATGGAGTTGGATTTTTAGTGTAATACTTGATATACCAATCATAGCACCATTTCAAGTTTTTAATTTCGTTTGTGTCAGTTGCAATTGCTATGTCTTTTTTAGTTGCACGACCTAAGACTTTCTTTATTAATGATTTAACTTCTTGATTGGTGAAATTTTCATTTGAGAATTGCAATTGTGTTAATTGCTGTTGAACTTCACTTAGTTTGTTATTTAACCACTGGTTTATAATACTGGAATTGTTCTCAATTGCAATATTTCTAACTCTTTGTTTTTCCTTATTCCAGCTCGAAACTTGATTGATCTTTTTTCCAGTAGCTATTACGACCTCAGTACCACGTCCGTAACTGTATGTTATTAAAATAGTACCTCTACTATCTTTAATTTCCTTAATTCTATAATTTAATGATCCTTTCAATCTAATTGCTTTAAAAAAGTAAGAACAAAAGTAAGAACATTTGCTTTAACTATCTTTAATTAACTTATATTTATTTTATCTATAATAATTAAATATGGTATATAAGTATTTGAAAGTCAACATTATTAAGGTTGAATTTATTGAGTTCAAAATAATAGCTATTAAAGATATGATGTGTTCTTGTGGGACAACATAAAACCCTGATTCTTAACAGATTCAGGGTTTTTTTATGCTTTTTAAATTCGCTTTCGCGAAAGCGGAAACTATTTAATTCTAAAGGTAATCACAGGCAGGCTAGAATGATTAACTACATCTTCACTCACGCTACCGTTGAAAAAATGAGATATTCCGCGACGGCCATGAGTTGCCATTCCTATAATATCTCCTTTTACGTCTTTTGTATAATTGAAAACACCTTCTTCTACAGATGAGTCGTTATAGATGACGTATTCAGAAGGTTCTACGTTGACATCTTTTAAATATTCTTTTACTTTAGCTTCTGCAGCTCTTGTGCTTAAAAAGTTAGATGGAGTGTTGACATAAAGAAGGTGCAGGTTGCAATTTGTGTTTCTTGCAAACTTGTCTGCTTCTTTCAATGCGCTTGTGGAATTAGGGTCTAAATCTGTTGCAAAAACAAAATCATTAACGTCAAGTCGGTTTTTTCTATCTTTTACAACAAGAACTGGAATTTCTGAATTGCGGACTATTTTTTCGGCATTTGACCCTATGAATAAGTTTCTCATGCCTTCTGCGCCGTGGCTTCCCATGACGATTAAGTCAGCTTTATGTCTTTTTACCGTATCCATTATCCCGCTAAACGCCGCACCAGTTTCTACGTCTCCATGAATAATCACGCCTTCAAGAAAGTCTGCTTTCATCAAGTTGTCAAACTTTTCTTTGGCAAGTTTCATAAAGAAAACAGCTTCTGGTAAGTTAGAGCTGGCATTATTTGCAAGGTGTAAAGGAAGGTCGAGCTGGTGTAGTAAAAACAGCTCACCATTATTTTCTCGTGCTATATCTGCTGCTACTCTAAGAGCGTTTTCGGCTTGAATAGAAAAGTCTGTAGGGACGATTATTTTTTTCATAAGGATTGGTTTTAATGTTTTAAATATACAAAAAAAACAAACTTTAGCGCTCTGTTTTTTAAGCCTTTGGAAATGCTTAAAAAAATACTATATTTGCAAAGTATTTAATCGAGTGCGAGGGGACAAAAGTCCCCTCTTTTTATAACTATGTTGAAAGAGAGAGTAGAGGAATTATTGAAAGAGGCTTTTGAAGAGCGATCAGATTTATTTCTGATAGACTTTAAAATGAGTCCCAATAACGAAATTAAGGTGGTGATTGATGGTGATGATGGTGTGAAGTTGTCGGACTGTATGTTGATTTCTCGCGCTGTTGAACATAATTTAGATCGTGAAGAGTATGATTTTTCTATTGAGGTGCTGAGTGCAGGTGCTGCAGCTCCCTTGAGTTCTTCTCGTCAGTTTATTAAGAACATCGGTAGAGATATTGAAGTGATTGATAAGGAAACAAGAAAAGAAACAGGGTTGTTGCAAAATGCAGATGATCAAGGTGGTACCATCACCTGGAAAGCACGAGAACCTAAGCCGATAGGTAAAGGAAAAGTTACTGTTCAAAAAGAGTGGTCGTTTAAATATCAAGACATTAAGCAAGCAAAAGTTGTTATAAAATTTAATTAAAAAGTAGTATGGAGAATCTCGCATTGATCGAGTCTTTTTCTGAGTTTAAAGATGATAAAATGATAGATCGTGTCACGTTGATGGCGATCTTGGAAGATGTTTTCAGAGCCGCTTTGAAAAGAAAGTACGGTGAGGACGATAACTTTGATATCATTATTAATCCAGATAAAGGAGATTTAGAGATATGGCGTAACAGAGTCGTTGTTGCAGATGATGAGGTAGAAGATGATAACTCTGAAATATCGCTATCTGAAGCTCAAAAAATTGAACCTGATTACGAGGTAGGTGAAGATGTTGCAGAAGAGGTGAAACTTATACAATTAGGTCGTCGTGCTATTTTGGCACTAAGACAGAATTTAATTGCAAAGATTCACGAACATGATAATACAAACATATTTAAGCATTTTAAAGAGCTTGAAGGAGAATTGTATAGTGCCGAAGTTCACCACATAAGACATAGAGCGATCATTCTTTTAGATGATGACGGTAACGAAATCATTATGCCTAAGGATAGACAGATACCATCTGACTTCTTTAGAAAAGGTGAAAACGTAAGAGGTGTGATTGAGAGTGTGGAGTTAAGAGGTAATAAACCTAACATCATTCTTTCTAGAACATCCCCTAAGTTTCTAGAAAAGCTTTTTGAACAAGAGATTCCTGAGGTTTTTGACGGTGTTATTCAGGTTAAAGCTGTCGTTAGAGAGCCAGGTGAAAAAGCAAAAGTGGCCGTGGATAGTTACGATGATAGAATTGATCCAGTAGGTGCTTGTGTAGGTGTTAAAGGTTCTCGTATTCACGGTATTGTTCGTGAACTAGGAAATGAAAACATTGATGTCATTAACTTTACCACAAACACACAATTATACATAGCCAGAGCTTTAAGTCCTGCTAAGATTGTTGCAATTACTCTAAACGAAGAAACTAAGAAGGCTGAAGTACGACTTAATCCAGAAGAAGTTTCTAAAGCGATAGGAAGAAGAGGTCACAACATAAGACTAGCAGGTAAACTTACCGGTTATGAAATTGATGTGATAAGAGAAGGTGGAGAAGAAGATGTGGAATTAACTGAATTTACTGATGTGATCGATGGATGGGTCATTGAAGAATTGAGTAAGATAGGTTTGGATACTGCCAAAAGTGTTCTAGAGCAAGACGTTGCTGACTTAATTAAACGTACAGATCTCGAGGAGGAAACAGTTTTAGACATTGTTAGAATCCTAAGAGCAGAATTTGAAGATTAGATTAGAAATTAAAGTCAATTCGTAACCATTTTATGGCTGAAGTAAAAAACATGAGACTCAACAAGGTTTTAAGAGAATTCAATATTTCTCTTGACCGTGCTGTGGAGTATCTTAATTCTAAAGGAATTGAGATAGAGGCTCGCCCTACCACAAAAATAGACGGAAGCGTCTATCAAGCACTTGCTGATGAGTTTCAAACTGATAAAAGCAAAAAAGTTGCCTCAAAGGAAGTAGGTGCTGAACGTCGCAAGGAACAAGAAGAATTGCGATTGCAGCGAGAAAAGGAACTAGAGGAAAAACAAAAAAGGCAAGAGGTTATTAAGGCTAAGGCTTCTCTTGAAGGACCTAAACAAGTCGGTAAAGTAGATCTCAATGCTGGTGCAAAATCAGACGAAGCTTCAAAACCTACCGAAAAAGTTCAGGAACCTAAGAAAGAGGTGGAGAAAGAACCTGAAGCTAAAGCCCCTTCCAAAAAGACTGAAGAAGAGTCTAAGGAAGTGGAACAAGTTTCTAACCGTCCTAAGGCTACAGGAACTACCGTCAAGGGTAAAATTGATCTTAGTCCAAAGAAAAAATCTAAATCTAAGTCTAAACCTGAGGCTAAGAAAGAAGCACCTAATGCTCCTGAAAAGAAGCCAGAGGTTGCAAAGGAATCTCCGAAGGTAGAAGATAAGCCAGTAGAAACTGCTAAAGCTACCGAAGAGCAGGACAAAGAAGTTAAGGAAACAGCAACTGGTGCTGATGGTCAAGAATCCGAGGTGATCAAGACCGAGTATAAAAAATTAGGTGGACTTAAAGTAACAGGAAAGAAAATTGATCTTTCTCAATTTGCTAAGCCTAAGAAAAAGACAGCCGATTCTAATAGAGGTAAAAGAAAACGTATTTCTAAACCAGGAGCTTCTGGACCAGGAGGGAATAATAGAAATAGCGGTAACAATAAGAATAGACGTGGTAGTGCAAACACTGGACGTAAAAATATTGTAAAAGAAGAGCCTACAGATGAAGAAATTCAAAAGCAGGTAAGAGAAACTCTTGAAAAACTGCAAGGGAAATCTTCTAATAAAGGTGCTAAAAATAGACGTCAAAAACGAGATAGACACCGTGAAAAAGTGGATGCTGCAGAGCAAGCAGAAGCGGAAGACAAATCATTACAGGTTACTGAATTTGTAACGGTAAGTGACTTGTCAACTATGATGGATGTTCCAGTGAACAAAGTAATCGGTGCTTGTATGTCCTTAGGGATGATGGTAACCATGAACCAAAGGCTGGATGCTGAAACAATGTCAATCGTTGCAGATGAATTTGGCTATGAAGTAGAATTTGTAAATGCAGATATTGAAGAAAGCATTGCAGAGGTTGAAGATAAAGAGGAAGATTTAGTAACTCGCGCACCGATCGTTACCGTAATGGGTCACGTAGACCACGGTAAAACATCGCTTCTAGATTATATTAGAAAAGAAAATGTTATTGCTGGTGAAAGTGGTGGGATTACACAACACATCGGAGCTTATGGTGTACAATTAGATAACGGTCAGAAGATTGCATTCTTGGATACGCCTGGTCACGAAGCCTTTACTGCCATGCGTGCACGTGGAGCTCAGGTAACAGATATCGCGATTATTGTAGCAGCGGCAGATGATGATATCATGCCTCAAACAAAAGAAGCCATATCTCACGCACAAGCAGCAGGAGTACCTATTGTTTTTGCAATCAATAAAATCGATAAACCAGACGCTAATCCTGAAAGAGTAAAAGAAGGACTGGCACAGATGAATCTCTTAGTAGAGGATTGGGGTGGTAAAATACAGTCTCATGACATCTCTGCAAAAGTAGGAACTGGTGTAAAAGAATTGTTAGAAAAAGTACTTCTTGAAGCAGAATTACTTGACCTTAAAGCTAACCCTAATAAACCAGCAACTGGTACTGTGGTTGAAGCTTTCCTTGATAAAGGTCGTGGATATGTATCAACAATACTTGTTCAAGCAGGTACATTAAAAGTTGGTGATTATGTACTTGCAGGTCCTAGACATGGAAAAATTAAGGCAATGCAAGATGAGCGCGGTAAAGACGTTCTAGAAGCTGGTCCAGCAACTCCAGTGTCTATTTTAGGTCTGGATGGAGCACCACAAGCTGGTGATAAGTTCAATGTATTTGAAGACGAGCGTGAGGCAAAATCAATTGCAGCAAGACGTACTCAATTACAACGTGAGCAATCTGTAAGAACTCAAAAAACACTTTCATTAGAAGATATCGGGCGACGTATTGCACTTGGTAACTTCCAAGAGCTGAACTTGATTCTTAAAGGAGATGTGGATGGTTCTGTTGAAGCATTAACAGATTCTTTCCAGAAATTATCTACTGAAGAAATTCAAGTGAATATCATACACAAAGGTGTAGGTGCTATTACAGAAAGTGATGTGCTACTTGCGACTGCATCAGATGCGATCATTATCGGATTTAATGTACGTCCTCAAGGAAATGCAAGAACCGTTGCAGATAGAGAAGAAGTTGATATCAGAACATATTCTATTATTTATGATGCGATCAATGATCTTAAAGATGCAATGGAAGGAATGTTATCTCCAGAGTTTAAGGAAGAGATTACTGGTAACGCTGAAGTAAGACAAACATTCAAGATTTCTAAAGTAGGAACCATTGCAGGTTGTATGGTAACTGATGGTAAGGTTTACAGAAATGGCGGAATCAGATTGATACGTGATGGTATTGTAATCCATACAGGAGAACTAGTCGCTTTAAAACGTTTTAAAGACGATGTTAAAGAAGTATCTAAAGGTTATGAATGTGGTATGCAAGTGAAAAACTTCAACGACTTGATAGAAGGTGATATTCTAGAATCGTTTAGAGAAGTAGAGGTAAAGAAAACCTTGAAATAAGAAGATCATATCGATATATAAAAAAAGCACCTCAGAAATGAGGTGCTTTTTGCTTTTAGTTAGATCAAAAATGATAAAAAGCATCTTCAATATGTTCTAGTTTTGTACCTGCTTTATTTTTAATTATCGCAACGATATCAAATCGTACTTCAAGATCTTCTTCGGTATAGTTTTCTATAAAATGATTTGCTGTAGCGACCAGTCTTTGAATTTGTCCTTTCTTTAAAAAATCCTGTGGATTTCCAAAATCTGGAGTAGACCTAGTTTTTACTTCTACGATAACAACAGTATTTGCTTTGCGGGCTACAATGTCTATTTCTCCTTTTTGAAACACATAATTACGTACCAAAATATCATAACCATTTTTCAGTAAATGAGCGGTTGCCATCTCTTCACCAGCATTTCCTAAGTCGTTATGTTCTGCCATTATTGAGTGAGATTAATTTGTTGATCAGTTATTTTTATATGTATTTCCTTTCCTAAAATTATAGTTCTATGATCTTCTATGTGACCAGCAGGAAAATTGAAAATAACCGGATAATCATAATCTGCAGTAAGTGATTGTATGATTTCTACTGCATTTTTACCAAACGGCGTTTCATGGTCATTCATATCTGTCATTCCGCCTACGAGTAAAGCTTTTAAACTTTTAAGCTTTCCAGCTCTTTTAAGTGAGTACATAATCCGTTCTAAATGATACACATATTCGTCGATATCTTCTATAAATAATACCTGATCTTTTGTTTCGGGAAAAGAGTTGCTGCCTAGTAGGCTATACAATATAGATAAATTCCCGCCTACGATCGGCGCTTTCAATTCTTGGTTTTTTAAAGCAAAGGTGTTGGGAATAGTAACTGTTAGT
Organism: Nonlabens dokdonensis DSW-6; assembly: GCF_000332115.1. NCBI lineage: Bacteria > Pseudomonadati > Bacteroidota > Flavobacteriia > Flavobacteriales > Flavobacteriaceae > Nonlabens > Nonlabens dokdonensis. Next base: position 1,876,138 of record NC_020156.1, read on the forward strand.
TGTTCTCCAAATAGTGCTTTTCTTAGGCTTTCTATACTCGTGTTCGGCTTGTTTTTTAATTCCAGCGGCATAAAGCTGTGAATACTAGAAAAGCCTTCTGATTGTAGTTTGCCATGCAATAAGGTGATATCTGAATATCCTATGATGGTGGTAGGTTCCGCTTTCGCGAAAGCGGAAAAATGAACTTCATCGATCAACTGCACGGTTCCATAACCACCTCTCGCGATCCATATCGCATGTACATCTTTGTCATCAATCGCTTGTTGTAAATCTGCTAGGCGTTCCTTTTTTGTCCCACCAAATTGATGCTCCATTTTACCGATAGTAGTACCAAAACTAACCTTTAATCCCCAAGATTCAAGTAGTTGAGCAGCTGGCAAAAGATCGCTTTTTTGAGCGCTTCTTGCGGTACAAATAATCCTAACGTGCTTGCCTTTATTTAAAAAACTGATCGGTAAATAACTCAAAAGGGTCGTTTTTTTAGTGGTAATTAAACTTTTTAAAATACTTTTAGTCACATTACTAAGTTAGTATTTTATATCCTAAACAGTTTTCTAATGTAACTAGAATAATTATGGAAGCCCTTTTAAATTGCAATACCGCTTCATTAGCGCCATATACTGATGTTCCTTCAAACCCTTGGGACATCGTTAAAGTACGCCACGTGTTACGTAGGTTAGGTTATGGGCTAGATGTTACACAAGAAAATAATGCGCTAAATCAATCGCCTAGTATTTTTATTGAAAATTATATCAATACAGCAGCAAATTATAGTGTGACGCCTGCACCGTTTTGGGCAAACTGGAGTGCCAGTGATTATGGAAACTTTGTCCAGGATCGCCAGCCACAAATAGAAGAATGGGGCAGCCAGGTAATTGATGACACTTTCAATTTAAATTTACGAGCTAGAATGACACTGTTCTGGCACAATCATTTTGTTACCAGGCTTGAAGATTATGCCGCACCCAGCTGGATGTATCAATATTACAATTTATTACAGACTCATGCTTTAGGGAACTTTAAAACTTTAGTAAAAGAAATAGGTAAAAACGAGTCCATGCTGGTTTACCTTAATGGAGTACTCAATAATCGTTTTAGTCCTAATGAAAACTACGCACGGGAGCTACTAGAGTTATTTACTTTAGGACAAAATAATAATTACACTCAAACCGATATAGTAGAAGCAGCTAGGGCATTGACAGGTTACAATAGCTTTACTGAGGCTGGCGCACCTATTAACTTTCAAAATATAACTTTTGACAATACAAATAAAACGATATTTGGAACTACTGCAAATTATAATCACGATTCCTTAATCGATCATTTATTTGCATCACGTCCTAATGAGATTTCTGACTTTATAGTTAAGAAGATTTATCGAGCTTTTGTGAGTCCAGAACTACCTGTAGCAGCAATAACAGATCAATTAGCACTTACTTTTAGAAATTCCAATTGGGAAATACTTCCAGTTCTCAAACAGCTTTTTAAAAGCCAGCATTTTTTTGACGCTGCAGCAATTGGGACTATTATTAAAGATCCTATAGATTGTTTATGCTTATTTATTAAAGAGTCAAATTTTAGCTTTCCGCAGGGAAATTACTATACTTTACTTTATGTCGCCTCTTTATTAGGTCAGCAATACTTCAACCCTATTGATGTAGCAGGATGGCAAGGCGATCGCGACTGGATCAACAGCAGTACAATAACTGGAAGATGGCAAGGTCTTGAATATATCATGTGGACCATGTGGAATATAGATCAAAACCTGTTTAGAAATATAGCTCTTGATGCATCGGCCTCGCTGAATGATCCTGCAATAATCGCTAGAGATATTGTGAATAGGTTCGTACCTCAAACGCTTCACACCACAACAGACTACGATCTTGCGACTACTGTATTTAAAGGTGATGTACCGCAAAATTATTATGATAATATGCAATGGGATTTGAACTGGAGTTCTGTTAATTATCAGGTAGTCTTGTTGCTACAACACATTTTTAGAATGCCAGAATTCCAACTTAAATAATCGCAGCATGTGTTCAAAAACTAATAAATATCAAGACCCTAATTCACAAGCACATCATGAAGAACATGAGGCGTGGAGTAGAAGAACTTTTTTACAAGCTTTAGGAATAGCTGGTGCTGGTGCATTTACTTTAGGAGGTTCTCAAATATCTAGCGCGATGGCTTCTCCCATTACTGCAGCACTTGCTGCAAGTGTAAATGATCGCGTGTTAGTTCTTGTGCGACTTAAAGGTGGAAATGATGGTTTAAATACTATTGTACCAGTTTATGATTACGGTACGTATGCTTCAAATAGAGCTACAATTGCCTTACCGCAAAACTCTTTATATAATTTAAGTCCAGATTTTGGTTTGCCCTCTTTTATGAGCAGTTTACAGTCGCGATGGGGAAATGGAGAAATGAAAGTCATTCATGGAGTAGGTTATCAAGGTCAAGATCTATCTCATTTTAGATCTAGTGACATTTGGGCGAGTACGGAGGCTACAGCTATTGAAGAAACAGGATGGATGGGTCGCTTTTTTGAAAATGAATATCCTAATTTTTTGCTTAGTCCGCCGGTAATTCCACCAGCGATACAAATAGGAAGTTTAGGAAACCTTGCTTTTGAAGGAACACAAACGAACTACGCCTTTTCTGTTGCAGATCCACAACAACTTTACAACCTAGCTCAAAACGGCTGGCAACATGACGCTACCGCGGTACCACCATGCACTTATGGAGATCAACTCAGTTTTTTAAGATCTACAACTAATAATACATTTCAATATGCCGGTGTGATCAATAATGCATATCAAGCCAGCACTACACAAGCAACCTACGGAAACCATTCGATAGCAGAGCAATTTTCTATAGTAGCACGACTGATTAAGGGGCAACTAGGGACTAAAGTGTATATGGTTACCCTAGATGGATTTGATACACACGCAAATCAAGCAGGTACTCATGCAGACCGCATGCAAAAACTATCAGAATCTATAGATGCTTTTTATGATGATCTAGCTGCTTACGGTAATCAAGACGAAGTACTTTGCATGACCATCTCAGAATTTGGTAGGCGAGTAGAAGAAAACGGATCTAATGGTACCGACCATGGAGCTGCTGCTCCCATGATGCTTTTCGGTGGTGGTTTAAATGGTAACGGTTTTATAGGTTCTCACCCTAGTTTGAGCAATCTAGATGCCAATGGGAATATGGTTTTTAGTACTGACTTTAGAGATGTGTATTCTACCGTCATGAAAGAATGGTTATGCATCCCATCTCATCTGGTAGATCAAGCGATGCTCAATCGCAGTTCTAGCAATATTCCTTTAGGGTTCAATTGTACTACCGCAGGTATAGATGATTTTGCTCATCAGGATTTTAAACACTTTGTGGTAAATAAATTAAATGCTGCTTATCTTCATTTAGAATTAACAAGTGGTCGTAAACTTGATATCCGCATATATAATTTGTTAGGGCAAGAGATAGGGCTTTTAGCAAATCAATACTTTATGCCTGGCAGTCACGACTTAGATATTAAAACGCAGTTGAGAACAAGAATGCATACTGGTCAGTACATTTATAAAATAGAAAGTGCTGGAAAACAATACAGCAGTCAGTTTATGATCAATTAAAATATTTGTGATATCGCTTTCGCGAAAGCGGAACAATACAAACAATTATCTTATCCAGATTCGGTGCAAAGTGTCTGAATTGGCATTGTTTACATTATCATCAACTTCCCAGTCATCTCCACCTGCGCCATTTTGTTTTATAGTCCAGTCGGAAACGTTGTTATCTCTAAAGGGTCTTCTGGTCATAGCGTAATCACCACGATTAGACTCTACTCTATCAGCGGTAAAAGGAATATTTGCCGTGTGACCAGTAAGAGGAACGTGATTAGAAATGAGATTTGCAAGATTCATCGAACCAGAGCCAGTTGAAAAGTAGCTTACTGTCTCTGATTGTGTAATTTTAAAATGTACCACTCTACTATGGTTCGAGGTAATTCCATAAAACCGAACCGTTTCAAAGTTAAACTCACTCAGTAGAGAGTTAGTGGCATGTCCCCAATTCAATGTTCCAGCTTCATCTACACCTAATGTGCTAGAACCTATAACTGGTAAATTAGAAGTTCTTAAAATATGATTAGGGTTTGTACCTCCTAAATGAAGGTAATTTAAAACTAACGTCCAGCCGCCACCATCAGTAGTCATATCACATTCACAATCAAAAGGAGCGATTCCTCCAGAGCCATCAGGATCAATCGTATAAACGCCGTCTACCGCAGCTGGATTTTCGGCTAGAATTTGTTTACAATCTCGTGGGTTTGCCTCTACCATTATTTGAAGGGTGATGGAATTAGTTACCCCACAGGAAGATGTTACGTCCACTGGAATGTTATAAGTTCCTGGTATGATAGTATTGTCTCCATCAAAAGTGATAGTAGGTTCACAGTCGTAAGAGCAGCCTAAATTAGTAGTAGTATTAGTAAATCCAGACGGATTTGTAGGTGTAACACTAGAAATAGTTCCTGGTAAAGTTCCTAATTGATCTATATCTAACGTAAATGTCACACTATTTGTTCCACTGGGAGGAACTGTCATTGATAATGCAGTTGCGTCTGGTGTGATAGAAAAATCACAACCAGTTACATTTATAGTTACTTCTATAAATTTGGTAACTCCGCAATCTGAAGTAACTTGAAAAATGATCGTTCCAGTGTCACCTGCTACCGCGGTACTCGAAGCTAATAACGTGATGTCTAGTGTTTGGGTTACAGGTGCGGGACTATTGTTATTACTCACATTGTCAAGTGTAACATCAAGATTAGCACTTGACGAAAAGAAAGAGGTCGATAAATTACCAGGAGTACCTATTGTTGCAGCAAAATCTAAATCAAATGAAGTAGAATTTCCTTTGTCTACACTTACGTTGATCACACTTGGAAAACTTATAAAATCACAACTTACTTCTGTTGCAAGATTGAACCACGATCCACCAGAATGAAATTGGAATGTGCTTACTGATGTATTGAAAATTATAAGACCATCTGGAATAGGTAAAGGAATATTTGCTCGGTCAGCATCGCTTAGCCTAGGGATTAAAACTCCTTTATCGCTAGAAACTATATCTAACATCGCTGCGTCATTTGGCATGTCAGTATTTACGCCTATTTGAGCAAATAAAAAAATCGGTAGTAGGAAACTGAAAAAGCTAATAAGTGTTCTCATAGCACACAAAAATAAAACAAATGATTTAATTGGTAAAGTCAACAGTCTGTTTTTGATGGTTTTATGATGCTAAATTAAAAAATAAGTAATATAAAAACTATAGATTTTAGTACTTAGATGCTGAATTTGAAATGGTTAATTAATAATATGTTTTGTTGCTTTAATTGTAAATTTGCAGCTTTCAAAAGAATTACATGAGCGATCAAAAACGATTTACGATCACGGCAGCTTTGCCTTATACTAATGGACCTGTTCACATAGGTCATCTTGCAGGAGTTTACGTTCCTGCAGATATTTTTGCGCGTTACCAGCGTATGAAAGGTAGCGATGTTGCTTTTATTTGTGGTAGTGATGAACATGGAGTTCCTATTACTATTAAAGCCAAAAAAGAAGGAATCACGCCTCAAGAGCTTGTAGATCGCTATCATAAAATAATTGATGACTCTTTTAAAGAATTTGGTATTTCATTTGATCATTATGGTCGCACCAGCGCACCTACGCATCATGAAACAGCTAGCGCATTTTTTACAGATCTGTATAACAAAGGTAAATTTGTAGAAAAAGTGACGGAGCAGTTATATGATCCAGAAGCAGACCAGTTTCTGGCAGATCGTTTTGTGGTAGGAACTTGCCCTAAATGTGGGAATCCAGAATCTTATGGAGATCAATGTGAGAAATGTGGTACTTCTCACAATGGAACTGATTTAATAGATCCTAAAAGTGCTATAACAGGAAATACACCAGAATTAAAAGAGACCAAACACTGGTTTCTACCATTAGATGAATACAGTGACTGGCTCAATGAATGGATCGTAGAAGGACATTCTAAAGATTGGAAGACTAATGTTTTAGGTCAAGTAAAAAGCTGGATTACAGACGGTTTACATCCTCGTGCGGTGACTCGTGATCTCGATTGGGGAATTCCAGTACCAGTAAATGGAGCCGATGGTAAGGTATTATACGTTTGGTTTGATGCGCCAATAGGTTATATCTCAGCCACTAAAGAATGGGCTGCAAAAGAAGGCAAAAATTGGGAAGACTATTGGAAAAATGAAGACACTTCATTACTTCACTTTATAGGTAAAGATAATATTGTTTTTCACTGTATAATTTTTCCAGCCATGTTAAAAGCGCATGGTGATTATATATTGCCAGAAAATGTACCAGCAAACGAATTTTTGAATCTGGAAGACGATAAAATTTCTACTTCTAGAAACTGGGCCGTATGGCTGCATGAATATTTACTAGATTTCCCTGGTCAACAAGATGTGTTGCGTTATGTTTTAACAGCAAACGCACCAGAAACAAAAGACAATAACTTTACTTGGAAGGACTTTCAAGCGAGAAACAACAACGAGCTCGTTGCTAATTTGGGGAACTTTGTTAACCGAGTAATTGTGCTTACTAATAAGTATTACGACGGTATAGTTCCAGAACCGCAAAACATGGAGCAGCGCGATATAGATACTTTGGAGCTTATAAAAACATTCCCTAATAAAATAGGAGCAAGTTTAGAACGATTCCGCTTTCGCGAAAGCTTAAACGACCTTATGGCTTTATCGAGTATAGGAAATAAATACATTGCAGAAGAAGGTCTCGAACCTTGGAAACTGGTGAAAACTAATCCTGAGCAAGTTCAAAATATCATGTATGTGTGTTTGCAACTTACTACAGCACTTGCAATTTTAAGCGAGCCTTTTTTACCGCATACTTCTCAGAAGCTTAAAAATATACTTGATTATTCCTCACTCGATGCGGAATCTGCTAATTGGAGTCGCGTTGCAAGTTCAGAAGTTTTACTTCCATCTGGTCACAACATCAATAAATCAGAATTGCTGTTTTCAAAAATTGAAGACGAGCAAATCCAAGCACAATTTAATAAACTAGAAGCTACAAAAGCTGCAAATGCGGCAACAATCCCTAATCTTATGCCACAAAAAGACGAGACTAATTACGATGATTTCATGAAAATGGACTTGCGAGTAGGAGAAATTCTAACAGCAGAAAGAATGCCTAAAACTGACAAGTTAATGGTCATGACCGTTGATACAGGAATTGATAAAAGAACTATCGTGTCTGGAATCGCACAATATTTTACTGCCGAAGAATTAATAGGTCGCAAAGTAACGGTTCTAGCAAATCTTGCACCCAGAAAATTACGTGGAGTAGAATCTCAAGGAATGATTTTACTTGCCGAAGACCCAGAAGGGAAATTGATTTTTGTAAATCCTGATGATGCGGTTGTGAATGGTGCTACTATTGCTTAAATTAATTATGTATAAATTCCCACTTTCCTTTAAAAATTTATTGCTGTTATTTATAACTAGTTTATGGACGGTTAAGAGTTTTATCGTTGCCGCTGATTCATTGAAGGTTTTTTTTAGTCATATTGGATATGACATAACAAAATTCATTCTTACTTAAATTTTTACCTAAACGAACAATTCATATTATTTTAATTCGTTTTTGTATTCTAAATTAACGCTACAATAATGAGAACAGCTATTTATTTATTTACCTTTTTGCTTACCGCAATTACTGCCGCCCAAGAAGAAACTACTTCGTTTATTAATAGAGGAGGTTATGAGTTAAACGGTAGTTTATCCTTTAGTACTTCAAAGATCAATAGGGAAAACGGTTTTCAAAGTGAATCTAGAGGTACTTTAATCATTTTTAGACCACAACTGGGCTATGCTGTAAAAAATGATTTTGTTCTCGGATTAGGTTTGGGATTTAGTTATTCAGAATCTAGAAATGAAACTGCAAATGTAGATGATATAAATAGCTCAACTTCTTATGCTATTACCCCATTTGTAAAAAAATATTTTAATATTTCAAAAAACTTTGCTTTCAACCTACAAGGTGAGATAGGTTATTCACTTTCATCAATAAACTCTACTAATAATCAGCTTGAAGATAATTCGAGCAATGAAATTTCTTTAGGAATCAGGCCTGGAATCAGCTATCGAATAAATGAAAAACTAGCTCTACAATCCCAAATAGGATTTTTAGGTTATAGTCAAGGTAATCTTGATAATGACGATACTACGGTGTCTTCTTTTAATGTTTCTTTGAACGCTCAAGATTTTACTATAGGTATTTCTTATTTTTTCTAACAGATGGGATAATGACTAATAAATTACAAGGAGTAACATCAACAAACTTTGGCTTTCTATAAATGTAAATGTCATTTATTTTTAATAGACTAATATGACAATTGATAATTTCTAAATAATTCAAATGAAAACAACACTTACTCTAATCATAGCTTTTATAATTCTAACCAGTTTTACAAAGGTTGAAGGTATCATTGAAAACAGCTTTAAGATAGACGAAGACTATAAAGTAGAAGGAACTTTTTCTGGAAACACTCAAGGAGAAGACAGTTTTCATTTTATTATCGCAAAGCATAAGGAAAACAAAAACTACCATATACTACCTTTTCAGTTTAAAAACGAAAAGGTCATAAAGATGGAGCCTATAGTATTTGATGAACAGCCTAGTGTGTTGTCATTTCATAATAATGGTGATCAACTATCTGTAATTACCTCCTATAAAGATAGGAAATCACGAAAATTTCAAGTGGTAGATGTAAATCTCACCGACCAGTCTTTTACTAAATCTGCGGTGATAGACGGAGAAAATTATAAAACAACCTTAAGAGAGAAAAATCAAAATTTTCTAGTGTTTTCAGAAAAAGAGTCTCTTAAAATTATAACCGTGAAAAGTGCAAATGAGATAAAGGATATTTCCATCAAAGCTACTGATGCTAACGAAGACTTTTTAAAATCACTTCATAAAAATAATTTAGACGCGATAAGTAGTCAAGAGTATGTGGAAAATGGTTCTATCAACGATTTTAGAATTTACAGCAATAATGGTACTATTACTATAACCCAAGAAAAGACTAAAGACGGAACCACTAATTTGGCTCAGATTAATACAAACAGTGACACAATAGAAGAGTTAGTGATCTCTAATTTTAAAAGTAAAGAAAAGGGAAAAGGAAAGTTGAAAAAAAGTACCTCTTATGTTTCAGAAAACAAATTGTTTTTAATGAATCTTAAAAAAGAAAATGCTACGCTCGATATTCATGATTTGAATACTAAAAGTAGCAAACAATTGGACATATTGAGTACGGATATCGCAAATGCATCTTCTAATAAAGCAGCAGTAGGTAATTTTCTCAAAAATGCTACAAAAGGTAAAAACCAACCAACAGTTACAGTCAATCAAGCAAAAAATGGCCAGTTAAAGTTAAGAGTTGATTACGTAAATAAGAAAATGTATAGTTATAATTATAACTGGTGGTGGCACCATCACTGGATGATGCAACAGCAAATGTGGATGATGCAGCAGCAGCAAAACCAAATGATTATGCAAAATAATATGCGTCGATTTGGTCCTAATGGATCAGAAGGATATCCTATTTACATATTTAAAAAGAAATCAGAATCATTTTTTGAAATAGCTTTGAATTCTGAGGGCAATATTATTCCTGCAAACGAGGTAACTACCATTCATAAAAATATTGATAAGGAATTTTACATTAAGGAAATAGATAATAATAAAAAGTTGAAGCATTCATCTACTGTTTTTACAGAGACGACTTTTAGATATATATCATATAATAAAAAATCAAAGACTTTTGTAATAAAAAGTAAGCCTTTAGATTATTAAATCTAGAATAATGTACAATTCATCTGTTATGAAATATATATATTATTTATTTCTCTTTTTCTCAATGGTGTCTATCGCACAGCCAGAAACAGCACACTGGAACGATCAAATACCTGATGCAGGTAAGTCGTACGTCACTTATGGAGATAATTTATCTCTTAGAGAAGCTCCAAATACAGATTCCAAGAAGATAGCGGTTCTACCGATTCATACTAAAGTAGAAGTTCTGGAGGTCGATGAAAATACCATCAAGGTTTTTAATAGGGAAACTCCATGGATCAAAGTTAAAGTGGGAAATGAAGAAGGTTATATTGCTTCAGGCTATTTAGCTCTAAGAAGTATAGAATTGGCTGAAGGTTCTTACTTAATTTATACCAGAAAACAAGATGCAAAAAACAAATATTCACAATCTGTTGCTTTCAGATATGTTACTAATAAAGGTTATACAGAATTAGGAGATTTTGTTATTGGGAATAATAGTTTTGATGTAAGATTATTAGGCGACAAGGGATTAAAAGGAATCGATGAGGTGATTCAAATTAATTATTTAGGAGAATCATGTGGTGAAGAAAGTGGTCGCTCTTATTTAGTTTGGGATCAAAAGAATCAAACTTTACAAAGCTTAGGAACCTTTAGTAGTATTGGAGATGGTGGCATGTATCACATGTCTGAAGATCTTATTTTCCCAGTTGACGCTGGCGGAATTGAAAATACCATTATTTACAATGGCGAAGAAGGTGAATCCACCGGCGATGGAGCAAATGATTACGTTACCGTAACTCGCTCTAAGAAAATCACATGGGTTAAGGGAAAAACAAAACTGCCTATTAAGTCTTTTGATTACAAAAATTAAATTTACAAAGTTGACTCACATACTAATTAATAATAAAGCTGATTTTCTCTAGGTAAGAAAATCAGCTTTATTAATTATATTTTGAGTACTCAAATTATTTTTATTCTTCCTCACTGTTATTTTCGTTGCTCACTTCAACCGATTTTGGGTTTCTGTTGTCTTTTTCGGTAATACCTTTAGCATGTGGTATTGGGTGTTTCCCTTGTTTATTTTCAAAATTTGACTTATCCATAATTACTTGTTTTTAATATTAACTACAACAAGTTAAAAAAAATAAGAGTTATTGTGAGCATCGCTAACAATACTTTAATATTAGAAACCCAACGTCTTGTAAGAATAAATCAAGGAATTTACTCCGGCAACGGCACATAACTATCATTACCATCCATCATAGGAAAGCTTTTTTCCCTCCAAGCTTCTTTTGCAGCGTCTATTTTTTCTTGAGAATGACTTACAAAATTCCAGTGGATGTAACGTTTTTCAGGAAATGGCTCACCGCCAAAAAGCAACACATGACTACCTGCATGAATCGTGATATTACAAACATCTTCCGTTTTACTCACGAGCATATTTCCTTTTTCAATCACATCACCACAAGCGCTTACACTTCCAGAAACTATGGTAACACCTATTTCGCCACTCAGATTTCCTGCGATGTCTAGTGGGTAATCTTCTGTGGTTTTGATATCTACCATAAATAATTCAGAATGTACTGGAACTGGCGATTTTCGACTATAACCTTTTCCAGCAACTAGTGTAAAACTTACCCCATTTTCTTCCCAAACTGGTAATTCAGAACCTTCTATGTGATGAAATTCTGGTTCAATATCTTCTAAATCTTTGGGCAATGCTACCCAAATCTGATAACCATGCATAGTAAATACCGACTTGGCATCTCTCAAATGTTGAGGTGTACGCTCTGTATGAGAACATCCTTTACCAGCGACCATCCAGTTTACAGAGCCTGGTTTAATCACTTGACTGGTCCCAATAGAATCTTGATGGGTAATTTGACCTTCTAATAAATACGTTAGCGTTGAAAGTCCTATATGTGGATGCTGGTCTACGTCCATATATTTCTCAGGACCTAAAGTAGTAGGTCCCATGTGATCTATAAAAATAAAAGGACCAACCATCCGCTTTTTACGAAAAGGTATCAAGCGACCTACGAGAAAATCGCCTATATCGCGGCTGCGTTCTTCTATAATTAAATCAGTATTAGACATAGCTTTTTATTTCCTATAAAGATATTAGGAATTCCGCTTTCGCGAAAGCGAGATAAAAATAAAACCTGTTGAACTCATAGCTCAAAGACTCACAAACTCATAGCTAGTCTTGCCACTCTGCAATAAAAAGATTCGTATCACGTCCACCACCGTTATTTCGGTTAGAAGAGAACGCTAAGTATTTACCGTTATTGGAGAATACTGGGAATGCGTCAAAAGTTTCACCGTGAGTGATGCGTTCTAGACCAGTTCCATCGGTATTGATCATGTATAAGTTGAAAGGAAAACCGCGCTCTGCTTCAAAGTTAGAAGAGAATAATACACGCTTCCCATCTGGTAAAAAGAAAGGCGACCAGTTTGCATTTCCTAGTTGAGTCAACTGGCGCAAGTCAGAACCGTCTGCATTACAAATGTATAGTTCCATTTCAGTAGGTTGTACGAGTCCTACAGCAAGTAAGTCTTTGTATTCTTTAATTTCGGTTTCGGTCTTAGGTCGTGAAGAACGGAAAATCAATTGCGATCCATCTGGTGAGAAGAAAGCGCCACCATCATAACCTAGTTCATAAGTGATTTGCTTTACGTCGCTACCATCTATATTCATCGTATACAATTCTAGATCACCGCTGCGATCGCTGGTAAAGACTATTTTATCACCTTGTGGAGAAACAGTAGGCTCTGCATCATAACCTTTTTCGTCAGTCAATTGAGCCGTGATATTTCCATCAAGATCGGCCACAAAGATGTCATAGCTGTCATAAATAGGCCATACATATTTACCATTTTCTTTCAATGGTGTGTCTGGACAATCGTCCATTTTCAAATGTGTACTGGCATAAATGATATGTTCGTTATCCGGCAAGAAATAAGCACAAGTCGTTCGTCCTTTACCAGTAGAGACCATTTTAGGCACGCTTTCGCGAAAGCTGTCTCCATTATTCATCAAGAACATTTGATCACAATTGACATCCCAATCGGCGTTGTTACTTTGAAAAATCAATTGTTTATCATCAAAACTCCAATAAGCCTCAGCATTATCACCTCCAAAAGTCACTTGATACATATTCTTAAAGTGCTTTTCACCTTCCATGATCAACGGATTTTTATTAGGTTCAGTTGCTTTTTCTGTTTCTGAAGTAGCTGTTTTTTCTGATTCTGCAGCTTCTTTACAGCTTATAAAACAGATTATTGTGATCAGGAATAGGAACGTTCTCATGTAGGGTTTAATTTTGTGCAAAAATAGGAGATAAACTTTATTAAGCCATAAGCAGTATCTTTATATTATCAAAACTCTAAATTGATTTAAAAATCTATTTAGGGTAGCCTTTTAAGCAAATAATTACTAAATAATACGACTACCTTAAGATGAAAATTACTACACTTTTTATAGCCTTACTTTTAATAGTTTCATGTAAAAATGAAGTTACTGTAACATCGCAAGATGTAACTCCTGTAAAAGGAAACATGAAGGCCGACGTTGTTTACCTAGCTTCTGACTCTTTACAAGGTCGTGAAACAGGAACTTCTTATGAATTGCAAGCAGCAGATTATATTGCAAAACGCATGAAAGAATCTGGCTTAGAACCTGAAGGAAATGAAGGGACTTATTTTCAGACTTTTTCTTTTAAACCTTCCAGCGATCCACATCAAGAAGCAGCTTTCACAGACGAGAAAGGCAATGGTTTTCTTACAGGAACAAATGTTATAGGTTATCTAGATAATGGCGCTGCACAAACGGTGGTGATCGGTGCACACTACGACCATTTAGGAATGGGTGGCGAAGGGTCATTATATCGAGATGGAGAAGCGGTTCACAACGGAGCAGACGATAATGCTAGTGGTGTTGCAGTAATGCTAGATCTTGCCTATGAATTGAAAACCAGCGATAAAAAAGGGAATAACTACTTGTTCATGGCTTTCTCAGGCGAAGAAATGGGATTACTAGGTTCTAACTATTTCACTAAAAACCCAACGATTGCTCTAGATTCTATTACCTATATGATCAATATGGACATGGTAGGCAGATTAAACGAGGAAAACAAGCTGGCCATTTATGGAACAGGAACTTCTACCAGATGGACTCAAATTGTAAACGCAGTCAACAAAGATTTTGAGTTGGCTTTAAGTGAAAGTGGCGTTGGTCCAAGTGATCACACATCATTTTATTTAAATGATATTCCAGTTTTACATTTCTTCACAGGTCAACATGAAGATTACCACAAACCAGGCGATGATGCAGAGAAGTTGAACTATGATGGAATGCAAAAAATATCAGACTATATTTTAAGAATCACAGCTGAATTTGATAACGCAGGAAAACTAGCATTCAGAAAAACAAAGAACGAAAGCGAAGAAGTACCACGTTTTAAAGTAGGTCTTGGCGTTGTGCCAGATTACTTATTTACAGGAAAAGGAATGCGCATCGATGGAGTGAGCGAAGAAAAACCAGCCCAAAAAGCAGGATTGATGAAAGGCGATGTTGTTGTGAAATTGGGTGATAGTACCATTGTTGATATGATGAGCTACATGAGAACACTCGCCACATTTGATAATGGCGATAAAACTAAAGTTACCGTAGATCGTGATGGTAAAATGGTGGAGAAAGAGATTGAGTTTTAGGTTTTGAGTCTTGAAAAATTTAATTAAAGTAGATAAAATCAAAGAAACAACTTCATTTAATGATGCTGTAGCTTATTCTGCAAAAGGAGAGGCGCTTACGAGTGAACAATATGTAAATCATATTAGTGATATAAGAGATAGAGTGGGAGATGGTGCGCAAACTTATACTACAAAAGAAGTCAAAGATTTTGTTTTAAATCAAACAAAGTCCTAATAAACTATTCTAGCTATTAAAAGAAAAAGAGTGAAAAACTTAAGATTAAGTATTACTATAATATCCATTTCATTTGTTCAGCTTTGTTTTTCCCAAGGCGAGGCAAACAATTGGTATTTTGGATTTCAAGCTGGTATTACTTTCAATAATGGCGTTCCTACTGCGCTAACAGATGGAGCTATGAATACATCTGAAGGATGCTCTGTAATTTCTGATAGTTTCGGCAATTTATTGTTTTATTCTAATGGTTCTGAGATATGGGATCGCTCTCACTCTCCAATGCAAAATAGCAATGGTTTGCTAGGTTCCTCTTCCAGTACTCAAAATGGAATAATCGTACCTCATCCAGGAGACTCTAATCTTTATTTTATTTTTACCTTAGATCAAATGGCGCAACCTGATGGCCTTAGATACCATATAGTAGATATGTCTTTAAACAATGGTCTAGGAGCTGTAAATTCTTTTAAAAATATATTGCTGCATACCCCATCTTTAGAAAAAATGACTGCAGTAGCACATGCTAATGGAAACGATATTTGGCTTATTGCTCATAAATATGCTAGTAATGAATTTGTTTCTTATTTGATTGATGATAATGGAATCAATTCCTTCCCTGTTACCTCTGCTGTAGGTTTTGTTCCTTCAACTACTGGCAGTACTGTGGGCAGTATGAAAGTTTCACCTGACGGATCCAAAATCGCTATAATTTATTCTTGGGATAACATTATTGAGGTCTTAGACTTTGACAGCAATACTGGAATAATATCTAATCCTGTTCAAATCGCAAATTTGTATGTCACAGTACCAGATGGGCAAGAAATAGCTTATGGTCTAGAGTTTTCTCCCAATAGTAGGTATTTATATTTTAGTTCTTTCATTGGTGGAATATTTCAGTATGATTTAATCAATTTTACTACATTTAGTATTGCTGCTTCTAAAATTGAATTAAGCTACGATCCACCGACTTCCCCTATTGAAACAGAGGAGCATTGTGCATTACAACTAGGACCAGATGGGAAAATTTATGTAGCGCATACTGGTCACAACTTTTTAGGTGTGATCAACAAACCTAATGAAGCTGGGGTTGCAGCTGACTATCAGTTTGATGGCGTATTTTTAGGATCGGGAAGATCAATATGGGGTTTACCGCAGTTTGTTTCAAGCTTTTTCTTTTCTAGTATATTAGTAGAAAACATTTGTCTAGGAGAAAACACTTCTTTCATTTTAAATTTTAATGATACGATTGATTCAATAAGTTGGGATTTTGGAGACGGTTCTAGCTCTAATTTAGAAAATCCTACACATATGTATTCTTCAGTGGGAACATATATGGTTCAAGTAACATTTACTTCTAATGGTGAAGTCTACACTAATGATAAAGAAATTAGAATTTTTGAACAGCCTACCGTATTTGCTCCGCAAGATGTATCAATATGCGATATTGATGGAAGTGGTATCTATGAATTTGACCTTACGCAATTAAATAATACCGTTCTTAACGGTCAACCATCCTCCATATTTGATGTTGTTTATTATGAAAATATCACAGACTATAATGAAAGAATTGCCATACCAGAGCCATCTAATTATACAGGGATTTTAGATTCAGGAATTCAGAATATAGTAGTAAGTGTAGAACACAGAGAAGCACAAGAATGTGATGCTGTAACCGATTTCAATATCACCGTAAATGAAAGTCCTGCATTGTCGATGCAAGAACAATGGGTTTTATGCGAAGGTGTTCCATTAGAGTTAGTTGCCGATTTTGGCTACGATAATTATCAGTGGTCCACTGGCGAAACCTCTCAATCAATCGAAGTAAATAGTATTGGGATCTACACAATAGCGGTATCAAATGATTATGGAATGGTCCAATGTGAAACCGTTAGAGAAATAGAAGTAGTCCAATTTCCAGAACCAGTAATTACGAATATTGAGATTAATGATTGGACTTTAAATGAAAACCATATAACTATTTATGTTGAAGGTAATCAACGTTATGAATACTCAATAGATGGTCTCAATTATCAAGATAGTAACCGTTTTGAAAACCTTGAATCAGGTGATTACACGGTGTTTGTAAGAAGCCTCGACGGTTGCTCTGAGATACAAAGAGTAATTTCACTTCTCTTTTACCCTAGATTCTTTACCCCTAATAACGATGGGTTTAATGACCATTGGCAACTGTATCATTCATTTCTAGAACCGGAGAACAAAATATATATTTTTGATCGTTATGGTAAGTTGATGAAACAAATCAGTCCAGAAGGACCAGGCTGGGATGGCACTTTTAATGGTAATCCTGTGCCATCAAGCGACTATTGGTTTAGGGTTGAGCGTAGTAATGGTGCTGTTTATAATGGACATTTTACACTGAAGCGTTGATACGTTTTGTTTTATTTGAAAAACGTTTCAATTTATTTTTGATTTTCGTTTTATTTTTGATTTTAAAACCTACTTTTGCACCCAATCTCAAGGGGTGCTTTTAGAAATAAAGGCTGAGATAATACCCAAGGAACCTGGGCGAGTAATGTCGCTAAGGGAAAAGATTTAGATAGATATGGTGTGTTATGTTCTTGCTTTCCATTTTATTTCAAAATGGAAGTTTATCCTGAGGTAGCTCAGGGCGAAAGCGTAAACCTTAAAAGTCTATTTCAAGAGAATCCTTCAAACATTTTATTTTAATCAAACCGAATAAATGCCCCTTTTATTTGAACTTAATTTAAGTTCTTATGAAACATTTACGTCGCGTTTTTATTGCAGCTGCACTGGCAACAACCAGTCTCGCAATGGCGCAAAACACACAAGTTAAAGACTCAACAGAGGCAGAAAAGCTGGAGGAAGTTCTAGTTAAAGCCGTGCGAGTAGACGCAAAATCTCCTATCACACACACTAATTTATCCAAAAAAGAAATTGCAAAACGCAATCTAGGACAGGATATTCCTATGCTATTGAATTTCTTGCCATCGGTTGTTACCACGAGTGATGCTGGTGCAGGAATAGGATATACAGGTCTTAGAATACGAGGTGTGAGTTCACAATCTACAAATGTGACGATCAACGGTATTCCTTATAGTGATGCAGAATCATTAGGAACGTTTTGGGTGAATCTAGGAGATTTTGCTTCTTCTGTAGAGAATTTACAAGTACAACGTGGAGTAGGAACGAGTACTAATGGTAGTGGCGCTTTTGGTGCGAGTATCAATATTTTAACCGACGGTTTTTCTAGAGAAGCTAGTGGTGAGATTTCTAATTCCTTCGGTAGTTTTAACAGTAGAAAACATACGGTGAAGTTTTCTACAGGCCTAATGGGTGCAGATGCCGAGCGTAGTCGAGGTATTGAGATCGCTGGTCGATTATCTAATATAGAGTCTTATGGTTATGTAGACCGAGCCTCTACAAGTTTAAAATCCTATTTTTTACAAGGTTCTTATGTAACTGATAACACGCTTATCAAGGCAGTTACTTTCGGAGGTAATAACGTGACCTATCAGTCATGGTTTGGTATCGACGCAGAAACACTTAGGGAAAATAGAACCTTCAATCCTGCAGGACAGTTTACAGATGAAAATGGAAACACGCAATTTTATGACAATGAGGTAGATGATTACCGTCAAGATCACTATCAACTGCACTGGAATGAGCGTTATAATAACAACTGGTCTACAAACGTAGGTTTAAACTATACTTATGGTCGTGGTTTCTTTGAACAGTTTAGAGAGGATGATGATTTTGCCACCTATGGTTTTGATGAGCTCACTGTAAATGGACAAACGGTAAACACAACAGATCTTGTGCGCCGAAGATGGTTGGATAATGACTACTATGTAATTAATGCAAATGCCAACTATAAGAATAATGAGATAGACCTCATCTTTGGAACTTCTATAAGTCATTATGATGGTGATCACTTTGGAGAAGTGATTTGGGCACGATTTGCTAGCCAGAGTAATATCAGAGATCGTTACTATGAAGGAAACGGTAAGAAAAATGATTTTTCTGTGTTTTCTAAAGCTACTTACAAATTGAATGATCGTTTCCAGTTATATGGCGATTTGCAATTAAGAAATGTGAATTATGAAACATCAGGTATCAACTCAAATCTTACAGAGTTTCTAGTAGATGAAAACTTTACTTTCTTCAACCCCAAAGCAGGTGTTACCTATAAATACAATGATAATAACGACTTGTATTTTTCTTATGCTCGAGCAAATAGAGAGCCTAATCGAGATGATTTTGAAAGTGATCCTAACGTGCAGCCAGAACAGCTTAATGATTTTGAATTAGGGTGGCGTCATAAAAATGGAAATTTCACTTTTAATGCAAATACGTATGTGATGCTTTATAACGAGCAACTCGTTTTAAGTGGTGAGATCAACGATGTAGGTGCACCGATTAGAACGAACAGTGGTGAGAGTTACCGATTAGGAATTGAGCTAGAAGCGATTATTCCTGTGAGCAGCAAATTTACCATTCAGCCTAATCTTGCGGTAAGTTCTAATAGAAATGTAGAAACGATTAGGTCTTTTGACGGCGGTTTACAAAATCTAGGTAGTACAGATATAGCTTTTTCACCCAATGTAGTAGCAGCAAATGCATTTGTTTATCAGCCAGTGAAGAACTTACAAATATCCCTATTGAGTAAATTTGTAGGAGAGCAATTTATGAGCAATACAGAAGCAGATGCGTCAAAATTAGATAGTTATTTCTTAAACGATTTGAATCTCATATATACGGTAAAGTCTAAATCTATATTTGACTCTGTAGTTTTCACTGGACTAGTAAATAATATATTTGATCAGAAGTTTGTTTCTAATGGTTACTACTTCACATTTGACGATGATTTTTCAAATCCAGGAACGATATCTACAGTAGAAGGAGCTGGATTTTATCCGCAAGCGGGAATTAATTTCTTAGTTGGAGTTACTTTGAATTTCTAGTTCTCAGTTTCAGTAAGCAGTAGGCAGGTGGATTTTGATATTGCTGCGCAAATCAAAATATTAGTAGGCAGTAGTTGTGGTTTTTAGCTTTGCTAAAAACTGCAACTGCAAACTGCGACTTTTTAATTAGAAACCCTAATGATGGCACCTATACGCTCTGCTCGATAAGCTTTTAAGCCATATTGACCATTACCTTGAATAGGCTGGCCAGTAATGATGTTATACTTATTATTATCGTCGGTGCAAGGGCAAGTTGCTTCTATGCCGCTTATAGTCATTCTAGAACACGAATTAGGAGAATGATTTGGGTCGCTCAGCTCGTAAGCCACGTATTGCGAGTTGTCTAGATTATAGATCACAAAGCCTCTTAAACCTTGGTTAGGAACTACCAGAGAATTGCCGGGAAAATTCAGATTGCCGAATTGTGGTAGGTTGGTATTCAAATCTACTTGAAAACCTATGTCTACCAGAAATGGGTTGTTATTACGGCCATCGTCGCTCGAGCAAGCAAAAATGACAAACATTAAAGATAGTAGATAAGCCTTGCGCATTTTCATAAAAATCAATTGATTGTAAAAGTATAACGAACTGATCGATATTTATTATATTTGTTAGATAATCCCGCAGCAATGATGGGATTTTGTTTTTTGTAATTACAGGCCATGAAGTAAGCAATGAGGCTTGTGTTTATAAAGGGTTATAATAGTTTCGCTTTCGCGAAAGCGAGAACAAAACAATCAAAAAAAGAAATTATGAGTAACGTATCATATTATACAGAAGAAGGATTAAAGAAATTAAAAGACGAGCTAAAACAGTTGAAAGACGTAGAGCGACCGGCTGCCTCACAAGCAATTGCCGAGGCTCGAGATAAAGGCGACCTAAGTGAAAATGCAGAATATGACGCTGCAAAAGAAGCTCAAGGAATGCTAGAAATGCGTATTTCTAAGTTAGAAGCCATTGTTTCTAGCGCGCGTATTGTTGATGAAAATACACTTGATTTATCAAAGGTATTAATTCATAGTACGGTAAAGATCAAAAACCTGAACAACAAAATGACGATGAATTACAAGCTCGTCGCTCAAAGTGAAGCAGATCTTTCTAAAGGTCATATTTCTGTAGAATCACCTATAGGAAAAGCATTACTAGGTAAAGAAGTAGGTGAAGTGGCAGAAGCTGTCGTACCAGTAGGAACCATAAAACTTGAGGTGCTAGAAATTACAAGAGGATAATCATGAGCATATTCACAAAAATTATAACCGGTGAGATTCCATCTTACAAAGTTGCAGAAACTGATGATTTTATTGCCTTTCTAGATATCAATCCTAATGCTCCTGGACATACGCTTTGTGTTCCTAAGAAGGAAGTGAATAAGATTTTTGATTTGGATAGTGAGACATATTTTAACTTGATGACTTTCTCACGTAAGGTAGCACTTGCTTTAAGAGAAGAGGTTTCTTGTTTGCGCATAGGAATGTCTGTTATAGGACTTGAAGTGCCTCACGTTCACGTTCATTTGATTCCGTTGAGAGATATGGAAGATATGCGCTTTATCAACAAAGTGAGTTTGAGCGATGAAGAAATGCAAGATATTGCTCACCGTGTGAAAGCACGATTTGATTCTTGATATCATTCATAGGTGCGGACTTAAGTCCGCACCTATGAATGATTTTAAAGTCTTAAAAAATTTAATTCAATCCTCTTTTTCTTACAAAAAACTCTTTCATTAAACGTGCACAAGGTTCTTCTAGAATTCCTTGAATCACTTTTGTTTTGGGATGTAGCTGAGTTCCCATAGTTTGATAGCCGCGTTGAGCGTCACTTGCTGCAAAAACTATAGTTCCTATTTGAGACCAGTATAAAGCGCCTGCGCACATTTGGCAAGGTTCTAAAGTCACGTAAAGTGTACAATCTTTTAAATATTTTCCACCTATAAAACTTGACGCCGCTGTAATAGCTTGCATCTCTGCATGTGCGGTTACATCGGTTAAAGTTTCTGTGAGATTATGCCCCTTTGCAATAATTCTATTTTGGGCGACAATAATTGCACCTACAGGAATCTCATCACGATCAAAAGCTGCCTGCGCCTCTTGCAGTGCTTTTCTCATGAAATACTCGTGGTCAAATGGTTCTATCATTTGGTAAAAATAAAGCTAAAAATAAAAGGAAGAATAGCAGATTAAGCTATTATCAAAAGAAGATACGTTTAGAATGAAATCATGTTCAACTAACTATCTGTAAAAAAGCCTGTAAGATTTGACATGCCAACTATTTGTGTTGTCATCGTCTAAATCAGGTCTCATTATATGATTTTAGATCATTATCTAATTTTAGCAATTGTAACCAAACATGCCAAGAATAATACTTTTCTTATTGGTTCCTATGATATTCAAAAAGTAGTACTAAAAATAATAGGCAAGACTTTTGATGAGGTTAGTTTTTAATTTAAAACACTAACCATGAAAGAATACTATTCCTTCAAAATTCCAGAGCCTTGTAATGAGGACTGGAATCAAATGACGCCTTCTGCAAAAGGCCGATTTTGTTCTTCTTGCGAGAAGACTGTCATTGATTTCACAAAAATGAGCTCCTTTGAGATCAGCAATTATCTTAAAGAAAATATGCACAACGGTGTTTGTGGGCGAATTTATAAATCTCAACTCGATCGTGTTGTGGTGCAAATACCTGCAAAAATGCTTTTGGAGCCGCGTCTAGCACATCGGTTCTTTGCATTGGCGTTATTAATTGTTATGGGTACAACTTTATTTAGTTGTGTGAATGATAGTGGCAATAAACAAAAAATTGACGCAGTTGAGGTGATTGAACTAGAAGATGCCGACTCTTTAATGTTAGGAGTGGTTCCACCACCTAAAGCAATTATAGATTCTACGGAAGTCGAATGCGGTCAAAATTTACAACCTGATTCTAGTGATGAGGTGATTCCTATAACTGGAGGTTTTGACGCTGCGCCGCCACCTGCAATTGAAACCGAAACCACGGGAGATATTACTATAGAAGGTGCGTTTTCAATAGATCATCATGTTTTTGATGAAAGCCCATATACAATTGCTCAACCACCAGAATTTCCAAATACTCCTAGTGGTATGAATAATGCAGAACGAAGAAAGTACTTCAGTGACCTCATACAGCAACATATTAAAACTCATTTTAATGAAAAGGTATTGGATACAACGATCTTAGGTAGGCATAGAATTTTAACTCAATTTAAAATTGATGTAACAGGAAAGGTAACTGATGTAAAAGTAAAATCTAAGTACGAAGTTCTAGAAAAGGAAGCTCGAAGAGTTCTGAAATTACTTCCTTTATTTAAGCCTAGTAAAAATAATAAAGGTGAAAATGTGGCTGTTACATATGCATTACCTATTATTTTAGAGAATAAAGTCTCTGATTTAGATCATGTTATCAAATCGTTTCCAAAAGTGATTAAAGATATTCCGTTTCTTATTGTTGATAAAACACCACGGTTTGTTGATTCTCCAAAAGATATTTCTGAAATAGAAAATTAAAAACTCTTTGTAAATAGAGTAGACAAACATGTGAATGATAATTTCAATAAAGAGATTGTTGATTTTAATTTAGTATCCACATACAAAGTAGAGGCTCAGTTTATAATTGATGCAAACGGTTTGATAACAGAGATTATGGCTATAGCTGAACATCCAGAGCTTGAAGCGGAACTTCAACGCGTAATTGAAATGTTGCCACATTTTATTCCTGGTGAACAAAATAGTGAGAAAGTTAGGGTTTTATATGCTTTAAGATTTAGGTTTGAAAAGAACTGATTACCTGATCAACAAATTACCAAATCCTTAAATCTTCTAATTACTTTTTCGGCTTACCTTTGACTTATGTCTGAGACTTTGCTAGAAACGATAGATAATCCTGATGATTTAAAACGCTTTCGCGAAAGCGAGCTAGAACAAATTGCTCAAGAATTAAGAGCTTTTATTATAGAAATAGTAGCTGCAAAAGAAGGTCACCTAGGTGCTAGTCTTGGTGTGGTAGAGTTGACTATTGCATTGCATTATGTTTTTAATACACCAGATGATCAATTGGTTTGGGATGTTGGGCATCAAGCTTATGGTCACAAGATACTTACCGGTCGACGTGATGTTTTTCATACCAATCGTGATTTAGGCGGGATTTCTGGTTTTCCTAAACGATCAGAAAGTGAGTACGATACCTTTGGAACTGGTCATAGTTCTACTTCTATAAGTGCTGCTCTAGGAATGGCGATGGCAAGTGCTTTAAAAAGCGAAGACAGAAAACATATTGCGGTAGTAGGCGATGCGAGTATTGCCAGCGGTATGGCGTTTGAAGCATTGAATCACGCTGGTGTAAGCGGTGCAGATTTATTAGTAATTCTCAACGATAATGCGATAGGAATAGACCCAAGTGTAGGCGCTTTAAAATATTACCTGACTAAAACCAAATCTGGTAAGGAAACTGGCAACGACAATATTTTTGAATCGCTCAACTTTGATTATTCTGGACCGATTGATGGTCATGATTTACCTCTTTTATTGAGCGAACTTAAAAGACAAAAAAGCTTAAAAGGACCAAGACTGTTACACGTGAGAACGGTGAAAGGGAAAGGACTGAAGCAGGCAGAAATAGATCAAGTGCGTTATCACGCACCAGGAAAATTTGATAAAATTACCGGAGAGATACAAGCGAGTGATAGTAGCAAGTTGCCACCTAAATTTCAGGATGTTTTTGGGCATACGATTGTAGAACTGGCTCAAGAAAATGAAAAAATAGTAGGGATTACACCTGCGATGCCTACAGGAAGTTCTATGAAAATGATGATGGAGGCGCTACCAGATCGTGCTTTTGACGTAGGAATTGCAGAGCAGCATGCAGTAACACTCGCTGCAGGAATGGCCACTCAAGGATTAGTGCCTTTTTGTAATGTGTATTCTACTTTTTTGCAACGTGCTTATGATCAAATTATTCATGACGTAGCACTGCAAAAGTTACCTGTGATTTTTTGTTTAGATCGTGCAGGTTTGGTCGGGAAAGACGGTGCGACGCATCACGGTATTTTTGACCTAGCTTATTTAAATTGTATTCCCGATATGATTATCGCAGCGCCTATGGATGCTGTGGAAATGAGAAATATGATGTTTACTGCTTCTCAAGGATTGGAATTACCCATTGCGATTAGATATCCGCGAGGTCGTGGCAAAATTGTGAATTGGAAACAACCTTTTAAAAAGCTAGAAATAGGTTCTTCAAGGTTGCTTAGGAAAGGTGAAAAGATTGCTGTTATAAGTATAGGACCAGTTGGGACGATGATTGAAGAATTGCTGGATCAAGAGAACCTTGCCTGTACTCATTTAGATATGCGCTTTTTAAAGCCTATTGATCAAAAAGCTATAGAGAGTATTTTTGAAAACCACGAACACGTCATTACCATTGAGGACGGAACTACAATCGGAGGTTTGGGAAGTGTTATTTGCGATCTAGCGGCTGGTTTTAATAAGGCTTTCGCGAAAGCGGAAACAGTAAAAATTCATAAACTAGGCATTCCAGATCAATTTATAGAACATGGCCCTACTGCCGATTTGTATAAAATCGCTGGAATAGATCGAGAGAGTGTTTTGAAATTAATTGACAGGTTGCTGTAATTATTTTATGATAATTTTCTCCGTGTGTAATTTACCCTTTGAAGACAGCTGAATGAGGTAAAAACCACTCTTCAAGGGAAGCTCAAGAGACGTTTCTTGTGATCCTATATCTTTTATAGTGTCAAACACTTGCTGACCGCTTAAATTAAAAACTTTGATCTCAGTTTCTGCAATTTCAGTGGTAGAAGAAATAGTAATATTACCATTAGAAACTGTAGGGTAAATCTGGATATTTAGATTTTCTAATTCAAATTCAGAGATACTTAAGGTATCAAAAGTACCGGTAAACATCCCGCGACCGTGTGTTGTAGCAAGAATAGTATTGTCTGCGGTTCTCAAGTCAAGGTCTACCACTCTCACGTTAGTCATTCCGTTTCTAAGCGGTTGCCATGTCGGATTTGCACTATTAAAATCACTTGTAGCAAAAACTCCTAATTCTGTTCCTATAATCACTTCTCCCGGTAATAATGGGTTGGGTAAGATGGCTTTAATGGGAATATCTGGAAGATTACCTTCCTTTGGGCTCCATGTAATTCCGCCATCATTGGTATACCAAATATTTTCTACTCCATAATTATGCATGGTAACATAAATTTCTTGTTCAGATAAACCAAACTCTACATCAGATACACTTCCTAAAAAGTTAGGGTCACTAATATTTAAAAAAATAGGGTTGCTGGTATTAGCATTTGTAACAATTAGAACAGTAGAAAATTCTGTACCTACCAGCAATGTGGTACTTGTTGTTGTGTATGGAGAAACTTTATAAGCTGTAGGTCTATTACCTGAGATCAAATTGTTTGAAATATTATCGCATATGGCTGCTGAAGCAAACAACTCGCACACTTCAATGGCATTTGTACCGTTGAAATTTCTCGAATTGGAATAAAGCACGTCCAGATTGCGATCGAGTTCTGCGACGTTAATAAAATCACCATCTGCATTAGGAGGATTATCGCTGCAATTAATCGTACTTGCACAATATCTAAAATCGTATTGTGGATAGCCTACCACTCTATGATTATTATATTGTGAGGTAATTACTGCGTAGCCATCTATATCATCTATCTCAGTATGGCCGCCATCTCCACCTAAAACTGGAGTAAAATCATTTGATCCTGCGATAGCATTATTAATGGCTTGAGTTCCATTATCCTGCGTGCCACCTACAATGTCATCGCCTCTACCTATGTTAGACGCTATACTGCCGTAATAAAACTGAGTAACATTATAGCCGTTAATTCTTGTGCTTATTGCATTAGAAGAAATATTTGCATTGCTAAAAGAGCTCGCCCATGATACTCCACCATCACTTCCTATTAGACCTTGATTAGTGTTTGTAGGATGAAAGGTAAGCGCATGAATATCTGCATGAACAAAAGGAGCGTTTATAAACTCAAGACCGAAGGCATCAATCCATTTGGAAATTTGATCCCAATTAGTACCACCGTCAGTGGATCTAAAAGTGTCTATTCCGCCGGCATAGATAATTTGATCGTTTGTAGGGTCTACTTCTATGACCAGATCATAAAAAGCTTGTCCTCGAGTGAAATCGTTAGGTGGTATGGAACTGTCTGCATCATCTGGTTCATTAATAGCCGTTGTTGTAAGTAAAGCGTCATTACTTACAAACAAGTCTCCTTGATTGAAAACTTGGGCGGCAACATAAAACAAATTAGGGTTAGTAGCGGAACAAGCTATTTCTACTCGATCTGCTCCAGGAATGGTGCTTTGAAGGTTCCAGTTCAACCCATCAGTAGATTTGTAAAGTCGTCCTCCACCGAAACTTGTTCCAGGAACTGTAATAGATCCCATGTACAGATTATTATCTGCGCTTATTTCAAAATCATTTGGTGCGATATAAAAAGTTTGACCACCGAAAGAATACTCCATAGATGGATTTTCTATTCTTGACCAGTTCGCGCCATTGTCACTACTGCGATATAGACCAGCGTTTTGAGCTCCGAGTATATTGTTAGGATTTGAAATATTGAAGTTAGGAGTTGCATAATTAGTAGACCCTATGCCTACATAAACTTCACTATTTCCGTTATTATCCCAAACTATCACATCGTTTATGAAAAATATTCCAGCGGTAAATAAATCAGATGGTGTATTTAATGTTCCTGCTCCTGCAGGCGTTATAGGGACTGCTGTCCAAGTGTTTCCTCCATCAGTTGTTTTATAAAGTCCATTTCCTACAGCTGCTCCAGCGGCATATTGTTCTCCAGTTCCTATATAAAAAGTCATAGAATCGTTAGGGTCAATGGCATAAGCACTAACGTTCAAGTTTGATGCTAGTCCAGGAATGATGTTCCAAGAAGAATTGTTGTCAGTAACGTCATTATTCACCCAAAGTCCACCGCTTACTCCACCAGCAAATACTCTATTGTAATCTATTCCATCACCATTATTTGCGCCTACATCATTAGGGTCGTAAAAGACGACTCTTGTTCTACCACCTACATTTGATGGTCCTCTTTCTTCCCAAGGTCTTGTACTGGAGCCAGGTGCGCTTTTTAAGATATTTGTATCAATTAATGCTACCTCATAAGGCGTAGGAAATCCTAATCGTGGATTCATAGTTAATTCCCACATACGCTCATTATAGGAATTAGGAGGTAAAGAAAGCTCTTTACGTTCTTTGCGTGATAAGTTTTTAGTTTCTTTAAAAGGACTATTTTCTACAAAAGCTTGATGCATTTCTCGAGCTTCTTTTGTAGATAATTCTTTTTCTCTGGAAATCTCGTTACAACCTGCTATTGCAGCTGTAATAAGAGCCAGACCAGCATAAACAAACCTTTTTTTCATAACATCATTTTTCTTCTCTAAAGATATTGATTTTATTAAACGATTCTAAGTATTTAAATCTTACCGTTAATCACTTGAAACAATGCGATGGACTTGCTGTCTGTCAAAGAAGCTACATAACCACAAACGTCTAGAATACGCTCATAAGTATTTGTTCCATTTAATTTCAATTCTTTACAGGATCTTAATATCAACTGATCGTAAGAAGTAGCGCAATCATTCAGTTCATTAATACTTGCGGTTACCGCAGCGGCTAGGATATCTTGCAAGATTTTATAACCAGCGATCTCTTTTTGAATCACTTCCTCATTTTGATATACCTTATTAACGGTAAGTCTTAAGATATCATCTATTTGAGCTTTATATTTAGACTTGTCTGTTAGCGCATGTTTGAAATTTCCAGCTAGTATCTCAGCTTCGTGTTTCATAAATAGCTCCACACAGTCTGTGATGAGGTTGTTAATGGCTAATGATCTTAAATAAGAAAGTCGTTCTTGAGTGGTAGAAAGTTGGGTGTAAACTTCTGTCCTTATGGTATCTCTTACTAGATTAATTAATTGTTCTAACGCATGATCTTCACTTATCCAGCCTAAATTGATACCGTCTTCAAAGTCAATGATGGTATAACAAATATCATCTGCCGCTTCTACAAGATAGGTAAGTGGATGACGGTAATGGGATTCTGGCGCATCGGTTTCATTTTCTAATCCTAATTCCTTTACGACGTCACTGAAGTGATCAAGGTCAGCTTGAAAAATTCCGTATTTCTTCTGTGAAATATGTTTGGATGGTCTATACGGTAGCGACTCTTTAGGATATTTTATAAATGCGCCTAGAGTAGCATAAGACAGTCTTAATCCGCCAGATGTTCCAGGAGTATCGAGATTTAATAATCGATATCCATTTGCATTTCCTTCGTAAGAAAGTAGGTCCTGTTGTTGCTTTCGCGAAAGCGTACTTATCATCTCAGCTCCTCGATCAGTTTTAAAAAAACTACCTATAGCTTTTTCCCCACTATGACCGAAAGGTGGATTACCTATGTCGTGTGCTAATGCTGCCGCAGCAACTATAGCTCCAAAATCTTGCTGTTTGTAACCAGAGTCCACAAGCTCTGGATGCTTTTCTAATATCAGTTTACCGGCCATTCTTCCTAAAGAACGCCCTACAACGCTCACTTCAAGACTATGTGTGAGTCTTGTGTGTACAAATCCAGTCTGACTTAAAGGAATTACTTGAGTTTTATCTTGTAGTGATCTAAAATGTTGTGAAAAAATAACACGGTCATAATCTACTTCAAAGCCTAAACGCAACTCATCTTGCAACGCACGAGGTCTAGGCTTTGTGTCGCCATATCTTTTAAGTGAAAGTAGTTGTTGCCAGTTCATTAAATATCAATTTTGGGTGCAAGATAAATTAATAAATAGAGACCTCAATTAACCTTAAGATAACATGCTTAACTGTAATTTAATAAAATGACCTTTTTTGATAATCTGTCTATAACGTCATTACTCAACTTTAAACTTTTCTTTGCAGCATCAAACTGAAAACTAAAATTCAAAAAAAGATGAAAAAATTATTTATTTCAATGTTAGCCATTGCTGCTCTAGCTATTACTAGCTGTGGTGATGATGATGATGCGATTTCTGGTCCAGATTTATCAGATAATCAAATTTCTGGTGTGATCTCAGAAAGTAAGACTCTTACAAACGATCGTATCTGGAATTTACAAGGTAGAACTACTGTTACAAGTGGAGCTGTATTAACTATCGAGCCAGGAACTATTATCAAAGGTTTGCCAGGTCAAGGAGCAAATGCTTCTGTACTTATTATAGCTAGAGGAGCTTCTATCCAAGCAAATGGTACTGCTGCTGAGCCTATCATATTCACTAGTATAGCAGATAATATCGCTTTAGGTCAAACTAACGGACCTAACCTTAACCAAAATGACCGCGGTCTTTGGGGTGGAGTTATCGTTTTAGGTAACGCACCTAGTTCATTAAGAGGTGATGTAGCTGCTGCACAAATCGAAGGTATTCCTGCAAGTGATACTAACGGTCTTTATGGAGGTTCAAATCCAGCAGATAACTCTGGTGTAATGAATTATGTATCTATCCGTCATGGTGGTACAAACATCGGTGAAGGTAACGAGATTAACGGTCTTACTCTAGGTGGAGTAGGAACTGGAACTACAATATCTAATATAGAAGTTGTAGCAAATGTTGATGATGGAATTGAGTTTTTCGGAGGTACTGTTAACGCAAGCAACTTATTTGTTTGGGCAGTAGGAGATGATGCTATCGATATCGATCAAGCTTATTCTGGTACTATTACAAATGCTGGTGTTGTTTTAGGTGATATTTCTGACCATGCTTTTGAAATTGATGGTCCAGAAGGTTCACTGAACGGTTCTTTTACAATCAACAACGCAACTATCTTTGGAAACGCAAATACTCCTAACGGTGAGTATGCAGATTACAGAAGTAGAGCTCAAGGAGCAACTAACAATGTTTATGCAACAGGTTTTAAATCATCTAGTGATGTTGAACTAGATAATAATGGTGTTGCTCAAAATTACTTAGATGGTGATCTTACATTCAGTAACTGGGTAATTAATCTACCATCAGGTGTAGCTGCTGCAAATGACATATTTGTTGAGAAAGTAGGTTGTGCACAAAACTGTGATGATGAAGATGATGCTAATGATATAGATGAAAATACAATTACTTCATTTACTTCAGATGCTACACAATGGGCAACTGCTGGTACTAGTGGAGGAGCGGATTTATCTGCTTTTTCTTGGACTTACTCTAATGCAACTGCAGGATTAGGATTCTAAACTGAATCATATTAAAACTATAATGCTCATCATAAAATAATATGATGAGCATTTTTTCAATTTAAAGATATAAATATTTAAAAATGCAAAATTCTAAACTTTTAGTGCTTGCAACCTTCTTTTTAGGTTTCTTTTATTCATTTGGACAAAATGGTACTCTTTCAGGTAAAGTAATAGATGGAGACTTTAACGATGTTCTAGCCTTTGCAAATGTTTCTGCAAAAGGGACAAACTATGGAACTGCATCAGATTTTGATGGGAAGTATTCTATAGAGATGGAGCCTGGAACTTACACTATAGTATTTACATTTGTAGGTTATAGTACTAAAGAAATCACAGATGTGGTTATCAAGTCAGGAGAAGTAACAAACTTAGATGTAACTCTTACTACTGCTGCTGATGCACTAGAAAGTGTTGTAATTACGGTTACTAAAAGGCAAAATTCAGAAAAAGCAGTTTTAGATGTACAAAAAAACGCAACTGTAGTACTTGATGGTCTTTCTTCAGAATCTATTAAAAAATCTGGATCATCTTCTGTTGCAAGCGCGGTAAAAGCGGTACCAGGTGTATCAGTTCAAGATGGTAAATTTGTTTATGTAAGAGGTCTAGGTGACCGTTACACTAAAACTTTATTGAACGGAATGGAAGTTCCAGGCTTAGATCCAGACAGGAATGCACTACAATTAGATATTTTTCCTACTGGTGTGATTGAAAACTTACAAGTAAAGAAATCTGCTACTGCAGATTTGACTTCTGATTTTACTGGTGGAATCGTTGATATATTAACTAAAGATATTCCATCAAGTGAAGAGTATTCCATTAGTTTAAGTTTAGGATACAATCCTTCTATGCACTTCAATGATGATTACTTAAGTTACAATGGTAGTGATACAGATTTTCTAGGCTTTGATGATGGTCAAAGAGATTCTCCTATAGCTATAGGAACTACTATACCTTTATTACAGCAAGATGGGCAGTTTGTAAGAACCTTAACTCAAAGTTTTAATCCAGAACTTGCTGCGATGAGAGAGAAAAGCTTCATGGACTTCGGTTTTAGCTTTGCAGGTGGTAACAAGTATAAGTTTGAAAGTGGTAATGCTTTAGGATTTACTGCTTCTCTTGCTTATAAAAATGAAACTGAATTTTACGACAATTTCATTGATGGTCAAGTATTCAGAAAAAGAGCAGATACCTCAAACAATGATCCTAGAGTAGATAGAACTCAACAAGGTTCCATAGGAACAAATAACGTATTATTAAATGGATTATTAGGGGTAACCTATAAAACACAGTATTCAAAATACCGTATCAATTTACTGCATATTCAAAATGGAGAATCTAATGCAGCTTTAATTTTTCAAGAAAATGCTGAGCGTTCCTCAAACCAAATCAAAAAAGACGTTTTAACCTATACAGAACGTTCTTTAACTAACGTTCTTATTTCTGGAGAGCACACAAATGAAGATGGGTCATGGAACACAGAGTGGAAAATAGCTCCAACACTTTCAAGAGTAGACGATAAAGATTTTAGAACCACTCCATTTAGAATTGATGGAGGTGTACCAACAATAGAACCTTCTGAAGCAGGAGATCCTACAAGATTATTTAGAGAGCTTGAAGAAATTAACTTAGCATCTAGATTAGACCTAACTAAAAAGCATAAATTGTTTTCAGAAGCTGCAAAACTTCGATTCGGAGCAGGCTTTACCTATAAAAACAGAGATTTTGCAGTAGATCAATATTCATTTATTTTGCAAAACTTCCAAAGTTCACAATTTAATGGTGACCCTAATCAAATATTAGATCCAGCAAATATTTATGATCCAGCTACCGGTTCTGGAGTTGCAGTAAGATCAGATTTTAATATTACTAACAACTTTGATTCTCAGATAACAATAGGAAGTGCTTATGTTTCTGATGAATTTCAAATTACTAATAGATTAAAATCTATCGTAGGACTTAGATTTGAAAAATTTGATTTAACCTATTCAGGTCAGAATCAACAAGGACAGATTTCAGATAATGCTAAGTTCATTGATAAAGCAGACTTATTCCCTAGCTTAAACTTAATTTACGATCTAAACGAGGCAAGAAGTTTCAAGTTGAGAGGATCTTATTCAAGAACAACAGCACGACCATCTTTTAAAGAAGCGTCAGATGCTGAGATTTTTGATCCGGTTTCTAACTTTTTCTTCATAGGTAATCGAGATATCCAGCCTACTTATATTAACAATATAGATTTAAGGATTGAAAACTATGGTAATGGAAGCGATTTCTTTGCCTTCAGTACTTTCTATAAAGACTTTACAGATCCTATAGAGCTTAGTTTTATTAGAGAAGCAGAAGGGCAGTTTACACCACTTAACTTAGGAAATGCTACAGTTTTAGGAGCAGAAGTTGAAGTAAGAAAGAATCTAGGTTTTATTACTCCTGGCCTTAAAAACTTCAATACTACTTTAAATGTTTCTGTAATTGATTCTCAACAAAACTATAGTGAAGATGAAGAAGCAAATAGAAGAGATACATTAAGAGACGGCGAGACTCTTGATGATACAAGACCATTGCAAGGTCAGTCTCCTTATCTTATTAATGCTGGTTTAGTTTATGAAACTGAGAATGACTTGAGAATCGGTACATTTTTTAATGTTCAAGGTAGAACATTACAGATTGTAGGTTCTGGTGATATTCCTGATGTGTACACTTTACCTTTTAACTCTCTTAATTTAACTGCAAATAAAACTTTTGGAGATAAAATCAAGCATAGCTTTGGTATCAAGGTAGAAAATATTTTAGGTGACGATGTAGAAAGTGAGTATGAATTTTTTGGAGCGGAGAATAGAACCTTCTCTTTCCGTAGTCCAGAAACAGCTTTTTCTTTAAGTTACGGGATTAAATTTTAAGTAATTAATTTTACTCTTTGAAAAAAGACCACTCGCACGAGTGGTCTTTTTTTGTTTAAAAGGATTGTAATTATTCCGCTTTCGCGAAAGCGGTAACCTCATTCATAACAGTAGCGTAACATTTAATCTATCGATATAGCCGACTTTTGCAGACTGAATAAAAACTAAGTAAATGTCTGATATTTATATATACATGCTT
The DNA here is from genome assembly GCF_000332115.1 of Nonlabens dokdonensis DSW-6. NCBI lineage: Bacteria > Pseudomonadati > Bacteroidota > Flavobacteriia > Flavobacteriales > Flavobacteriaceae > Nonlabens > Nonlabens dokdonensis. The sequence goes on from NC_020156.1 coordinate 1,910,298, forward strand.
ATTATTCTTGCTGGTCTAGCCATTACGGACTTAGTAGTAGGAGTGAGCAATGATGCAGTGAATTTCTTAAATAGTGCTATAGGTTCTAAAGCGATAAGTTTTAAGACTATTATGATTATTGCGAGTATAGGTATTGCCTTTGGAGCAATATCTTCCAGCGGTATGATGGAAGTCGCGCGTAAAGGGATTTTCAATCCTGGGGAATTTTTCTTTGATGAGGTCATGATCATCTTTATGGCGGTAATGATTACTGATATTTTACTACTAGATTTCTTTAATAGCTTAGGTTTACCTACTTCTACAACGGTTTCTATAGTCTTTGAGTTGTTAGGTGCAGCGGTATGTATGTCTGTTATCAAGATCAATCAAAATGACGGTGACACCATTTTAAATTTAGGTAAATACATCGCAACAGACACTGCGATTGATATCATACTAGGTATTTTACTCTCAGTCGTCGTGGCATTTATTATAGGTGGACTAGTGCAGTTCTTCTCGAGGTTGTTATTAACGTTTGACTTTAGAAATAGACCTAATTATCTCGCTGCCTTATTCGGCGGTTTTTCTTTAACTAGTTTGTTCTACTTTATCATTTTTAAAGGTCTTAAAGGAGCTGATCTAGGTTTTGTGACAGAGTTTCTTACTTCAACTGATGTCTATACATTTATAGGTGTTTCTTTTATCTTCTGGAGTATCATCAGTTTTATATATGTTTTTGCTTTAAAGCTAGATATTTATAAGCTCATTATTATTTTAGGAACTTTCGGTCTAGCAATGGCTTTTGCAGGAAATGATCTAGTGAATTTTATAGGAGTTCCTATAGGAGCTTATCAAGCATGGGAATTTGCAGAAGGTACAGGTCTTAAAGCTAGTGAGATTAACATGTCATTTTTAGGAGAGAAATTACCTTCTAATAAATGGTTGCTCGTTGCTGCTGGATTGATCATGGTGGCAACCTTGTGGTTTTCTTCTAAAGCTCAGGCTGTTGTAAAAACCTCTGTAGATCTTGCAAGACAAGACTCAGGAACAGAGCGTTTTCAATCTAATTTTCTTTCTAGATTATTAGTACGTTATTCTTTACTAGCTGCAGAAGGAATAGAGCGTATTGTACCGGAAAGAACGGCAAATTACATAAGCTCTAGATTTGAAAAAGCACCAGCTCCAGCAATAGTACCTAAGCATGCAGATAAGCCTGCATTTGATTACGTAAGAGCATCAGTAAATCTTATGGTTGCCAGTATATTAATTTCTGTAGCTACTTCTTACAAGCTGCCACTTTCTACGACTTACGTTACTTTCATGGTAGCAATGGGAACCTCGTTAGCAGATAAGGCTTGGGGAACAGAAAGTGCCGTTTATAGAATTGCAGGTGTATTAAATGTAATAGGCGGATGGTTCTTCACGGCTTTCAGTGCTTTTACTGCGGCAGCCTTATTTGCTTACATTATTTACATAGGTGGTATGTATGCTGTTGTAGGTCTAGTAGTACTAGCTGTGCTATTATTGATACGTAGTTTTATAGGCCATAAAAAATCTCAGAAAAAACAAGAAGAGACAGAAGAACTTAAAAAAGCAGAAAGTAAAACCATACAAGGAATCATTAATGAAAGCTCTGATAATGTGGCGACTGTTTTTAAACGTTCTAAGCGCATCTATAAAAACACTCTTGATGGCTTGATTGCGCAGGATCTGACGATTCTAAAGACTTCTAAAAAAGAAAGTAAAAAATTATCTGGTGAGATCGATGTCTTAAGAGATAACATTTATTTCTTTATTAAAAACCTAGATGAGAAAAACTTAGGAGCAAGTAAGTTTTACATTGAGGTACTCGGTAATCTTCAAGATATTTCGCAATCGCTCGATTACATTGCAAAATCTAGCAATAAGCACATTAGTAATAATCACAAGAGCCTTAAGTTTACTCAAATTAAAGATCTTAAAGAGATTATCTTACGTATTCATGAAATATTTGATGACGCACAAGAAATTTTTACGACAAAAGATTTCAATAGTTTAGAGACTATAATTTTAGAGAAGAGACAGCTGATTGAACTGGTTAATGAGAAAATCGATAAGCAAGTACATAGAACTAAGGATGATGAAGAGTCGCCTAAGAATACCACGCTTTACTTTAGTTTGCTGCTAGAAACTAGAGACTTGATGAACCAGACCATACACATCGTGGAGCAATATTACCGCGAGTTTGACGCTTCTGACAGGAATTTGATGTAATAAAAAGTTGGTGTTGATCTTGCTTTCGCGAAAGCGGAATAGTTAACCCACATTTTGAACGTAACATCGTATTTTAACGTGAGTTCGATATAAGAATACTAGACATTTAAAGTTTAAAATATTGATGTTCAACTCCTCGCTTTAGAAAAGGCGAGGACAGATTGACCTCGTCGCACCAGCGACGATGCAATCAGGAGTGGTTGAAAGTCCCAAACCGTTGAAAGAATTCAATTCTATTTATTATAAAAACAAAAATCAAACTAACTTATTGAATATCAATCATTATTACGTCGAACTCACCTTATTTTATCTAAAGGAGTATGTATAGGAAGTGTTTGAATCACTTCAGGAAGCTATTAAATTGATATTTCAGCTTCATACAAGTACAAAACGATGAACAATAAAAAAGGCATTTAACAATCGTTAAATGCCTTTTTAGCGTAAATAAAAGAATGTCGTTATGCTACTTGTTGATCTTCTTCAAACTCACCTGTGATTCTTTGAGTTTCTTCAACTCTTTCAGGATTTTTAAATCGCTGAAATCTCAACTTTGCTCTGTGTACAAGATATAATAAAACAGGTACAATAATCAGCGTTAAGAACGTGGCAAATAATAAACCGAAGATTACGGTCCATGCTAGTGGTCCCCAAAAGATCACGTTATCTCCACCCATATATATTTTAGGATCAAACTGGCTAAACAAACTAAAGAAGTCAATATTAAAACCTATCGCCAGAGGAATTAATCCCAACACGGTTGTGATTGCAGTAAGAAGTACTGGTCTCAAACGAGCTTTACCAGCTTGAACGATCGCAGCAAATGAATCTTCTTTGCTTATCAAGTGTTTATCGTCATCTATTCCTAATTCTTCTCTTCTACGCAGTTTGAGTATGTCTACGTAATCGATTAAAACTACACTGTTGTTTACCACAATACCTGCAAGGGAGATGATTCCCATCATGGTCATCATAATAACAAACGGCCATCCTGTTACCATTAATCCTAAGAACACTCCTATAAAACTTAGGAATATAGAAATCATGATGATAGTAGGCTTAGAAATACCTCCAAATTGGAAAATCAGGATGAAGAAAATCAATAATAGTCCAACCATTAAAGCGGTCATAAGAAAGGCTTGTTGTTTGTTTTGCTCTTCTAGTTGTCCAGTATAATCGATTTTAATACCATCAGAAAGACCCTCAAAATCCAGCATTTCGTTTTGGATTTGCGCAACTGCTGCGCCAGCATCGCTATAGCCTGGTTTCAGAGCACTGTACACGGTCACCACACGCTGATTATCTTTATGCTTAATGGCACTAAATCCAGAAACGTTTTCTTGAGTAGTAACAGCACTTACTGGAATTTCTAATACTTGACCAGATGCCATATCTCTATAAGTAATACGCTGATTGAACAACGAGCTGCGATCGTATCTATTCTCCTCGTTGAATCTTACATAAATATCGTAATCTTCTCCATCTTTCTTATAAATACCAGCTTTCTCTCCAAATATAGATCTACGCAATTGCATTCCTACTTGACTAGCGCTTATTCCTAATTCTCCTGCTTTCTCGCGATCTACTTTTACTTGTAGGGCAGGTTTGCTTTTATTTACATCAATCTTTAACTCGTCAACAGGAGCGATGTTTTTCTCGTTGAGAAATTTCACCATACGCTCTGCCGTAACAATTAATTCTTCATAATCATCACCTTGAAGCTCAACGTTAATAGGGTAACCAGCCGGCGGACCAGCAGCATCTTTTTCTACGCTTATAGCTATACCAGGAAACTTTCCTTGAACGGCTTCTTGTACTTTTTTACGTAAGATCTCACTGTCAGCACCATTACGGTATTTGTATTCACGCATAGAAGCAGTGATTTTCCCTTTATTAGGCATTTCAGCAGCACTACCACCATCTGTTTGTGGATTGCCAGCTCCTTCACCTACTTGAGAAACAGTACTTTCTACAAGGAAGTTTCTACCATCTTCAACATACATGTCTTGATTGATCACATCATAAACGATACTCTCAATTTCTTTGGTAGTCTTGTTAGTTTTATTGATAGAAGTACCTTGTGGATACTCGATATACACAATAATCTGGTTGGGTTTATTCTCTGGGAAAAACTCGACTTTTGTACGGCCAGTTCCTACAGACCATCCAAAATACAGCGCTAATACTCCAAAAAACATTACAGCCATACCAGCGGTAAAGAAATAGGGTGTTTTACCTCTAAGGGCAAACCTTAAAAATCGCTCGTATGCGTTATCTAACCACTTTAATATTCTACGTTGAAAAAATAAAGTAGCTCCTTTAACCACATATTTATACAGCCATAATAATATTACAGTTAGTACCATTACAGAACCTATACCTCTTATTGCGCCACCAAAAAGTAAGATAAGAACTCCTATTCCACCCATAACAGCGGTGATGAGAAGTAATTTCTTTACGGGAATGTTTTTTTCATCAATACTCATGTATTTTGAAACGAGCATAGAATTAAAGAATATAGCAACTACCAGTGAACTACCTAAAACTACCGATAGCGTTATAGGGAAGTATTTCATAAATTCTCCCATAACTCCTGGCCATAAACCTATAGGTACAAATGCAGCAACAGTAGTTAACGTAGATATAATAATAGGAACAGCGATTTCTCCAATTCCTATTTTTGCAGCTTTTGTGCGGGACATGCCTTCCTCGTCCATCAATCGGTAGACGTTTTCTACTACCACAATACCATTATCTACAAGCATTCCTAATCCCATAATCATGGCAAAAAGAATCATCGTGTTTAAGGTGTAACCCAAGAAGTTGAGGATGATAAAGCTCATTAACATAGACATAGGAATTGCAAAACCTACGAAAAGCGCATTCCTAAACCCTAAGAAAAACATCAAAACAGTAACAACGAGAATTACTCCAAAAATGATATTGTTAACCAAGTCATCTACTTGATTAAGTGTTCTACTAGAACCATCGTTAGTAATAGTAACTTCTATATTGTCTGGTATTTTACCATTCTCTTTGGCGTCAGCAATAATTTTTCTAATACTTTCTGATGCAGTAATCATGTTTTTTCCAGACGACTTCTTTACATCAATCATCACAACCGCGTCGCCAGATTCTCTTGCATAAGTGGTTTTATCCTCTTCTTTAAAGTTCACTTCAGCAATATCTTTTAGATAGATGGCGCCATTTTCATTTTTAACAACAAAGCGATCCAGCTGACTAGGTGTTGTAATTTCACCCAGAATTCTAATAGTACGACGCTGGTTTTCGGTCTTGATATTTCCAGCACTCATGGTTGCATTCCCACCACGTACAGCATTGATCACGTTGTCAAAGCTTACAGCAGCAGCAGTCATTTTGTAAATATCTACAGCGATTTCTACCTCTAATTCTTGAGCACCTCTTATACTTGCTTCTTTGATTTCTTGAAGTCCTTCAATTTCATCTTGTAAAAACTCTGCATATTCTTTAAGTTTTCTTACCGTATATGCTTCACCTCTCAAGTTGATGTTCATGATAGGTACTTCTTCACTCATTTTAAGATCAAACACATTTGGTTCTACCTTAGCATTATTAAAAGTAGGCCAGTCTTCGTTTGCAGTTTCTACATCTACTTCATCTTTGACTTTTTGCTTTGCTTCTTCTACAGAAATGCTGGAGCCTAGGATAGAACCTTCTTCAAATTCTACCGTGATAATGGAGTAGTCTTCTTGAGATGTAGAAAGTACCTCTGCAACACCAGAAATGTTTTTCAGTCGGTCCTCAAGAGGATCGGTGATGAGACGCTCTATATCTTCAGCGGTATTACCAGGATAAACACTAGAAATATATATTTTAGTTTCTTTTACTTCAGGGAAATCTTCACGAGGCATCGCAAAGTATCCTTGTACTCCTAGAATAAGAACTAGTCCTATCAAGATCCAAATTACAGTCGAGTTATTGATTGCCCACGAGGAAAATCCAAACTCTTTTTCACTTTTCTTACCCATTTCTTAAGCTTTTTTGATTCTTATTTGCTGATCTTCCTTAACACTACGTGCACCTTCAACTATAATGCGATCTCCTTTTTCAAGGCCATCGGTGATCTCGATCATGTTTTCACTGGTTTTACCAGTTTGAATAACTCTCCTTTTCGCGACAGCGGTATCAAATTGATCACCACTCTTTAAATCACTAGCAATCATCACGTATTGATCTCCATTTTGATTTTCACTAATTACAGCCAGTGGAATTAATATCGCCTCTTTATTTGTGTAATCATTAATTTTAAGTCTAGCCGTAAGGTTAGGTTTAATAGCGCCTTCCTTGTTTTCTACCGGGATTTCGATTCTAAAGGATCTATTTGCTGGATTAATGAAAGAGCTGGTCTGTCGCACATTGCTTTCTACAGTTTTGCCTAAAACTGGAAACTCTACTTTTACATTTGTTCCTTCGTTAACGGAAGAAATATATGTTTCTGGAACTTCTACTTCTATGTACATATTATTGAGGTTCACAATTCTCAAAATTTGAGTCATGCCTGGACTTACTGTGTTTCCTTGTTCTGTTATAACGTCATCTATAACTCCTGAGAAAGGTGCTGTAATGATCGTTTTTGCCAGCTGTTGTTGCATAGATTTAATCGCATTTTCTTGAGCCTCATAATTTGCTTTAGCTTGTAGATACTGAATCTCAGAACCTATCTTCTGATTCCATAATCGCTCTTGACGCTCAAAAGTAGTTTTTGCAAGTTGCGCTTGTACTTTCATTTGCTCAATGCTCTGTGACATTCCACCGTCATCAATTTTTGCAAGGCGCTGTCCTTTTGAGACTCTTTGTCCTTCTTTTACATAGACATTAGTTAAAATCCCTGCGGTTTCTGGCATTAGGGTAATGTTCTGTTTAGTGTCCACACTACCTTGTAACTCAATGAAGTGATTGAACATTGTATCTTGTACTGTTGAGATGCTTACAAGTGCGCCATCTTTCTGTACACTATTCTTATCAAGGTAATTCTCAATAGCTTTGATTTCATTTTCCAACTCTTTCTTTTGATTGAGTAGTTCTGTCTTCTTTTGAGCTATTACTTGAGTGTCTCCTGTTGCGATTAACTCGTCAACGGTAGGCGCTTTATCACCACATGAGGTGAGTATAAAAAGGCTTATAAATAAAATGCTTAATTTTTTCATGATATATAATTCAGTGGTGGTTTAGTTCTGTTTTATGAATTCTGGTGTGTTGAGAATGGTTTCAAGATTTGCTTTTTCACTTATAACTTGAAACATGCTCTGTAGGTAATTTGATTGCGTACTATACAATTGAGTTTGTGCTTGTCTTAAATCAAAGCTTGTAGCAATACCTTCTTTAAACTTGATGTTGTTTTTATTTTCTATACGCTCAGCAAGTGTAAGATTTTCTTTATTTGTTCTGTAATTATCAATTGCGATTTGGTAATTATTAAGCGCAGTTTGATAATTCAATAAAATTTCTTGAGTCGTACGGTCTAAATCAGTTTTGGCTTGATCCCAAGCTATCTTTGCGCGATCTGTTCTGGCTTGTCTTCCCAAAGAACTAAAAATAGGAACTGATAAACTTACTCCTGCCACACTCTGACCGAACCACCTATTATCTCCATCAAAAAACACAAAATCTTCTCCGAACGATTGAATCCCATAATTCAGAAATCCTGACAGCGTAGGAAGTGCCTTGGCTCGTTCTAATTTGTATTCTAGCCTTCTCTGTTCAGTAAAATTTGTTGCGATCTGGAAATCGGCATTGTTCTCTAGATTTAATGTTTCTTCATTTAAGCTAGGATCCATATTTTGAATAGCTAGAGCAGCTAGATCTTCTTCTAGAATGATCTCTTGATCTAAATTGATTCCTAAAGCCAGTTTCAACATATCAAGAGCAATATCTTCTTGTCTTTTTGCACTGTTTAGTTGGTTTTCTAGTTGCGCTTTAGTGATTCTAAGCTGTTCTACATCCTCTTCCTCGGCAAGACCGTTTTCATAAATCTTAGTGGTTTCTTCAAGGTTTTTATTTAGTGTAGTTAGGTTACGTTCTACGATAGAAATGTTCTCTTGTGTAAGAAGCACTCCACCGTAAGCATTGATAATTCCTTTTCTTACCTCAAGTTTGGCTTTGTTATTTGCGTTTTCAGAAAAATCAAGAAAAGTTTCTGAAGCTTCTAAAGCTACTATGTATGAACCGTCAAAAATCAATTGGCTTAATGTTGCGTTGAGATTTGCCGTCTGTCGTGGAGCACCAGGAATTGCTGTAAAACTACCAGGAGCTGCGTTGTCGTCAAAAAATATTCCAGGTAGAACAATCACAGGCGTTTTCACGTTGTAGTTGTAATCGATACCAGCATTAATCTGCGGTAATCCAGTAGATGTGGTTTCCCATTTCTGTTTCAATGCTTTTGCGATGTCTCTTTTGGCATTGATGGCTTGGTAATTATTTTCGAGTCCATAGTTAATGGCTTCTTCTAGCGTGAAGCTGTAGGAATCTTGAGTAGAGGTTTGTTGTGAGTGCGCTTTCGCGAAAGCGAGAACACTAAAAACCCATACATATAAAAATTTATAGTTCATTTAATCGTGGTTTGAGTTGGTGATTTTGTTTAATATTTTACGTCCTTGCGGAGTTACAATTCCTCTAATGTGGTAATCTAAATACTGATCATAAAGCTCATTAACAGGGTATTTTTGAGCAGGAAATATGTTTAGGTTTTTGATGCCTTGAATACCGATGAAGTACATACGAGCGACAAAGTCAGCATCTATATTATCTCGATATAATCCTTTTTCAATGCCTCTCGTAACATTCTTCTTGATGCAATTTTCCATATGCGCATATTGCATATCGGTAATTTTTTTATGAGTATCAGGATAGTATTTTTGTAATTGATAAACAGGTGATGTGTCGTCTCCTTTCAAGTGTTCCATGACAAATTTCTTCACGGTGTAAAGCTCTTCAATGGCATTTTCATTTTCACCATCTACGATTTGATCGACACCATTGCAAATGTGAGTACACAGTTGTAAGGAGGAAACATCAACCAGTTGGTTTTTATTTTTAAAATGATTGTACAAGGTTTTCTTGCTCATTCCTAGCTTGGTAGCAATTTCATCCATTGTTACACTTTTAAAACCAAGTGTTAGAAATAAATCTAGTGATGTTTGAATAATATGTTCCTTAATTGTAGCCATTTTGAATTTAAGATCGTGCAAATATACCGTTAGGAAACTTTAGAAACCCATAAAGTTTCCTAAGTTTTACAATTATTTAACAAGACAATTAATAATTCCTACAAAAAAGAAAAATGCAACAGTTATTTTTACCGCATGAATACATTGAAATCCCTTAGAACTACATTTTTAGAAGAGCTCAAATCAAAAGTTACTGCTACAGAGCCAGCTGGATTGTACGATCCAGTTCATTACATACTTGATTTAGGCGGTAAACGTTTACGCCCGTTACTGACTTTAATGAGTGCTGAAATGTATGGAGCTACTGCCAAAGATGCTATGAACGCTGCCATTGCGGTTGAGGTATTTCATAATTTTACATTACTCCACGATGATATCATGGATGCTGCAGACTTGCGACGTGGTAAGGAAACAGTGCATAAAAAGTGGGATGTCAATACTGGAATCCTTACTGGAGATGCCATGCTTATTATGGCCTACCGTCTTTTTGAAGATTATGATAAAGATAAATTTTACCAGCTTAATAAGGTCTTTTCAAGAACAGCACTTGAGGTTTGTGAAGGACAGCAGCATGATGTTGACTTTGAGACGAGAGATGATGTTAGTGTTCCAGAATATTTAAATATGATCAAGCTTAAGACATCTGTTCTTGTAGGTTGTGCTTTACAAATGGGTGCTATTATTGCAGGAGTTGATGAAAAAGAGCAGGAACTTATATACGATTACGGAATTAATCTTGGGCTTGCATTTCAATTAATGGACGATTATTTAGATGCCTTTGGAGACCCAGAAACTTTTGGGAAAGAAGTAGGTGGAGATATACGAGAGAATAAAAAAACCTACTTGTATTTAAAAAGTATTGAAAATAATGATTGTGCTACAGAACTTAAAGAATGGTTTGCCCTGCACTTTGAGAACATGACTGAGGAGCAAATAGATGAGAAGAAAGAAACGGTAAAAGTTTTCTTTGAGCAAAGCGGTGGCGCAAAAGCAACTCTAGATGCTATTGAGTCATATACCCAAAAGGCCTTAAAAAATATCGAGGAATTATCTATCGCTCCAGAAAGCAAAAAGCAATTAACTGATTTCTCATTACAATTAATGGGACGTAAAAGCTAAAGGTATAGCTTAAAAAAAGTCTTATCATTCTCTTGTTTTGAATGTGACGATTTCTAGTTTTATGGTATTAAAGCTTTTAGGTCATCAAGTGTATTTGCTTCTTCCATAGGTTTGTCTTTTCTCCAGCGTACAATACGTGGAAAACGTGTAGCGACTCCAGATTTGTGACGTTTGCTAGGAGCAATTCCTTCAAAGGCAATTTCAAAAACATGGTGCGGCGTTACAGACCGGACTGGTCCAAAACGTTCTAGAGTATTTTTTTTAATCCATGCATCGACTTTACGAAATTCGGCATCTGTGAGTCCAGAATAGGCTTTTGCAAAAGTTACCAGTTCGCCATCTTGCCATAAACCAAATGTATAATCAGTAAATAGATTTGCTCTTCTTCCATGACCTCTCATCGCATAGGTGAGTACTGCATCTACAGAAAACGGATCTGTTTTCCATTTCCACCAGTCACCTTTTTTGCGACCTACCAGATAAGGACTGTCTTTACGTTTAATCATCAATCCTTCTGACCGTTTTTCTCTAGCTAGATCTCGTTCCTGAGACATGTCGCCCCAAGAATTAAAACTCATGGTTTCTGATAGAAGCAAAGGCGTTTTTTCTTCTTGAGGTAAACCTTCTTCCTTTTTATTTAAGTCCAGCACAAGTTGATCTAAGATGGCTCTACGTTTTTCAAATGGCAGATCTCTTAAATCTTCTCCTTTCCATTCTAGCAAATCATAAGCGACTATGACAACGGGAACATCTTTTAATAGCTTTTTGCCAACAGTTTTACGACCTATTCTGGTTTGAAGGTCATTAAAGTTCATAATTAATCCGTCTTTGAATGGCAAGATTTCACCATCGATCACCGTACCATCTGGAATAGTGCTTATAAACTTTTGAAATTCTGGATATTTATCAGTAACAAGTTCTTCTCCTCTAGACCATACAAATAACTCGCCACTACGTATGATGGTTTGCGATCTTATTCCATCCCATTTATGCTCTGCACTCCATTGAGAAATATCTCCTAGCTCATCAACTTCTCCTTCTATAGCATAAGCCAGATAAAAAGGATAGGGTTTACCACGCATAGCCACCTCATTATCTTCATAAACTAATTCTTGAAAAGTGGTGTTTTCTCCAGTCCAGCTGCCCATCAATTTATGTGCAAGGACGTCTTTATCTATTCCAGTGGCATTTGCTAATGCTCTAGTCATTAATTTTTGGGAAACTCCTATTCTAAAACCACCTGTAAGGATTTTATTAAAAACAAATCGTTCGTAATAGTTCAATTGCAGCCAGTTATTCTGTAGATAGTCTCGTTTTTCAGATTCATCCTTTGATCTTAAATCGATAATCTCTTTAATGATTTGTGAAAGGCTTTTATCACTGGATTCATTTGAGGTAGGTAAAATAAGAGCGATGGTTTCTGCAAGGTCGCCTACTATGTGATAGCTTTCTTCAAATAACCACATAGGAACGCCACTTATTTGAGTAGCCCATTCCCGCATGAGAGTGGTGTTTACTGGTCTTTTAGGTCTTCTATGTGATAAAATAGCGATGGTCCATAGCTTGTCATCATCACTTGCCTTTTTAAAATAGTTGGTTAATGCAGCTACTTTAAGATTTGTTTTATTGGTGCCGTCTATGGTTCTAATAAGTTCTGCAAACTGTTTCATAACGCTACACTTGACTTTGGACCTGACTCTGATGTAGTGGCTGTTTTTTCCTCATTGTCTTTTGTCGTTTCATCAGACTCTTTTTCTTCAAGGTTTTCACCTTCGTATTGGGTTTTTTCACTGATGGCATTAAGACCTTTTTCTTCTCTTAAAAATCGAGCAAAAATCTCTTGATAACCATGTGTTGTGATGACATTTTCACAACCTGTAGCGTCTATACTTTCTAAGAGGCCATCCCAGTCACAATGATCTGAAAGAACAAAACCTTTATCAATAGCTCTTCTACGTCGGGCACCTCTAAAAGTCATCCAGCCACTGGCACTTGCCGTTACATAAGGTACCATTTTACGCATCCACGCACTTCCATGCGCACTAGGTGGCGCAATGACTATATTACCAGCTATTTCTTCTTTGGTAGTTTCTCTAGTGATGAGATGAAAAGGAGGGAAGTCTATTTGATCTTTCAAGACCTCTGTCATTTTAAAGACGGCGCCATGGCAATAAATCTTCATTTGTGAGGTGTTCAGATGTTTAATGATACGTTGTGCTTTACCTAGTGAGTAGGCAAAAAGAATAGAAGTCTTTTTTTCTTGGTGGTTTTGGGCACACCATAAATTAATATCTTCCATCACCTCACTTTGAGCTCTCCACTTGAAAGCAGGCAAGCCAAAAGTACATTCTGTTATAAACGTATTGCATTTTACAGGTTCATAAACTTTAGAAATACCATCGTCTTCGGTCTTGTAGTCGCCAGTAAATACCCAAACTTCTCCCTTGTGCTCTACACGTATTTGAGAAGAGCCAGGAATATGCCCTGCTGGATGAAATGAGAATTTTACATTATTAATAGAAAAAGAGTCGTTGTATCTAACGCCGCTCACATTTATATCTCCTAACCGGTGACTGATAATAGGTACATTATCATGATGAGTTATGTATTTTTTATGACCCCATCGAGAATGGTCTGCATGACCGTGTGTTATTAGTGCTTTAGAAACAGGTTGCCATGGATCTAGATAAACTCCTGCTGGTTTGCAGTAAATACCTTTCTTTGTAAATTGAAGTAGTGAATCACTCATGACCTAAAATTAAAGGACATGTGTTTAAAAGTAGATTAGATTAAGAGAAGTTTACCATTCTACAATTGATTAGATTTCTAATCAGTAGTTGGAATACTGTCATTTTTTTGGGCTTCTAGATCTGCTTTTAAAATCTCTAAAAGAGTTTTATTAGGTTGATCAAATTCATTGATTTTCCAATTTATTTGTAGCACTAATTCATCTAAAGCTAAGATAATGTCATTATATTTTTTCTCTATTTCTGCCGACTCTTTAATACGGTAACCTAAATATGATTTGTAGATGTGTAATCTAGTTTTTAAAACTATTAACCTTGAAATGATCGCTTGATCTACAAAATCATCAATAGGATTTTCTAGCATGTCATTCACATGGTCTATCAACTTGTTAGTCGCTGGAATGGAATGATCGTAATTTTCTAGTCCAGTAAGCAAGTTTTGAAAAGAATTCCAATCAAGCGCTTTTTTTTGTGCGTTGCCTATCAAGGTCATTTGTGATGATCTTAAAGCTAAAGCGGCGAAATCTAGCTGGTCCTGTTTAGACTCCTCAACAGGAGCTGGTTTACAGGCAACAAGTAGTAAAAAGGCTATAATAAAGATGCGCATAATGATAGAACGATGAAATGCAAATATGATTATAATTACTGCAATAAAAAAGAAGCACTTGCATGATTTAAAGCAGGTCAGTTTTGAAGATCTAGTGGTTAAGTAAGGTGTTTTTTAGGATTCCGCTTTCGCGAAAGCGAGATTATTATTAAAACTGTAATAAACTGATGGCTGTCGTTATATGGTGTTATTATATTTGCTATAAATATTTAAAAATGCCAACGAAGATATTAGTTATAGGCGCTTGTGGCCAGATAGGTACTGAGCTTACTATGAGATTGAGACAAATTTATGGAGGAAACCATGTAATTGCCAGCGATATACGTGATGGAAACGAGGAGATAATGGCTTCTGGACCTTTTGAAACGCTGGATGCGATGAATAAGAGTCAGATCGAAGATATTTGTTTGCATTATGAAATAGACGAAGTATATCTAATGGCAGCGATGCTAAGTGCGACGGGAGAGAAATTTCCTAAAAAAGCATGGAGTTTAAATATGGATTCTTTGATGCATGTATTAGATATTGCCAAAGAAGGTAAGATTAATAAGATATTCTGGCCATCTAGTATTGCGGTTTTTGGACCTACAACTCCTAAAGATGACACGCCTCAACACACGATTATGGAACCTACAACGGTTTACGGTATCAGTAAGCAAACAGGAGAACGATGGTGTGAATATTACCATCAAAAATATGGCGTAGACGTGAGGTCTATACGTTATCCTGGACTTATTTCATGGAAAACACTTCCAGGTGGTGGAACAACAGATTATGCAGTTGATATTTTTCATAAAGCGATAGAAGATAATGCCTATAACTGCTTTTTAAGTGAAGATACGGCCTTGCCTATGATGTATATGGAAGATGCTGTAAGAGCAACTACAGAGATCATGAGAGCTCCAGCAAGAGAAATCAAGCAAAGGTCTTCTTACAATCTTTCTGGAATGAGTTTTACACCTAAAGAAATTACTGCTGAAATACAGAAGCATTTACCTGATTTTACAATTAGTTACGAGCCAGATTTTAGACAGAAAATAGCCGATAGCTGGCCTAGTTCCATAGATGACAGTCATGCTCGTGAGGACTGGAGCTGGAAAAACGAATATGAAATAGGAAATATGGTTTCTGAGATGCTAAGTCATCTTAAATAATGAGCTATTGCTATAATAGCTATTCTTATATTTGCACTAATTAAAATAAGATTATGTCATTTTCAAGTTTATTTGAGTCTGGAGCTAGTGCCAGAAATAAAAGTCATTTTGCAACATTAGTAGCTCTTGCACAGGTTTCTGGAATGCAAGAAGAAGAAGAAGTGGTATTGAAAAGGTTTAAGTCTGTATTAGATATATCAGATTCAAATTATACCGAAATTCTTAAAAACCCAAATGCGTACCCAGTTGCTCCACCTAATTCAGCAGAAGAGCGTATCCAGTGGTTGCATGACCTTTTTAAAATTGTATTTGCAGATCATCGCATGGATGAAAATGAATACAAGTTATTGAAGAAGTATGCAACAGCAATAGGGTATAATGAAGAAGATGCAGCGTACTTAGTAGAACGTTCTATAGAAATTTTTAACGGGCACTTGAATCTGGACGATTACCGTTACCTACTCAATAAAAATAGATAGAGTTATAAAAACTTTTTAAGTCTAAGCCTTTTATAGATAGTGTTTAACAACTCATCATCTGTATAAGGCTTTTTTATGACGTCTTTAAACCCTGCAGCTTTATAAGCAGCTATGCTTTCTTTACTCGTATGAACTGTGAGAGCTAGGATAGGAATCTTTTTATTTTCCTCATTAGCAAATTGCTTGATAATACTTATCAACTCTATGGAGTCAATTTGTGAAATACTAGATGACATGAGAATAAGATCGAATTCACGATTCTCTACAGCTTCTAATAACTCTCTTGGATCTGTATAAACTTCTGTATTAAAATTACCAGTGCTTACTAATACCTTGAGAGCGGTAAATTGAGTAGTAGTGTTCTCATCTGCTATTAACACCTTTACTTTTTCAGTAAATTTATATTGCTCTACAGTAGAGGTTTTTTTAGGAGGAAGCTTTACTTCATGTAATGGATAGGCAACCTTAAGATTCACTATTTGTTGTGTGTAATCTTTGTCAATTTTATTGAATTTAACTGTACCGTCTAATAACTCAACTAATTCTCTTACTATAGAAAAGTTGAGCCCTTCTGGTTTCATCTTTTCTAGATCTTTTAATTCGTATTTATCTCCTAAGCCTTCTGGGACAATACCTTTATGATGAACTTGAAATCTCAAACTAGTTTTACCAGCTCTTTTATGATTTTCTGTCACCTCAAATTTGATATGGTTTCCATTATTAAAAATAAGTGCGTTTTCAATTAAGTTATTGATTACTTGTCCTATTCTTCTTTGATCACCTACCAAATAATCTGGTACGCCGCTGGCTACGTCCATTTCAAAAGTATTTTTTGAAAGAGAAACTTTAGCATTAAAATTCAAATAAATATTGGCTAACAAATCTTTAAATGAAAAAACTTCTTCTACTAGTTTTGAATTTCCCTTCTTCAGCTTTGAAAGTTCTATAACATCATCCAGTAATTTTCTGATAGAATCACTTTGTTCTTTTAGTGCTTCTACTAGTTTAGTTTGTTCTAAATCTAGTTCGCCCTTTAATAAAAGTGATGAAAAGGCACTTATTAAAGTAAGAGGGCTTCTCAATTCTTGAGAAAAGTTTTTAATGAACTTTGTTTTAAAAGCCTCTTTTTCTTGCAACAGGTCGTTTTTGATTTCCAAGAGCTCGTTTAAAATCAGCGACTGATTGCGCTGCTGAGCTACTTCTTGTATACGACTATAGAATTCAGAACGATCTCTTAAAATAATTACTCCAGAGTTATCTTTATGTGTAATGACTTCGACATCAAATGTACGGTCAAACATATTCACGCAGTCTAACTTAAGATGAGTTGAGCTAGAATTGAATAAGGAATCAATGGATTCAAAAAAGGGATGTGCCTCTTTAAGAGGTGCGCCTTTTTGAAAGTTCAATAACTTTTGATCAGAACTTTTAATAGTGCCATTTGAATCAATTGAAATAAATTGAACAGGAACTATAAATTCACCTTTTGAATTGCTACTCATTATGAAATAAGAATTTTAGCCATTTTTTCAAATAAGCGTTGAATGTTATTACCTTCTTTTGCACTAACTAACATATCTAAAAAATCCAACTCTTCTTTCTTTTGTGCAATCGATCCTTTAATCAATAAATCACTTTTATTTCCTACGGTAAGAATTGGGATGTTACCAAAGTTTTTAATCAGGTAATCTTTGTGTGCGCCTATATTTTCATAAGTTCTAGGGCGCGTCACGTCACTCACATAAATAAACCCATGTGTCCCGATTAAATAGGATTTTCTGATCTCTTCAATTTCGTCTGTACCTTCTGTATCCCAAATGATAAGGTTAACAGTATGCTCAGGAAGCTCAACTGTTTTCTTTAAGATGTGTACACCTATGGTTACTTTGTAGTCTTCTGCAAAAGTATCGTCTACAAAACGACGAATAAGAGAGGTTTTACCAACTCCAAAGCTTCCAACAATAACTATTTTTTTAGAGGACATTTTATTCTTCTGTAAATTTGTAAGTTTTGAATTTATCTAATAATAAATTCTCTAATTCAGTGCGATCGTAAATAATATTTCGTTTACTGATCTCTTGACTTATTTCTAAATTAAAATCTTCTAATTCATTTTCAAGTCTCTCGGTAAAAGTACCACTTACGGCACTTGCAATGTAATATTTATGAAAACTATGCAGGTGAATTTCATAAAGGTCGTATTCAATAGATTGCAAGTCATGATGGGTTTCTTTAAAAGCATCTTCTACAAAGGCTTTAATGGCTGTAAGCATGCCACTTATCATGTCTTCATCTACGGTCTCCTTAGTTTGATAACTACCTAACAGGATTCCAGAACCTTTTTCAATGACAAAAATTTGTTCCACTTCTGCCTTAGCAAGTCCACTTATTATAATGTCATTTTCTTTAACACCACTAAAGAGCGCTTTGAGTTTCCTTTTTATCGCTCTTCCAGAAAATACATCTTTAGTAGCAAGATCAACGTTTTCTGAAAGCATTTTGATCTCGTTAGAAATATATTTCTTGATCATTTTCCCTAAAATGGGATAAAGCGCCTCTACCACCTGATCTTTAGACTCTTCGATTTGTTTTTTGAGAGTTTTTGTAATTACTGGTCCTAATTGTTCGGGAATATTTAAGGCAAAAGTTTCTAGCTCCTCTTTAATGATGGGAGATACTTTTTCAGAAAGTTTTTCTCGTTCTCTTATAGTTTCCTCGAGATCAGAAATCTTTTTTGAGATGCTTTCTGTTAATTGCCTATCATCAGTAAGTAAGAGAGTACGTAATAAATCCAGCTTATCATCCTGGTTAATCATACTTTATTTTAGGCTTTTATTTTTTCACCTAATTCTATTAACGCATCACCTAACATAGAACGGCTTGTTTTGTCTTCGTCCATGTTCTCTAATCTATCGTCTATTTTAGACTCTAAGTCAGTTATACGTATGTTTAAATCTGTAGAAAGGCTATCGATGCTTTTGTGAAGCTCGTCCCTAGTTTCTTCAATCATATCATGCAATTCTTGTCGCTTTGCAATGATATCTTTCTTTAAAAGATCAAATTCAGAATCGTATTGCTGGATGTTTTCACCAAAAATAAGATTCTTAATAGCTTCTAATTTTGAGCTGCTATCTATAGATAATGATGCTTCCTCCGATTGCTTTTTGTCTTTTGCCATTCTGGTTAGGTTAAGCTACAAATTTAAGCAAAATTATCGAGGATATTTACTCATAAACTCTTCTGCTTTACGCACCATATTTTTACTACCACAAAAGAATGGTACACGTTGATGTAACTCATTAGGCTTCAAGTCCATAATGCGCTGATATCCGTCGCTAGCTAGTCCTCCAGCTTGTTCGGCAATAAACGCCATAGGATTACATTCGTAAAGCAATCGCAATTTACCATCTACTGATTTGGAGCTTTTAGGATACATATAGATTCCACCTTTAATCATATTACGATGTATATCGCTCACTAGACTTCCTATGTAACGACTTGTATAAGGCCTGTCACCTTCTTCTTGCTGGCAATATTTGATGTAATCTTTTACACCTTGAGGGAAATGCACATAATTTCCTTCATTCACGCTGTAGATAGAGCCGTCTTCTGGAAAGGTCATATTAGGATGAGAAAGATAGTAAGTTCCTAAAGAAGGATTAAGAGTAAATCCATTCACTCCATTTCCAGTAGTATAAACCAGCATGGTAGAAGTCCCATAAATGATATAACCAGCAGCTACTTGCATATTTCCTGGTTGTAGAAAATCTTCTAGTTGCACTGGAGTTCCTACTGGAGTCACACGACGGTAAATAGAAAAAATGGTACCTACAGAAACATTCACATCGATATTAGAACTTCCATCTAGTGGATCCATAGCGACCACATATTTATTACCATGGTCTTTACGTTCTCCTTCTATAGTAATAAAGTCATCATTTTCTTCACTGGCGATTCCACAAACAATTTGCCTATTAGTAAGAGTCCTGATAAAAGTGTCATTTGCAAATACATCCAGCTTTTGTTGATCTTCACCTTGTGTGTTGATCTCGCCAGCACTACCAGTAATATCTACCAGACCAGCTTTATTAACTTCATGATTCACCATTTTTGCAGCTAGACGTATAGAGTTAATAAGTCTAGAAAGCTCGCCACTGCTGTACTGAAAGTCAGACTGGTTCTCTATAATAAATTCTCCGAGTGATTGATTTTTTGTAGCCATAATATGATTAGTTACGCAAATATCTTAATAAAATATTGGTCGCTACAACGTTGTATTAGATACTTTTCACATTTTTTTACATGTCGTCAATTATATTTACCTAAAATTTGACCTATGATCGAGGTAAGAGAAGTTGTAAAGGAAGATTTTCCAAGAGTTCTAGAACTCATTAAAGAACTAGCGGTTTTTGAAAATGAGCCAGAAGCGGTAGAGGTAACTATTGAAGAATTAGAAGAAAATGGACTAGGCGATGAGGCATTATTTAAATGCTTTGTGGGTCTTTATCATAACAAGATCGAAGGCATTAGTTTATGTTACCCTCGTTTTTCTACTTGGAAAGGTAAAACCATTCACCTTGAAGACCTCATTGTGACAGAGAAAATGAGAGGTAAGGGTTTGGGTAAAGCATTGTATGATCAAGTACTTCAATATGCATATGAACAAAACGTGAGAAGAGTAGAATGGGTTGTGCTGGACTGGAATACTAATGCGATAGATTTTTATGAGAAAACAGGAGTGACCATGATCAAAGACTGGTATCTTGCTCAAATGGATCAAACTTCTTTAGAGAATTATATCAAGAGCAAATGAGAATATTCAAATTCGGTGGTGCCTCAGTTAAAGACGCAGCTGGTGTGCGCAACGTCTGTAAAGTGTTAAACACTATAGGTTATGAAAATACCGGTATTGTAGTTTCTGCAATGGGTAAAACGACTAATGCACTTGAGGAAATCATTGAAAGATATCTATCTGAAGATACCACCTACGTAGATCTTATAAGTCATTTGTATGAAGAACATATGGAGGTGATTGGTGCGTTAGAACAACCTAGTAATGATCAAGAAAGTGATTTTTCAGTCCGCTTTCGCGAAAGCGGAATCAAAAAAGACATCAAATATATAATCGAGTCACTGACAGAAGAACTATTGCGTAACAAGAGTAAAAGTTACAGTTTTTTATACGATCAAGTGGTAAGTCATGGAGAATTGATGTCTACAAAAATCGTGGCAGCCTACCTTAATGAATGCGGTATTCCTTTGCAATGGAAAGATGCAAGAGAGTTTATTAAGACCGACAATAAATATAGAGATGCTGCTGTAAAATGGAAAGAAAGTGAAAAACTAGTTAAGAAGAAGTGTGGTGCGCAGCTATTTATAACACAAGGGTTTATAGGTTCTGATGACAACGGTTTTACCACAACATTAGGTAGAGAAGGAAGTGATTACACGGCTGCTATCCTTGCTTACTGCCTCGATGCAGATAGTGTCACGATATGGAAAGATGTGCCAGGCGTACTTAATGCAGATCCTCGAGCTTTTCAAAATACCGTTCTGCTGCAAAAGATTCCTTATAATGAAGCGATTGAGCTGGCATTCTACGGCGCTTCAGTCATTCATCCTAAAACGCTACAACCGCTTCAAGGTAAAAAAATACCTCTTTATGTAAAATCATTTTTACTTCCTGAAGATGAAGGTACCGTAATTACTGACGCTGCAACCATAGATCCATTTATACCATGTTATATCGTTAGAAAAAACATGGTGTTCATGAAAATTTCCTCTAGAGATTTTAGTTTCATAGGAGAGAATAACATTTCTGATATTTTTCAAGAACTTAGTGAGCATAAAATGCAAGTAGGCTTATTGCAAAATAGTGCCATAAGCTTTTCACTTTGTGTAGAAGATAAATATAATAAACTTAAAGAATTACTTGCAGACTTAGAATCACGATATAAAATAAGTCATGTTACCGGTGTGTCACTTTACACGGTTAGGCATTACAACGAGGATGCTATGGAATTTATAGAAGCTGGAAAAGAAGTGTTATTGAAGCAACGAGCGCAAGAAACACTCCAATTAATCGTTAAAGAATAGTCAGGTTACAATTATCTTATATTTGTAATATGACAACCAACCAATTTCTATGGGATTAGTAAATGCAAAAGAGGTAGCAAAGGCTATCAATATAGATAAATACGGCTTTTTAGGCACTCTCGGAGGATGGTCGTTAATGAAACTTTTGCGTATATCTACTCTCAATAAATTATACAATAGACATAAGCATAAACAAACAGGCGACTTTTTAAATGGCTTGTTAGAGGATTTGCAAATTGAGTTTGAAATCCCTGAAGAAGATTTAAGGCGTATTCCTAAAAACAATGCTTTTATTACTATTTCAAATCATCCGCTAGGAGGAATTGATGGTATATTATTATTAAAACTGCTTCTTGAACGTCGTCCAGATTATAAAATTATAGCTAACTTTTTACTGCACCGCATCGAGCCGTTGAAGCCATTTATTATGCCGGTTAACCCTTTTGAGGATCGTAAAGACGCTAAGTCTAGTACCGCTGGGTTTATGCAAGCTATACGACATTTAAAAAACGACTTTCCTCTAGGAGTATTTCCTGCAGGAGAAGTTTCGACCTATAGAGATGGAAAACTCGTCGTAGATAAGAAATGGGAGGAAAGTGCTATGAAACTTATCCAGAGAGCTGAGGTTCCAGTAATTCCTATTTATTTTCATGCAAAGAATAGCCGCATGTTTTATAGGCTAGCAAAAATTAATGATGTTTTTAGAACAGCCAAATTACCTTCTGAGCTGCTTTCTCAAAAACACCGCGTTATTAAAGTTAGAATAGGTAACCCAATATCTGTCAAGGCTCAAAAAGAGCATGAATCGTTGGAGGATTTTACTGATTTTCTACGTAAAAAAACATACATGCTTTCTAAACCTTATGATAAAGAGGTGAAAAAGCTAAGTGACCTTCCTAAAACGATTAAAATTCCTAAAGCTCCCAAAAAAATTGCCGCAACGACAGATCAAAAGTCCTTGATCAAAGAAGTAGATGCGTTAAGAGAAATGGGAGATAAGCGTCTATTAGAATCTAAAAATTATGAAGTCTTTCTTTCTCAAAAAGAACACATCCCTAATGTCTTAGCAGAACTCGGTAGATTAAGGGAAATCACATTTAGAGCAATAGGTGAAGGCACTAATCAACCTACCGATCTTGATAAGTATGATAATTATTACCATCAAATGTTCTTATGGGATCGAGATGCAAATTGCATTGCAGGAGCCTACCGCATGGGAATGGGTAGCCAGATAAGTAAAGCTTACGGTCTTGAAGGGTTTTATTTAAATGAGTTGTTCAAATTTGAGCCAGAGCTTCATAAAATGATGAGTGAGTCCATTGAAATGGGCCGTGCTTTTATCATAAAAGAATACCAGCAAAAACCTATGCCGCTGTTCTTACTATGGAAAGGAATTGTGCATTGTACGCTTAGGTTTCCAGAGCATAAGTATCTAATAGGTGGAGTAAGCATCAGTAATAAGTTCTCTAACTTTTCTAAATCATTGATGATCGAGTTTATGAAAAGTAACTATTACGATCCATATATAGCTCAGTATATTACCCCAAAGCAAGACTTTAAAGTAAAACTAGAAGATGCAGATAAGGATTTTATTTTTGATGAAAGCGCTGCAGACCTCAATAAGTTTGATAAAATTATAGACGAGTTAGAGCCTAATGAATTACGTCTTCCTGTACTTATTAAAAAGTACGTAAAGCAAAATGCAAAAGTGGTTGCTTTTAATGTAGACCCATTATTCAACAATGCTGTGGATGGTTTAATGTATATACGCATTGCAGACCTTCCAGAAAGCACGGTGAAGCCAGTAATGGAAGAGTTTCAGGCAGAAATGGAATCTAAATACTTTAGCTCACAACAGGAAGATGGTGAAGGGTAAATAGCAGTGCTGAAAACTACACTCTAAATTGCGTAATTATTTTAATTTACCTAAAAACTTAAAATTTCTGGAATGTTGCCTTTAGACTATAAATTAAAAGAGTAAGAGTTTGTATTATTTCTTTTTTTGAAGATATTTTTCTGCAAATTCTATGCAATAATCTTGTAATTCTTTGCGGCTGGATTTGAAGGCTTTTTTTATCTCTTTATCTGTTCCTGAAGTTTTATCTAAATTATCCATATCTAGATGAAATATTTGTGCCTTTTTGGTCTTTGATGTTGCTATCTCGTTGGCTTTCTTGGAAAAGGTAATAATGAAGTCAAAGGTGATTTCTTCAATATCTTCAAATTTCATGCGCGACTTTTCTATAGGTATACCAAGTGAATCCATCACCTTTACAGCCATTTGATGAGTAGGTAACGGTTCTAAACCAGCGCTTATAACCTGTGTCTTCTTTGAGCTGTAGTAATCTAAAAAACCTTGGGCCATAGGACCCAAAGTTGAGTTAGTCGTACTTAAAACTAGAATTTTTAATGCCATGAGTAATTAAAAATAGCAAATGCTATGTGCAATGTTAACGCAAAGTTAAGTCCATTAAAATTGGTTCACAAAAAAAGGTCTTAAACTTAACATTTAAGACCTTATATATTTGTAAATCAAAAACTTAAAACCAAGCTTTTTTATTTAACTGGTAAGTGTGGTAAAATTCTTCATCAGACTTTGTCAGATAAATAATTCCCTCTATTAATCCTATGGTTCCTGGTATCCAAACAAAAAACGCTCCAATAAGGATACATGAAGTTAAAAT
This sequence comes from Nonlabens dokdonensis DSW-6, assembly GCF_000332115.1. Taxonomy (NCBI): domain Bacteria; kingdom Pseudomonadati; phylum Bacteroidota; class Flavobacteriia; order Flavobacteriales; family Flavobacteriaceae; genus Nonlabens; species Nonlabens dokdonensis. Next base: position 1,934,621 of record NC_020156.1, read on the forward strand.
ACCCAAAATTGTAACCACAGCAAGAATAATTCCTTCGGTATTGTAACCTAAAATGAACTTATGAATACCGAAACCACCTAAGAAAATACCTAATAGTCCAGCCAGTATTTTCTTATTATCTTGACTATTTACAGTTTGATTAAAGTTTTGTTTGAATTCATTGGCGCTATTCTGGGCGCTATTTGCCGCATCATTAAATGTTTCTTTTGCTGCATCTTTGGCACTATCAAAACTATCTTTAGCGCTATCGTATCCGTCTGTACTCATTTTTTGTAATTTATGATTAGTTGTTGTAAATGTATATTATTTTTCAAAAAGGTGTTCATTTGCCGGTTCCCATAATTCAACTTTGCGATCATCACAATCTACAATCCAGCCAAATTTCCCGTAATCGAATTCCTCTATCTTACCGACTGTTTTAACTCCGTTTTGTTTCAGTTCTTCCATTAAACTTTTCAAATCTGCCACGCGGTAATTGATCATAAACTCTTGTTCTCCTGGCTCAAAATAAGTAGACTCTGCTTTAAACGGACTCCATTGCTGGCTTGCTTTTTCATCCAGCTTCACACTATCTGCTTGCCAGAAGGTACAACCATAATCATCTACCGGTAAGCCTAGATGTTTTTCATACCATTTCTTAGTGGCAGCAACGTCTTTACATTTAAAAAATATACCGCCTATTCCTGTAACTTTATTCATGATGGTTGATGGTTTGAGATAATTTTATTTGCAATTACTTCAGCAAGTTTATATTTAGATTCTACCGTCCAGCCTGCTACATGTGGGCTTAATATAACATTATCCATAGACAGTAGCTCTTTAAATGCCGTTGGAATTTCGCTTTTCATCTTTTTAGATGAAAGTTTATCCTGAGGTAGCTCAGGGCGAAAAAGAGATTCAAAAGAACCTTTTTCATATTCTAATACATCGAGACCAGCACCTAGTATTTTGCCATTTTTAAGTGCCTCGACAAGGTCAATAGTTACTACAGACTTGCCTCTTGCAGTATTGATAAGGTAAAATGGTTTTCTAAAAGCGCCGATAAAAGCTTGATCTATCATCTTTATAGTATCAGGAGTCTGCGGTATGTGTAGTGATAGGACATCAGCTTGTTTTTGTAGTTCTTCAAGACTTACTTGACCGCAATACATATCACCTACTGCTTTTTTGATGTCATAACAAATGACCTTGCAGTCAAACCCTGAGAGCTTTTTAGCAAAAGCCTTACCCATGTTTCCATAACCTATTAATCCTACCGTTTTACCTTCTAGTTCTACGCCACGATTTTCTTCTCGCTGCCACAATCCAGACCGTACTTCTTGATCTGCTCGATTCAAATGATTAAATAGCGATAGTAACATTCCTAATGCGTGCTCACCTACAGCATTTCTATTTCCTTCTGGAGCGTTGTAACACTTTATTCCTAGATCCTTTGCTGTTTCTAGATCAATGTTTTCAAGTCCAGCGCCTACACGACCTATAAATTTTAAATTACTTGCAACCTGCAAAAACTCTTGATTAATGGGGAACCTACTTCTTACTATCAGGCCATCATAACCAGCTATAACTTTCATGATCTCCTGTTTAGAAGAAGTGCAGTCATAATGATTTTCAAAACCAGCTTGTTCCAGTTTCTCTGCAAGAATATCGTGGTTGCTATCTAGGTGAAGTACTTTCATCGAATAAAAATAGGGTTTTAAATAATCAATTTATTCTGAGCAATATTTTAGTTCCTTAACAGTAAAATTAATTATCTAAGAACTATATGAGTTTTTACCTTGAGTGGTTACTTTGTTGTATTCTTTATCCATAATAAGAAAATAATTATTAAAGCTTTCCAATTCAATTTGAAGGACTTTGCTTTTCAAATTTACTAACGGGATACAATACACTCCTGATTCAGAAAAAGGATCAGAATTTATGTATATGAATTGGAAAAAATCATTGTTTTGAAATTCTTTAACAAAAATTCTGTCATTGGTGATTTTAATCTTATCTATGTTTCCCCCATATAAAATAGTGACGGTCAAGTTTTCAATTTTGACAATATAAGTGCGGTGTTTTTCTGTGTATATAGCTATTAGTTTGTATCCAAACCATTTAATATAATGAAGTCTAAATCCAAAATCAGAATGATTACTTTTAGGTTGCCAATTTAAAATTATTCCATTTGCATATTTTATTTTAATCGAACATCTTCCATATTCCTCATCTTGATACCAAGCAAGTCTATTTCCTTCAAAAGCGATATCCTTATATTTGATGTTAAAACTTGCTCTTTCGCTTTGCCAATGAATAGATTCATTTTCAATCAGAGGTTCAAAACCTTCGTTATTAAGGCAATCTTCAATGTCATTCCAAAAATTCATTATTATAAAATTTATTTTATCTACTATCTGGTTTTAAATTATGATACAGCTTTCATATCGTAAATCAAAAATCTACAATCCTTAATCAAACTTCCACCATGTTCAGTTCACTTTCAAAATCATATTGTAGGTCTTCATGTAAAGTCGAGATACGCGTTTTAATTAGCACAATTTGTCTTGCCATTAAGTCGCGCATGGTTTTACTGCGCAACACTTGTGGATGAGTTTCTCTCATTAGTCTACAAAAGTGTATAAGAAGCGCAACCTCGGTTTCTTTGTTGCCAGAGTAGCGAGCATATTTTTTAGTTTCTCTAAGCACTTTGCGCACACCTTTTTGTAAGCGGTAATTATTTGCCGTATTCAGCGCTAGAAACTGATTGTCCATAAGCGCTTTTACCTTAGCTATATAGTCGTCTTCATCAGTAGACTCAAAAAGTAAATAGGTGAGGAGTTCCTTATTTTCTTTTTTAAATCGCGACAGTCGCAATACGATCTTTATCAAATCTTCGTCAGATCTGAATTTAAGCTCTTCTTTTAATTCTTTTACCGAAGCCGTTTTCATAGGGGAAAGATAAGCATTGGGCTAGATTTAATTCTAATAGAAAAGTTAGAATAAAGTTAGGGTTTGCTGTGTAGTGCGCTTTCGCGAAAGCGTAATTATCAAAAAACTTCTATAACTAGAAAAGTAAAGGTACCATAGTATAAATAGTGCTTTTTTAAATCCCTATAATCGCTTTGGCAATCATAAAATAGATTAGAATTCCGAAGATATCGTTACTCGTAGTGATAAAAGGACCAGTTGCCAGTGCTGGGTCGATACCTCTTTTATGTAATGCAAGCGGCACAAAAGTACCTACAAGACCTGCTACAATAATAACCGCAAAAAGGGACGTGGAGATAGCAAGGGAAGTGAGCAACTCACCTTTTGTAGCAAATGTGTAAGCAAACAAAAGAATGGCGAGAATTACACCGTTAAGCATAGCGAGCAAAATCTCTTTTACGAGCCTGTTTCCTATACTTCCTTTAAGATCGTCGTTTGCAATACCTTGTACGATAATTGCGCTAGATTGAACACCTACATTTCCAGCCATTGCTGCAATAAGTGGCGTGAAGAAAAATAACACAGCATGCTTTTCAAAAATCTCTTCAAAACCGCCCATTATTGCTGCGGCGCCTATACCTCCTAAAAGTCCTAAAACTAGCCAAGGAAGACGTGCTTTAGTAAGGTCCCAAATACTATCATTTGCTTCAACATCTTGGGAAATACCACTGGCAAGTTGGTAATCTTTCTCAGCTTCTTCTGTAATAAAATCTACAATATCATCAATGGTAATGCGTCCTACGAGTCGTTCTAGTTCATCAATTACGGGAATGGCTTCTAGATCGTATTTACGCATGATGCGTGCTACTTCTTCTCCAGAGGTGTTTACTGTTACAAAATCAACTTTGGGAATATACACATCCTTAATAGGTGTAGTTTCTTTACTGGTGAGCAGGTCTTTGAGCGAGAGTCTTCCTTTGAGTTTATTGTTGTTATCGACTACATAAATGGAGTGAACACGAGTGACATTTTCTGCTTGAGCACGCATTTCACTTACACAGCCAGTAACGGTCCAGTTTTCGTTTACTCGCACCAGCTCTTTTGCCATTAATCCACCAGCGCTATTTTCTTCATAACGAAGCAGGTCAACAATATCTTCTGCATGTTGCTCATCTTCTATCTCATTGATAACTTCTTGAGCAATATTTTCTGGTAAATCGTTCAGGATATCGGCAGCATCATCGGTATCCATTTCTTCGAGCTCCTCGGCGATCTCTCGTGGTGATAGCGCATTTAAAACGCGATCTCTTTGAGCCTCGTCCAGTTCCATTAAGGCTTCGGACGTTTTTTCTGAATCTAAGAGCTTAACGATAAATACGGCTTGCTCTAGATTAAGCTCATCGATGATCTCTGCAATGTCTGCAAAGTGTACTTCTTCTAGAATACGTTCCAGCGTTTCACTGTCATTAGCTTCAATCAATGACCGTATTTCTTCTAAGAAGTCTTCTGTTATGTTGAATTGCATAAACGCTGGATTATTCTGGCAAATATAATTTTTTGAACTTTAGAAGCATGATTTTTATTCTTTTTCCTAAGAGCAGTATTAATTCTACCCTAAGAAAAAATATAGTTAGAAAATTTAACCAACTCCATAGGTGATTTCATTTTCATCTAAAACCTCTAACAACTCTGCGGTAACATTTACTTTTTGAAGTCTTGCTGACATGTCTAAAGAAATTTTTTCTTCGTGATCCTTCAGATTAAAATACAAACGATGATCTCCTTGATGCTTATCTAGTGTCTCCTTAAGTAATTCTATGCGCTCTTCTAAAACCTCGCTTACATGTAATTCAATCGTCAGTTTTTTGGCAGCTTGCGACATCACATCTTGTAATTGTGACATGGCAGTAAATAGAATTCTAGGATCTCGAGGTTTGCCCGTATTTTTATCGATCCAGCCTTGCTGAATTTTCACTTTGGCATGTAAAAAAGTATTCGGAATTAAAAAGTGTCTGAATTTTAAATAGTCTTCACCGAACATTCTAAACTCATAAGTTTCCTCATAGTCCTCCATAGTAAACATTCCCCAAGGCTTGTTTGCCTTACTCATCATATGACGTGCTTCTGTAATAACACCACAAAAAGTCAATTCTCTATTTACTAAAGGAGTGAGGTCTTTCATAGCCGCAAGATTTGCATTACAGAAAAACTCGATCTCTTTTTTATAATCATCCAGAGGATGTCCTGAAATATAGATTCCAACTACTTCTTTTTCTCTTTTTAATTTCTCCATCGTTCCCCAATCTTCGCAAATCGGCAATTGAGGTTCTGGTATTTGTACGTCACTAGCTTCTCCAAAAAGACTTACTTGAGCACTGTTTTCATTCTCTTGAAATTTTTGCGCGTATTTCACTACTTGTTCCAGAAAAATCTGTCCGTTTTCAAATTCATAGAAGAACTGAGCTCTATTTTCTCCTCCTAAACCGTCAAAGCCACCACTCAAAGCCAGTGCTTCAAAGGACTTTTTATTTGCTGCACGCAAGTCTATGCGCTTTGCCATATCAAAGATACTCTTGTAAGGACCATCTTTTCTGTTATCAATAATAGTCATTACTGCACCATGACCTAGACCTTTCACAGCTCCCATCCCAAAACGAATGGCTCCTTTAGGATTTACGGTAAATTTATAATTGGATTCATTAACATCAGGCCCTAATACGTCTAGTCCCATGCGGCGGCACTCGTCCATGAACTTAGTAACATCTTTGATCTGATTCATGTTATTAGAAAGCGTAGCTGCCATAAATTCGGCACCATAGTTTGCTTTTAGATAAGCTGTTTGATAAGCAATCCAAGCATAACATGTCGAGTGAGATTTATTAAATGCATAGGAGGCAAATGCTTCCCAGTCTTTCCATACTTTTTCAAGAATCGTGCGATCATGACCGTTTCCTTCTCCAGCATCTAGAAATTGAGGCTTCATCTTTTGCAGCGTCGCCATTTGCTTTTTACCCATGGCTTTCCTCAAAACATCTGCATCACCTTTAGAGAAGTTAGCCAGTTTTTGAGAAAGCAACATCACTTGCTCTTGATATACCGTAATACCATAAGTCTCCTGAAGGTATTCCTCCATGGCGTCTAGATCATAAACGATCTCTTTACGACCATGTTTACGATCAATAAATTCTGGAATATATTCTAGAGGTCCAGGACGATACAAAGCGTTCATAGCGATAAGATCGGCAAATTGAGTAGGTTTGAGCTCTCTCATGTATTTTTGCATCCCAACACTTTCATACTGGAAAATAGCCGTAGTTTCTCCACGCTGGAAGAGTTCGTAGGTTTTCTCATCATCTAACGGAATGGATTCTATGTCAAGCTCTATTCCATGGCGCTCTTTTATGATAGCAACCGTATCTTTTATCTGACTTAAGGTTTTTAACCCTAAGAAGTCCATTTTTAAAAGACCTGCGCTTTCTACAACTTCGTTATCAAATTGAGTTACGTAAAGATCAGAATTTTTTGCTGTAGCAACAGGCACAAAATTTGTCAAGTCATCTGGCGTAATAATGACACCACAAGCATGAACACCAGTGTTTCTAACAGATCCTTCTAGAATACGTGCTTGCTTTAATGTTTCAGCAGTAAGGTCATTTCCTTCGGCGAGTCCTCGCAGTTCTCGCACCATATCTGCATCATCGCCTCTAAATTTGCTACCTATTTCATTGTCCTCTAGAGCAAAAATCTTTTTAAGTTTAGCAAAGTCAGGAATCAACTTTGCAACACGATCGGCATCTTGTAATGGTAAATCAAGTGCACGAGCAGTATCCCTTATAGAAGACTTTGCTGCCATCGTTCCATAAGTGATAATTTGTGCCACTTGTGAAGCACCATATTTTTCAATTACATAATCCATCACCTTATGACGATTTTCATCATCAAAATCAATATCAATATCGGGCATGGATACACGATCAGGATTTAGGAAACGCTCAAAAAGTAAGTCGTAGTGAATAGGATCTACATTGGTAATCCATAAACAATAAGCGACTACACTTCCAGCAGCACTTCCACGTCCAGGACCTACGGCAACATCCATTTCTCGTGCTGCTTTAATAAAATCCCAGGTAATTAAGAAATATCCAGGATAACCAGTTCTAGCGATCGTGTCTAATTCAAATTCTAATCGTTCTTTAATTTCTGGAGTGATTTCTCCGTAACGTATTTTGGCTCCTTCGTAAGTAAGGTGTCTTAAATAGTTATTTTCTCCATTTTTAGTTTTTTCTATCGCGTCATTTGCATCTACAAATTCGGCTGGTATATCAAAGGCAGGTAAGAGTACATCTCTAGCCAATTCATAAGCTTCTATTTTATCGACTACTTCTTGCACATTAAAAATAGCTTCTGGAAGATCTTTAAAAAGCTCTTTCATTTCCAAGTCGCTCTTATAATAATACTCTTGATTAGGTAAACCGTATCGATAACCACGCCCGCGACCTATAGGTGTAGCCTGCTTTTCATTATCTTTTACACAAAGTAAAATGTCATGCGCGTTTGCATCATCTTTATGGATGTAATAGGTGTTGTTAGTAGCAACAATTTTCACCTCATGTTTTTGAGCAAATTGGAGCAATACTTCATTGGCTCTGTTTTCATCTTCTTGGCCATGGCGCATGATCTCAATGTACAAGTCTTCACCAAAATGTTCTTTCCACCACAAAAGTGCTTCTTCGGCTTGTTTTTCTCCTAGATTTAAAATTTTAGAAGGCACTTCACCATACATGTTACCAGTGAGTACAATAAGATCTTCTTTATATTCTTCTACCAGCTTTTTATCAATACGTGGCATGTAGTAAAAACCCTCTGTATAGGCTTTACTAGCCATCTTGGCTAGGTTGTGATAGCCATTTTTATTTTTGGCTAATATGACGATTTGATAACCGTTATCTTTATGAGTGCGGTCGTGCATATCTTCACAAACCTGAAATTCACAGCCTATGATAGGTTTTATAGGGCTGCGATGTGATCCATCTTCAGCATCTACCAGACTAGCATTGTATGCTTTTACAGCTTTAACAAAGTGAAATGCTCCCATCATATTAGCATGATCTGTCATCGCAACTGCAGGCATGTCGTTTGCTGCTGCTGCATCTACTAGATCTTTTACGCTAGCCGTAGATTGTAGAATAGAAAACTGACTGTGTGAATGTAAATGAGCAAATTTTACTTCATTTAACTCATTGAGGTTTTCCTTTATTTCTTCTTTAGTAATCTCTGGTGCAGCATCAGTTTTAAGTTTTTCAGATGCTTTTTTAAGATTGACATGTGGTATTCCTACCGGTTGGATAGTGGTAGGGTTGCTTTCGCGAAAGCGAGAAAAATAACCATCTTCTACTCCTAGTTGAGCCAGTGAGTATTGCTCCTTTCTAATAAGTTCTAGGAAACATCTGGTCGTTGCTTCAACATCTGCCGTCGCATTATGTGCCTCGCCAAAAGGTTGCTGAAATAAAAATTCATGCAACTCTGTAAGCGTAGGAAGTTTGAACTTTCCATAACGGCCACCAGGGATTTTACAAAGGTTTGCAGTGTGCTCTGTACAAGTGTCTAGAACAGGTAGCTCTTGAAGATCGTTACCTATTTGCGTGCGTTCAAACTCGGCTCCTGTAACGTTGAGGTCAAATTTTAAATTTTGACCTACTACAAATTTTGTTTTACTCAACGCAATGTTGAATTTAGCCAGCATTTCTTCTAGAGGGATCCCATCCTTTTGAGCCAATGCTGTAGAAATACCGTGAATTCGCTCTGCATCATAAGGAATGTCAAAACCGTCTGGCTGTATCAAATAATCTTGCGCCTCGATAAGGTTACCCATCGCATCATGTAATTGCCAGGCGATTTGAATCACACGTGGCCAGTTGTCAACATCTGTATATGGTGCGTCCCATCTTTTAGGTAATCCGGTAGTTTCTGTGTCAAATATTAAATACATGAATGCTGGTTCTAGTGCAGTGAGTAAAGCGATTTATTTAGGCAAGAATTATTTTTATAAATAATTGATTATAAGTCAATTAAAAAATTAAAAAATAAGATTTCACCGATTTTAAATATAGGTCTTTGCGCTGCTTTTTGAAAACCGAGTTATGAACAGGTTAGATTCAAATTTGTTATAAGTTAAGGTTACAACTAGAGCTAAAAAAACTCCCTAAATCATTATTTAAGACTTAGCGAGCTTCATTAAAATAAAGATTGAAGGATATCTAATACTTTTTTACCACCGAAGTGATTGCTTTATCAACAGCTTCTTTATAATTTTTACCAGCATTTTCTTCAATCATTCCCATTGCCATGATACAAGTTTCCTTGTCGTATTCTATACAGTATATCGTGCTTTTTATTGTAACGCCTTCAGCACTACTAGTTCCTGTCATAAAAAGTACATTTACTCCATTAATTTGTTTTTCTCCACTTTTCTCAAGTTTGAAGTCTTTAGGTGTATCGTTTTTAATTTTCTCCTTTGAAGTTTCATAATCCTGTGGTACATACATAGCCATAATTACTCCTTTTGGAACCTCAGATACATATGTGTTAGGCGTCACTTCCATGAAAAGTTCTTTATCGACGTCTATGTCTATTTTTTTGGACATTAATTCGAGTATTCTAGCCTCTTGAGCTTGGTCTTCTTTGGTTGCCTCTTGTGCTTGTAAACTACTCACTGAGATAAATAAAAACAATGAGAAAAAAATTAGATTTTTCATATTATACAGATTTAGAACTAAAGGTAACAAAAAATACTCTGTTAAGAATTAATTCTCAACAGAGTATTTCAATAAGGATGACTTGATTAAAGAGAGAAAGCTTGCTTTACTTGATCTACAAAGTCTAATTTTTCCCAAGTAAAAAGTTCTACTTCACGTTCTACTCTTCCATTATAAGGTGATTCAAAAACCAGCTTTTCAGTACGAGGTGTTCTACCCATGTGGCCATAGGCTGCTGTTTCTTGATAGATAGGGTTTCTTAATTTTAAACGTGACTCAATGGCTGCTGGACGCATGTCAAAAATTTCGGCTACCTTCTTTGAAATTTCTCCATCTGTTAAGTCTACTGTAGAAGTTCCGTATGTTTCAACGTTAATAGAAGTAGGTTCTACAACTCCTATTGCATAAGAAACTTGTACTAATACCTCTGTTGCAAGTCCTGAGGCAACAAGATTTTTTGCTACGTGACGAGAAGCATAAGCGGCACTTCTATCTACTTTAGAAGGATCTTTTCCAGAAAAAGCACCACCACCGTGAGCTCCTTTTCCCCCATAAGTATCTACTATAATCTTACGACCAGTAAGTCCCGTATCACCATGCGGTCCACCGATTACAAATTTACCAGTAGGGTTAATGTGATACGTGATATCGTCATTGAATAATTGCTGAGCGTATTCTGGTAATAACTTCTTTACTCGCGGAATCAATATTTCAACAAGATCTTTTTTGATTTGAGCCAGCATCGCGTCGTCATCATCATTAAAATCATCATGCTGCGTAGAAATTACGATAGCATCAATACGTTGTGGTACGTTATCATCGCTATACTCAATAGTTACTTGTGATTTTGCATCTGGTCGCAAATAAGTGATGTCTTTCATTTCACGACGTAAAGCAGCAAGTTCAATCAATATTTTATGAGAAATATCTAAAGCTAAAGGCATATAGTTCTCTGTCTCATTAGTTGCATAACCGAACATCATTCCTTGATCACCAGCACCTTGCTCTTCTTTAGTCGCTCGATCTACACCTTGATTGATATCTTGCGATTGCTCATGTATTAAAGAAATCACTCCACAAGAATCTCCAGAAAATTGATAAGCACCTTTTGTATAACCTATCTTGTTGATCACATCGCGTGCAATCTGTGCTGCATCGATATACGTATTTGATTTTACTTCTCCTGCAAGAACTACTTGTCCTGTAGTAACTAGGGTTTCACAGGCCACTTTTGATTCTGGATCAAAAGCTAGAAAATTATCGAGCAGTGCATCACTGATTTGGTCAGCAACTTTGTCTGGATGTCCTTCACTAACGGACTCTGATGTAAATAAATATGGCATTTTGTATGTGCGCTTTCGCGAAAGCGTAATAATTACAAACCTCGCGTGATTAATAAATACAAGAAGATAAGGTGGCTGTATTGTTTTGCGCAGTACACTGTTTTAGCGTTTTATGTTTTCTTATGAAAACGAGGTCGCAAGCAGCCAAATCTTTCCTCTTTATTGAATTGCAAATGTAGTAAATGATATTATTTAATTCAGTTGATCTTATAGGATTCTTAACAGAATAATGGAAACTAAGGATTTTCTATCTGTTTTTGAGATCAGATATTTCTTTCTTTAACGCATCGATTTGGGTTTGTTGCTCCTGTATAGATTTTACAAGAAGTGGTATCATCTGACCGTAATCAACGGCAAGAGATTTCTCTTCGTTTGTTGCTTCATCAACTATAGAAGGAATTTGCTGTTGTAATTCTTGAGCCATAAAACCATATTGTAATCTATTACTTTTATCGTTGATGTATTGATATTGGTAAGTGTTTATGGATAGTACCGTTGTTAAACCTGGCTGCATGGTCTCTATGTTTTTCTTTGTTCTTTTATCTGAAACTCTAAAGGCATTTTGAAAATAGAAATCACCCCATGCATTACCATTTCTACCTAAATCTTTAACACCATTTAAAACTGGAAAGTGGGCAAAATCACTGAACATATAGTCTGCAGTGGTGTTACCGCTGCTTCCTATATTGATTCTTAATCCACCATTGACGTCATTATCATTAGTATGTATGGCTTGCGAGTAAACGCGTCTAAAATGTCTGCTAAAAATCCCAAGGTCATAACCTACGTTATTAGTATTGTCTACAGAATTAACGGCTGGATAAAATTGATTATTATCCATAATCAGTTTCTGATTTCCAGAAAACGAATAAATAAAGTTTCCATTGTTGTTTGAAGAATTGAGGTCTAAATTTCTATCACTTTGAGTGATTTCAAAATTATCATTTCCTCTTTCTATCTTTATTCCTTGCCCATTTCTAGCAGTAGAAATATGCAATAGTTGACTAGGGTTGTTTTCACCTATACCAACGTCACCATTAGTTGTAACGCGCACTCTTTCCTCTGTATTTGTCGCGATGACTAAATCTTGATTATCCCAAGTACCTAGAAAATGCTGGTCGTTATTTGTACCAGCATCAGTCCCCATGTTTCCAGTAGTTTTCCAGAAGGAATTTGGGTCTGGATTGCTTACATTGTTGTTATTACCTGAATTTAATGGCTGCCATAAAGATCCATTCCAAAAATAAAATCCTGAACCGGTAACAGTGTTTGTATTGTAAACTAATAAGCTCTCTTCCATAAGGCCAGTTACTGGCGCTGCAGTATTCAAATTTTCAATATCGATTCTTGGGATTAATATTCCTTTATCTCCTGCGTCACTATGAATATCGAGTAAAGAACTGCTAGATGGAGTGGACGTTCCTATTCCCACTTGAGCAACAAGTGTGGAACAGAAAAAACATAATAGTAAAACTAATTTCATGTGGTTGATTTTAAGGATTTACGTTTAAAAGAAAACCTTAGTTGTTAATGAAAGGTTAACAATTGCGTTTTAGGTATAGTAGAAAATGTTAGAAAGTAGTAGATTTGAATATGCTATCACGTAAAACGAAATATGGTATTAAGGCGCTCACTTATCTTGCGCGTTTAAAAAATCAAGAACCTACCTCTATTGCTACTATTGCAGAGTCTGAGAATATACCGCACAAATTCCTAGAAGCTATTTTACTGGAATTAAGGAAGAATAGTATATTGGGTAGTCGCAAAGGCAAAGGTGGTGGTTATTATTTAATGCAGGATCCTAAAAAAATAAGAATGTCCACCGTGCACCGCATTCTAGAAGGTCCTATAGGCATGTTACCATGCGTGAGTCTTAATTGTTATGAAAAATGCGAAGACTGTGCAGACGAAGATGCTTGCGCCGTAAATAAATTGATGATAAAAGTAAGGGATAATACACTCGAGGTTCTAGAAAATCAAACCTTAGAGGACTTAGCTTAAATACATCATGCTTTTCAACTTTCTTAGAATAAATAGGATAGCTTCAGATTCCTATTCAAAATAAAAATACTCGTTAAATCCTATGGGGCTTGTAGGGTTTAAATAAAGTGTCTATATTTGCCGTGTTAAGTTTTAACAAATAGTTTTGGATAGGTCACCCAATGCGAGTTGTTTACGATATTAAGATGGGCTGTTTTCTTATTTTAACCTCTCGCGGTTGACCGTTCAAAAACCACATTCTTCCTCTTGATTAGTTTTTCGCTTTCGCGAAAGCGTCAATACAATCATTCATATTATATATTTCTTAAGTTATAGATGACTTAAATCATTTGTTTACCTGCCTTTTCATAACGACCTTTGCACAACGCTAATTATTTAGCCTTAAAGTTGCTATGACTCAAGATATGATTACTACAGATATACTAATTATAGGTGCTGGACCTACAGGATTATTTACCGTTTTTGAAGCTGGATTATTAAAGCTTAAGTGCCATATTATTGATGCGCTGGCACAACCTGGTGGACAATGTTCTGAATTATATCCCAAAAAACCTATTTACGATATTCCTGGCTTTCCAGAGGTTTTAGCTGGTGATCTCGTTGATAATTTAATGAAACAAATTGAGCCTTTCCAGCCAGGATTTACTCTTGGAGAACGTGCTCAAACCATAGAAAAACAAGATGACGGTTCTTTTATAGTTACTACCAGCAAAGGCACTCAGCACCATGCAAAAGTAGTTGCGATAGCCGGTGGTTTAGGTTCTTTTGAACCACGTAAACCAACTATTGAAGGAATAGAAAAGTACGAAGACAATGGGCTAGCTTACATGATTAAAGACCCAGAAGTATATCGTGACAAAAAAGTAGTCATTGCTGGTGGAGGCGATTCTGCTTTAGACTGGTCCATTTTCTTGGCAGACGTTGCTGCTGAGGTAACCTTAGTTCATAGAAGAGAAGAATTCCGTGGTGCGTTAGATAGTGTAGAGAAAGTTCAAGACCTTGTAGATGAAAATAAAATACGATTAGTAACTCCTGCTGAAGTTCTTGATATTAAAGGAGAGGACAAAGTAGAGTCTGTTTTATTACAACATAATGATAAAGCTAAGAGAATGGAAGTCATCGAGTGTGATGCTTTTATTCCACTATTCGGTCTAGCTCCTAAATTAGGACCTATTGCAGATTGGGGCTTAGAAATTGAGAAAAATGCCATCAAAGTAGATAATACATTAGACTATCAAACAAATATCCCTGGAATTTATGCCATAGGAGACGTCAATACCTATCCTGGTAAATTGAAACTCATTTTATGTGGTTTTCATGAAGCTACGTTAATGTGTCAAAGTGCTTACCAACGTATTTTTCCGGATAAGCGGTACGTAATGAAGTACACAACCGTTGGTGGCGTAAATGGCTTTGACGGTTCACGCAAAGAAGCCGAAAAAGCGGTAGTAAAAAAAATAGGAAATCACTAGAATGGAAGACATTAACATCACTATTATTGATCGGGAGGGAATAGAGCATAAAGTTCTCGCGCCTACTGACATGAACATGAACCTCATGGAAGTGTGTAAATCTTACGAGCTTCCTGTGCAGGCAGTTTGTGGTGGTATGGCTATGTGTGCCACTTGTCAATGTTATATCATTAGTGATCACGATCTAGGAGAACGAAATGATGATGAGCAAGCGATGCTTTGGGAAGCAGATCATGTAAAAGATAACTCTCGATTAGGTTGCCAGATTCCCATTACAGAAGATTTAGATGGATTGATCGTGGAACTTGCTCCAGAAGATTAGTCTTGGTTCTGAACCAGTCTTAGAATCTGTTAGAGAAAATACCAAATATTGATAAATGACAAGCTGATTGTCTTCATTACGTGAAGACATTGAAATAAATTCAGCGTGACAATAACAAATTTATTTGCATAAGAAACTTCTGTAGTCCATATTTGTATTGTTCTTTTAAATTATGACGTTATAAAGAAAGGTTGAGGGATTAGACCCATTGAAACCTTGGCAACCCTACAGTATTGTAGAAGGTGCCTCATTCTACCACCATATTTGTGGACAGATAACAATACGATTCTTAAAAATCTATCCTTTCTTTTTTATTATTTACTTTTTTGTTCTCGCTTTCGCGAAAGCGGAACAGTACTAAGTATTTACCTACTTCATAATTTTCTAGAATGTAATAGCAAACTATAAAATATTTGCCTTAACGAAAAGAAAAAATGAAGAAAGAATCCATTTACGATGCAGTGAAAAACAGAATTCTTGTGCTCGACGGAGCGATGGGAACCATGTTACAGAAACATAAATTTGAAGAAGATGACTTTAGAGGTGATCGTTTTAAAAACCATCCATGCGATGTAAAAGGAAATAACGATTTACTTTCCATTACACAACCAGAAGCGATTGCGGCTGTTCATAGAGCCTATTTTGAAGCAGGAGCAGATATTGTAGAGACAAATACCTTCTCTGCAACTACCATCGCCATGGCAGATTATGAAATGGAATTTCTAGTGGACGAACTCAATGAGCAAAGCGCGATCATCGCAAAACAGGTGGCCGACGAGTTTACAGCTCGTGAGCCTCACAAACCTAGATATGTAGCTGGTGCGATAGGTCCAACTAATAAAACAGCCAGCATGTCTCCAGATGTTAATGATCCTGGTTATCGTGCCATTACCTTTGACGAATTAAGAATTGCATATAAACAGCAAGCCGCAGCTTTGGTAAAAGGTGGCGTAGATGTATTACTAGTAGAAACCATATTTGATACCTTAAATGCAAAAGCAGCATTATTTGCTATTGAGGAATTAAAAGAGGAGCTAGGTAAAGACATTCCCGTAATGGTAAGCGGTACAATAACAGATGCTTCCGGAAGAACTTTAAGTGGCCAGACTGCTGAGGCTTTTTTAATTTCAATCGAGCATATTCCTTTATTATCGATAGGTTTTAATTGTGCGCTCGGTGCAAAACAATTGACGCCTTATTTAGAGTCAGTTTCTAGTAAATCAAATTATGGGATCAGTGCTTATCCTAATGCTGGATTGCCTAATGCTTTTGGAGAATACGATGAAACTCCAGAGCAAATGGCATCTCAAATTAAAGAGTATTTAGATAAATCATTGATCAATATTGTAGGTGGATGTTGTGGTACATCACCTGCTCACATAAAAGCCATTGCAGATATAGCAGCACAATACCAACCTAGATATATCCAAAACACTAAAACTACTGCTCATGTCTAAAGAATTCCGTCCTTTGAAGTTAAGCGGTCTCGAGCCGCTGGTTATCACTCCTGAGAGTAATTTTGTAAACGTAGGAGAACGTACTAACGTTGCTGGTTCTAAAAAGTTTCTCAGATTAATAAAAGAAGATAAATTTGATGAAGCGCTAGAAGTTGCTAGAGATCAAGTAGAAAATGGTGCACAAATTATTGATATCAATATGGACGATGGACTTATTGATGGAAAGGCCGCCATGGTTCGGTTTTTAAACCTTATTGCAGCAGAGTCAGACATTACTAGAGTTCCTATAATGATTGATAGCTCTAAGTGGGAAATTATAGAAGCAGGATTGCAGGTTGTACAGGGAAAATGTGTCGTTAATTCCATCAGCCTAAAAGAAGGTGAAGAAGAATTTATACGTCATGCCAAAGCCATAAAAAGATACGGTGCAGCAGTTATAGTTATGGCATTTGATGAAGTAGGACAAGCAGACAACTATGAACGCAGAATTGAAATTGCAAAGCGCAGCTATGATCTATTAGTAGAAAAAGTAAACTTTGCTCCAGAAGATATCATTTTTGACCTCAATATTTTTCCAGTTGCTACAGGTATGGAAGAGCACAAACTCAACGCGCTAGATTTTATTAATGGAACACGATGGGTAAAAGAAAATTTACCACACGCGAGTGTAAGTGGTGGAGTGAGTAATGTGAGTTTTAGCTTCAGAGGTAACAATACCGTACGAGAAGCGATGCACAGTGCTTTTTTATACCACGCTATCAAAGCAGGAATGAATATAGGTATTGTTAATCCTGCATTGTTAGAAGTCTATGACGATATTGATAAAGAATTACTAGAACATGTAGAAGATGTTTTATTAAATAGAAAAGAAGATGCTACAGAAAGACTCCTAGATTATGCAGAGTCGGTTACTCAAACTGTTAGAGTTTCAACCATAGATAACAGTTGGAGAGAACTGCCTTTACAAGACCGTATTACTCGATCATTGGTCAAAGGAATCGATGCTTTTATCGTAGAAGATGTGGAAGAAGCAAGATTATCTGTAAAAAGGCCTATTGAAGTGATAGAAGGCCACCTCATGACCGGTATGAATGTGGTAGGAGACTTATTCGGTAGTGGGAAGATGTTTTTACCACAAGTGGTTAAAAGTGCTCGTGTTATGAAACGTGCTGTGGCGCATTTATTGCCATTTATTGAAGAAGAAAAACTCAGACTCCAGGCCCCTAAATCCCCTAAGGGGACTTTTTCTTCTTGGCAAACTGCCAATCCGATTGCCTACGGCATTCTTAAAGAGCGTGTTAAGGCTAGTCGCCTCAATCCTACTGAGGCTGAGGCTAAACTTTGGGAGCATTTGAGCAATAAGAAATTAGATGGATACAAGTTTAGAAGAGAACATATAATTGGAATGTATATCGCAGATTTTGTTTGTCTGAAGGAAAATTTAGTAATTGAAGTAGATGGCGGTTATCATAACGATCTAGAACAACAAGAAAAAGATAAAGAAAGAACCGAGTGGCTCAACGATCACGGCTTCAAAGTCATTAGATTCACAAATAAAGATGTGCTTCAGAACATCGAATTTGTTCTTGACTCTGTCAAGAACAAACTCGAAAAAGTCCCCTTTGGGGATTCAGGGGCTGGGAAAGTGCTTATGGCAACCGTAAAAGGTGATGTTCACGATATTGGAAAAAATATTGTTTCGGTGGTTTTGGCTTGTAATAATTACGAGATTATTGATTTAGGAGTTATGGTGCCGCCAGAAAAAATTCTAGATGCTGCCATAGAACACAATGTAGATATCATTGGTTTGAGTGGTTTGATAACGCCATCGCTGGACGAAATGGTTTATCTCGCCAAAGAAATGAAACGTCGCGATTTTAAAGTCCCGCTTATGATAGGCGGTGCGACTACTTCGCGCGCGCATACCGCTGTAAAAATTGATCCAGAGTACGATTGCACGGTGGTTCATGTAAATGATGCGAGTCGTGCGGTAACTATTGCTGGAGAAATTATTGAGAAGAAGGATGGTGGTCATCTCGCTTTCGCGAAAGCGAAAAAAGAAGAATACACCAAACTAAGAACTGACTTTTTAGGAAGAGCTAAGAAAAAAGAGTTTTCAAAATTAGAGCAAGCTCGCAAGAACAAATTAGCTTTAGATTGGAATAATTTTGAGGCTGTAAAACCAAAAAAACTTGGCGTTCACACTCTTGATGAGATCGATTTTAATGAATTGAAAGACTACATCGATTGGTCGCCATTTTTTAGAAGCTGGGATCTACACGGTCGCTATCCAGATATTTTAACTGATGAGGTCGTAGGCGAGCAAGCGACAGAACTCTTTAAAGATGCTCAAGAAATGCTTTCTCAAATCATTGAAGAGAATTGGCTTGAAGCCAAAGCTGTTTATGGACTTTTTCCTGCTAATTCAGTTAATGATGACGATATAAAAGTAACCAGCGATCAAGAATACATTTTTAGAACATTAAGGCAACAATCTAAAAAAGCAGCAGGAAAACCCAACATTGCTCTTGCCGATTTTATCGCACCACAATCAATTGACAAACAAGATTATATAGGAGCGTTTTGCGTTACTACAGGTTTTGGTGTGGCTGAAAAAGCAAAAGAATTTGAAAAGGATCATGACGATTATAATTCCATCATGCTCAAAGCTCTCGCAGATCGATTTGCAGAAGCACTTGCAGAGTACCTACACTTGAGAATACGTAAAGAATTTTGGGGTTATGCTAGTGATGAGAATCTAGCAAATGACTCCTTGATTAAAGAAGAATACAAAGGAATACGTCCAGCGCCAGGATATCCAGCCTGTCCAGATCATTTGGAGAAATTGACGATTTGGGAATTACTCGATGTAGAAAAACATACAGGTGTGACCTTAACGGATAGTCTTGCCATGTGGCCAGCAGCAAGTGTTTCTGGATATTATATAGGTCATCCAGAAGCAAAGTACTTCGGTCTTGGGAAAATCAAGGAAGATCAAGTAGCAGATTATGCAAATCGAAAAGGCATCTCCACGGAGAAAGCTACAAAATGGCTCAATCCCAACATCGCCGATTAATATTAAGGACACTAAGCACAACAAATGAAAATTACCAAACATATACAAAAGGCTACAAAGCCACTTTTTAGCTTTGAGATCATTCCGCCAGTGAAGGGAAAGTCTATAAAACAATTGTACGACAACATCGATCCTTTGATGGAGTTTAAACCACCATTTATTGATGTAACAACCTCACGAGAAGAGTTCATTTATCTAGAAAAAGAAAACGGATTGCTTGAAAAACGACTGACTAGAATGCGTCCTGGAACTCTTGGAATATGCGCTTCTATACAAAACAGGTATCATGTAGATACTGTGCCGCACTTGCTTTGTGGTGGTTTTACTAAGCAGGAAACCGAGTATTTGCTAGTCGATTGTCAGTATTTAGGAATCGATAATGTCATGGCTTTACGTGGCGATGCACGAAAAGAGGAACGTCGCTTTGAAAAGACTACTGATGGACATGAGTATGCCATCGATCTAGTAAAGCAAATTCAAAAGCTTAATGAAGGAAGTTATTTGCATGAAGTAATTGAGATTACTTGCGATGTCGATTTCTGTATAGGTGTTGCCGGCTATCCAGAAAAGCATGAGGAATCGCCATCTATGAAAAGCGATCTTAAAAGGCTTAAAGAAAAGGTAGATGCCGGCGCAGATTATGTGGTCACACAAATGTTTTTTGATAATCAGAAGTATTTTGAGTTTGTAAAATGTGCACGTGCAGCAGGAATTCAAGTTCCTATTATTCCAGGAATTAAACCGCTAGCGACTAAGAAACATTTGAATCTCTTGCCACAAACCTTTAATTTAGACTTACCAGAAACTCTTGTTGAAGCTGTCGAATCCTGTAAAAATAATAAAGAGGTAAGACAGGTAGGAGTCGAGTTTTGTATTGAGCAATGCAAAGAACTTCTCGCGCACGATGTTCCAGTATTACATTTTTATAGCATGGGCAAAAGTGATAATATTGAGTCAATTGCAAGAGCTATTTTTTAATTTAAAAAGATTTTTAGCCCTTTAATCGATTAAATTCGAGATAGGTTTACATTGATTGATTTTTGGATACTTTTCTATCGTAGTTTCGTTTATATGTTTAAAACGTGTTTAGGTTTATTAATTTGTCTCGCTTTCGCGAAAGCGGTTACCGCACAAACTACAGAAGAATTTCCAAAAGTGGCAACGCTAGACGCCTCTTTTTTATATGGTTCGATATTAGAACACAATCCGGATATCGCACACTTAATCACTGATCATCCTACAGGAATTTTATTGAGTTACAATCGCAAAACCTTTGGTGAAGAAGAATGGCAATCTAGATTTGGGTTTCCAGATTGGGGTTTTAGTGCGGCTTACCAAGACATGAAAACCTACGAGTTGGGTGAGGCTTACAGCGCTTATGCTCATTATAATTTTCATTTTTTCAATCGTAATTTCCAATTGAGAATAGGTCAAGGGCTTGCTTATGTGACAAAGCCTTTTGATGAGATTGAGAATCCGCGAAACAATGCTTATGGTTCTACGATTACAAGTACTACTTACCTCAATGCGGTTTACAGAAAAGAGAATATTGTAAAAGGATTAGGTTTTCACGCTGGCGCAACTATCATTCATTATTCTAATGCAAATGTGAGAGCACCTAATAATTCTACAAACACTTGGTTTTTTCAAGCTGGATTGAACTATACGTTGAATAAAGAAAATATTCCAGAATTCAAGATTTGGGAGAAAAGAAAATATTCTGAGCCTATTCATTACAACTTTGTTGCAAGAACTGGATTTAATGAAAGTGATTACCGTGGTAGTGGACAGTTTCCGTTTTACGACTTTTCATTTTATGCCGATAAAAGAATCAATATTAAGAGTAGTTTAAATGCAGGAACAGAAGTTTTTATAAGTGAATTTCTTAAAGAATATAGAGACTATCAGGCTAATAGTTTTCTAGAAGAAGGAATTACTGGCGATGAAAACTTCCAGCGAGTGGGCGTTTTTATAGGTCATGAATTGCATTTGGGTAAAACCAGTGTTTTGACACAATTCGGTTATTATGTGTATTGGCCTATACCATTTGAATCTCGTATTTATAATAGAATGGGATTGCAAAGAAGACTTACAGATCATGTTTTTGCAAGTTTAACGCTCAAATCTCATGGCGCTGCGGCTGAAGGTGTGAGTTTTGGAATAGGATATAGATTATGAAGATGAATTATAAATTTACTCAAGCATTTTACTGGCCGTCATTACTATTGATATTGTTTGTTATCTCCTGTGATTCAGAAGATGGTTTGAACTGTACTCAAGCTGCTGGTGACTTTATCGAACAAGAATATGAGTTAGAGTCTTTTGATAAGATCTTGGTTTTTGAACGTTTGAAACTGACCGTAAAAGATGGACCAATTCAAAAAGTAGTGGTAAAAACTGGAGAGAACCTTTTAAATGATGTGGATGTTACCGTAAATGATGGTAGACTAGAAGTCGTTAATAATAACGGCTGCAACCTTGTTAGAGATTATGGAATCACCGAGGTTGTAGTCACGTCGCCCAATATTACTGAGATAAGATCCAGTACTGGAGAAGACGTGCGGTCAGAAGGTGTTTTAGGCTGGGATAATCTAACGTTACTTTCTAACGATGGCCCAGAAGAGGATTTTTATCATTCTACGGGAGATTTTAGATTGCAACTGGATGTTCTAAACCTTACTATCAATACTAATAAACTAAGCAATTTCTATCTTTCAGGAACTGTAGAAAATGCCGATTTCAATTGGGATGAAGGCGATGGAAGGCTGATTGCAAATGATCTAATTATTCAAAATGCGCAGATCTTTCATCGTGGGACAGCTTCTTGGAATGTGGACGTAAGAGAGAATATATCTGGGATCATAAATGGTTACGGCGATGTTATCTTGAAATCAAGACCTACCACCGTGGATGTTCAAGAAACCTGGCAAGGAAGATTGGTTATTGATAACTAAAAGGGATATTATGTTCTCGCTTTCGCGAAAGCGAAAACTAAAAAAAGCACCTCGATTAATTAAAACCGAAGTGCTTTCTATTCAAAAGAATTTTTTTATTTCAATACGATAGGAAGTTCTGTCCTGTATTTTCCCCATCCAGTTTTAAGGTGAACTGTGTTGTCTTTATTAGGAGAATACATGGTAATGCTTAATTGCTCCAAACTTTCACTATCCATAGTTACAGGAACGGAAACCGTTACCACATCAAGTTCTGGCTTGTGAGAATAATTTCCCCAACCGTCATTTTCTGAATTGATATGGAACGTCCATTCTTTTTCTGTAGGAGTTACTACGATAGAATAACGGCCAGCTTTAACTAGTTTATCGCCTATCATTGCGTCTTGCATCAACAATAGCTCTGTACTTTCATTGGCACCCAATCTCCAGGACTTACCGTAAACAGTAATGCCATCTTTTTTCTTGTCTTCAGTAGTAAATATGTTTCTATCTTTTAAGCTAGGTCTGCCATAAAGAACTCTAATTTTAGGCTCAGTAACACCTTTTCTAAAGGCACGTTTTGCAGCATCTGCAGGAAAGAATGCAGCATCCATCGGGCTTTTATCTACAGGACTAAATTCTTGTGCGTAAAGTGATGAAGTAGATAAGATTACCGCAAGTAATAAAATGTATTTTTTCATGATAAAGTTTTTAATTGGCTTTAAAAATAGACACTACATATCACGAAAACTTCACTTTAACAATACTCTATGATTCGGTTTTTTGAAATTCTGTTTTGTAAAGCATCAAACCACTAGATGGTGCGATGTGAGAAAGATGTATTTTAAGTATATTTGAAATAATAAGATTTTCAATTATGGTAATGACAATCAAGAGAGGTGCGACAAAAAAAAGCATCAAAATAATATTAGAAAATTTATCCCAGGATTTTAAACCTAAAGGTGTAGATGTAAAAAAATTTGTAGGCAAAATAAATATACCGAAAGATGCTTTAGATATTCAAAAAGAATTTCGTGATGAGTGGAAATAAGCTCTTTTTAGATACAAACATTATTTTGTATCTCTTAAACGGAGACCAGACATTGGCTGAACTGCTAGATGGTAAACAATTATATATTTCGGTAATTACAGAGTTGGAATTACTAGCTTTTAAAGGTATTGCTACTTCTGAGGAAGAAGTCATTAGTGAATTTATATCTCAATGTAAAACCATTTCTATTAATAAGACTGTAAAAGAAGAAACTATAAGAATACGCAAATCCTACGGAACTAAACTTCCTGATAGCATTATAATTGCAACTGCGTTATATCTAGATTTTCCTCTTATTACAGCTGATGTTGAATTTAAAAAAGTAGAAGAATTAACACTTGTGCTTTACGAGAATAATTGATTGATCTTTCTTAATAAAATGTAATAGCGTTATAATACTGAGACAAAAGCGCCTAGAAAGTTAGATGTTTTTTATTGAATTTAAATAAAGCTTCAAGATTGTGAATTTAGGTGGTCGTAAATAGTGACCGCTTTATTTTTGAAAGGGTTACAAGATTCTTGGTGTATTTTGATGTCAATTTAAAAGTAAATTAAATTTCAGTCAAAATTCATGATCTTATTAATACTTTAAATAAAAGAATTACAAAAACTCACTTTTGTAAAGCATCAAACCACTAGATGGTGCGATATGAGAAAGATGTATTTTTTTGCTACCATCTAATGTCTCTACAAACTCTTCTAAAGTAAGTTTGTGCATTCCTAAATCAATCAACATTCCCATCATAAGGCGTACTTGATGACGCTTAAATCCTGCTCCTGTCACTCTGAAAACAAAACTTTCTTCTGGGAAAAAGTTTGCGGTAAAAAGCTCATTCTTTTCAATGTAACAGCTTTCAATAGTTGAGGTAGTTTCTGTGGTTTCAGAAGGTTTATAAGTATACGACCAGAAGTCATGTGTTCCTTCAAATAATCGAGCTGCCGTTTGCATGATTTCTATATCCAGCTCACTTTTCATATATACCATCATAGATGCACAAAACGGATGGAACTTTTCTCCATGCGAAAAAAGATAAATGTATTCCTTAATTTTAGGAGCTTGAATGACATTAAAATCTTTGCCTGTCTTCTCAATTTCTAACGCTCTAATGTCGCTAGGTAAATTCTGATTAAAGTCGGCTAGGAATGAATCTGGTTCTAACTCTTTAGAATCGTCTAGGAATAATTCAATCCAAGTTTCATTTACCGATACTTTTGCATCTGTTCTTCCAGCGGCAAGAACTTTAAAATTAGAATGATCAAAAACATAACGCAAGGTTCTCAATACCATACGTTCTACTGTTGGGATGTTGTTGGGTTGTTTTTGCCAGCCATGAAATCTAAAACCTAGGTATTGCAGCTTGATCAGGAAAAACTGACGGTTATTTTGAGCAAAAGGTCCTGGATTCATAGAATTAAGTAGAAAGCAAAATTAGTTATTTCTCACCATTCCACTCGGCATAAAACTGATCTAAAAAATCCTGCATAAAGTAGTGACGTTGCTGTGCGATTTTCTTACCAGTTTCAGTATTCATTAAGTCTTTAAGCAATAGCAGTTTCTCATAAAAATGATTGATAGTGGGCGCAGTGCTTTTTTTGTACTGTTCTTTAGTCATGTTTAAATCTGGAGCAATCTCAGGATTATAGATAGCTCTATTTTTAAAACCTCCATAATTAAAAGTACGCGCGATTCCTATGGCACCTATCGCATCCAGTCTATCAGCATCTTGAACTACGTCCAATTCTATACTGGTAAAATTTTTGCTTTGATGACCGCCTTTATAAGAAATGTATTTGATGATATTTTCTATGTGGAGAATTACATCTTCTGGAACTTCAAGAGACTCCAGAAACTCTCGTGCTACTTTTGGGCCAACGGTTTCATCACCATCGTGAAACTTTGAGTCGGCTATATCATGGAGAAGTGCTCCTAATTCTACGATGACACGATCGCACTTTTCGTTTTGCGCGATCAATTTGGCATTTTTCCAAACTCGTTCTATGTGGAACCAGTCGTGTCCACCTTCAGCATTTTTTAAGGTGTTTTTTACAAACTCTACGGTTTTGTCTATGATTTGTTGTTGGGTCATGATTTTAAGTAAAACATCTTCAATTACAATTACATTCAACAGGGTTTAGCATATTAGAGTTAATATTGCAAAAATTACCTGCTTCATTGTAATTATTACTATCTAAAGTAATACTGGCAGCTAAAGTGTTCAAACCACAAAAATTTGATAAATTAGGGTTGATAACTATATTGATAAATTGCACATGTTGTAATGATGTTAGACCGTTTAGGTTTTGCAAATTATTATTATAACTTATCACTAAATTACCAGAGATGTTTGTGAGGTTTGGAAAATCAAAACCTTGAGCGAAATCGCTATCATCCAAAGTGAGACTACCTACATTATTTAAATTAGAAAATAAGAGGTGATTTAATTGGTGATTATCTCTGAAGGTAAGTATTGGAATAGAAGTTAAACTATTATTTTGAAAATTTGTCAATTGATCATTATCTTCAATTAATAATCGCCCACAATTTTGAAGCCCATCAATGTTTAGATTAGTTATTCCATTTTTTTGAATGTTAAAATAATTTACAACATTGGTTAAATTTGGCAAATCAATTGTTCCTAATGACATATTATTATTAATTGAAATATAATCATCTACTGATGTTAAATTATTCAAATTAGAAATATCGTTGAGCATAATGTTACCTACAATTTCTAACTGATTTAAAGTTAAAATGCCATTTGGAAATCCGTTAAGACTTGTTAGAGCCTCATTTCTGTTAATTTCTACACTTTCAACAGATGTGATTCCTTCTAATCCGTGTATACTTTGTAGAGCAGGATTAGTTTGTATATGTATTGTTTGAGCGTTTTGTAAATTTGATAAACTGGCAAGATTAGTTAATTGAGTATGTCCAATGAATAAACTGTTCACGGCTTGTAAATTACTCAAACCAGAAATATCAGTGATCAAAACATTAGTTCTAATATCAAGACTTGAATTTACCACATTCAAATTATCTAAACCATCTAAACTTGTTAATAATTCATTCCTATGTATGGAAACATATTCTACTTCTTGAGCACCTTCTAATCCTTCTAGATTTTGTAGCACCGCATTATTTTCTATAGTTATAGAACTAAAATTAACGACGTTTTCTAAAGAATTGATACTTACTAATTGCTCATTATCTGTAATCCTCAATGATTTGATATCAGATTCTATATTTTGCAAACCATTAAGCGTATTCACATTAGTAGAAATGATACTTAGATCGCCTTCAATAATATTAATAGAGCTTAATGCATTTAGATTCGTAATTTCATTTTGTTGTAAATCATAGCCGTCGATAACAACATCACCAGTAATTTTAGTGTAGTTTTCTGCGGCAAACGTGTCAATCTCCAGCTGACTTCGTAAGACTAAATCATAATCAAAAATTTTTTCTCCTTCATTAATTGTTGTGTCATCGTTGTTGTCACTGCACGATAGGTTTGTTAAAACGAAAAAAAGTAAAAAAAGGTTACAAAAAAGCTTCATACACTATAAATTTAGATCAAAATACAAAAATAAATATCAAATCATTGTAAGTGCAGATTTTTAGGGAATTGTGAATCAAACAAAACTTTCAATAATTATTGAAAGTTTAAAAAGTAGTTGTATATTTGGCGAATGAAATTAGAAGAAGGTAGATCAAAATTTATTCAGGCTTGGGGTTCTTTAGGAAGCTCTTGGGGAATATCTAAATCCATGGCGCAAATCCATGCACTGCTGCTTTCTCATCCTGATGGATTAAGTACGGACGAGATCATGGAAGAAGTCCAGCTTTCTAGAGGTAACGTGAATACAAACGTACGCGAGTTGATCAACTGGAGATTGGTAAGAAAAGAAACCGTTCTTGGAGAACGTAAAGAATTCTTTATAGCACTTCATGATGTACATTCTATTGCGCAAAATATTATGGAAGAGCGCAAAAGAAGAGAGCTGGAACCGGTGAGACGATTACTTAACGAGCTCAAAGCCGCCAAACTTGAAGGTAACAAAGAAGAAATTGAACATTTTCAAACTTTAATTTCTGACCTATCTGATTTTGTAAGCCAAATGGAGAACTTAACTAATCTAATGACTAAAATAAACAGCAACAACTACATGAAAAAGCTGATCAAAGCGATCTCGTAGCTTTTTTATTTAAATTAAACTTTCAGTTTTTATTGAAAGTTCTAAAACTATAAATTATGAAATCTCTGTATAAACTCAATCTAGTTCTTTTTATTATCATGTTGGTACTTTTTGTAACCATTTATCTAGGTCTACTAATGATGCCTGTAGTTGGTGTTGTACAAGTTATGTCTGCATTTTGGTTGTATTCTAAATATAGCGAGTTGCCGAAAGAGATACAGCGCAAGCTTAATATTTACAGCATATTAAGTGTTTGTTTACTTACAATATTTATAATTTCTATACAGAATTCGTTCCATGATTTCTTTTTGGTACCGCTCACAGGTTGTGGATTGATGTCTATAGTTTTTATGCATATCCTATATAAGAACTATAAGTATACCGAAGAGAAATTCAATTAAACATCACTTTAAATTAAAACATCATGATCGCAAATCACAAATTACTCATCGACCAGAATTGCCCTATGTGCAACATTTATGGCAAGACATTTAAGAAGTTCAACATGCTTGATCAAGAATCTATCACACCATATCAAATAGTAGGTGAGGAGTTGACTTGCTCGATCGATATGCACCGCGCTCAAAACGAAGTGGCGCTGCACGATACCGTTACAGGTAAAACAATTTATGGTCTTGATTCTATGATTGAAATATTTGCTCAAGGCAAAAACTGGATCAAGAAACCATTGCAATTTCCGCTAGTTTATCTGCCTTTAAAACAACTCTATAATTTCATTACTTATAATAGGAAAGTCATTGCAGGTAATGCGCCTAGTCCTGCAGAAGATAGAGTTTGCGAGCCAGATTTCAACTACTTTTATCGCACGCTATTTATAGTGCTTACGGCTTTATTTACCGGTTTGGTGCTCAACTCCTACACCAATCACATTACGAACTATTTTGGTTTTACAACACCATGGTTTGTAGAATATATAATCTGTTTTGGTCAGGTTGTCTGGCAAG
The DNA here is from genome assembly GCF_000332115.1 of Nonlabens dokdonensis DSW-6. NCBI lineage: Bacteria > Pseudomonadati > Bacteroidota > Flavobacteriia > Flavobacteriales > Flavobacteriaceae > Nonlabens > Nonlabens dokdonensis. The sequence goes on from NC_020156.1 coordinate 1,963,103, forward strand.
GAACTATGATTTTACTTTGGTCTCGTAAAAACAGTTGGGATTATCTAGGCAATATGAGTGCCGTTTCTACACTTGGAGGAATTTTATTATTGCCGTTACTGTTTATGAATTCGTTTTTTGACTTCTCAGGAATCGTTTTTCTAGTCTATTTTATGGTTGTGGTAGGAATCATGTTATTAGAACATTTACGCCGCTGCAGCAATATGAATCTCGGTTATCTACCTACGATTTCTTGGTTATCTTTCCGCACCGTCGTTTTGTTCTCAATTATCTGGATATTCAATTAAAGTTTAATTTAAAAAACTATGCTTGTTCCCTTTCCTTTGGAAAGGGTTAGGGATAGGCTCTATTCTCATGAAAAAAGTTGTTATCGCTGGTGGAACCGGCTTTTTAGGAATCGCTCTCAAGAATTATTTTGAGGCAAAAGGGTTTGTTGTGATCTCGCTTTCAAGGAGTGCAACGACGCAGAAGTTCACACAGAGCGCAGTCGAAGTGCGAAAGCGGAACAAAGACACCACTTACTGGAACGGTAAAGATCTAGGTGAGTGGACCAAGCATCTAGAAGATGCTGAGGTATTGATCAATCTAGCGGGAAAATCAGTGGATTGCCGTTATACCGATAAGAATAAAGCTGCGATTTTAAACTCACGTATTGACAGCACGCGCATATTAAATCTGGCTATAGAACAAGCTATCCATAAGCCAAAAGTATTCCTTAATGCAAGTACAGCGACTATTTATGTACATTCTGAAACGACCATAAATACAGAAGAAACTGGCGTGATAGGTGATGATTTTTCTATGAATATAGCCAAATCATGGGAGAAAGAATTCTATGCTACTGAAATACCTAGTGTGCGTAAAATTGCACTTCGTACTTCTATCGTTCTCGGTAAAAATGGTGGCGCTTTTCCAAAACTAAAAACCATCACAAGATTAGGAATGGGTGGCAAGCAAGGTCGTGGCGACCAATTTATAAGCTGGATTCATATCCATGACTTTTGTAAAGTCTTAGATTTTTTGATCAACTCTAACGTATCTGGATCTGTAAATATCACCTCACCAAATCCTAAAACCAACAAAGATTTTATGAGTGATTTACGAAAACAGTTAGGTGTTTCTATAGGTATTTCGCAACCAGTTTGGTTACTTGAATTAGCTAGCACCATCATAAATACAGAAACCGAATTGCTGCTAAAAAGCAGATATGTATATCCGCAGCGATTGTTAGATGCTGGTTTTCAATTTGAACATGAAACGGTTGAGGATTGTTTAAAGGAGTTAGTTTCTTAGAACTAGGGAATTAACTAGATTATCATGAATAGCTTGTTTTCTAGAGTCACCATGCACGGTAAGTAGGGAAATCCATCCAAGGGAATATTTGATGATCATTCTTAAAACAGCTGCAAAGAAGTTGACGGCGTTACCTTTCTCATTTTCAACTCTTATATTAATAAACTGCTGTCCTATCGTGCCTTTGAAAAAAGCGATAGAAACAGGCTCGTAAAGAAAGAAATAGGATACAAAAAGGATGAATCTCAAGTATGTGGGGACATTCTCAAAATTACCCAATACTTCGGATGTCATAAACATTGTAACGATAAGGATAATCTGATCAATTACCAAAGCTTTTATTCTATCCGATAAGCTGGCGTATTCCATAATTAATCCAGTTTATTTTGCAATTTATAATCCACGTAGAAATCTTCAACCACCTCAAGAACTGCTTTTGAATTAGGCAATTTCAGCTTTTGAATTTTAGTTGAAGGTGTTATCCATTCGCTTTTTCCATCAATTAATATTTGGATAGGCATCTCAAAACCATCTACTACATTGGTCCAGCGGTAATGCATTTTCTTTTTTACCATGGCATACTCTAAAACGGGAACACGCACATCTCTCAGGTATTGATCAAAAACAGGTTTTAAATCCATTCCCATTTTATCAGCAATATAGTTTTCTATTTGTGCGGTTGTAACCGTTTGATGATAAAAATCTGAATTGAGACCGCGTAAAATTTCTCTCCATTTCTTATCATCATTAGTTATGGTTCTTAACGTGTGCAAAAGGTTAGCTCCTTTATAATACATGTCACCAGAGCCTTCATGATTCACATCATACTGACCTATAAGAGGTCGGTCATTTCTAATACTGCGACGTGTTCCAATGACATACTCACCGCTAGCTTGTCTTCCATAATGGTAGTCTAAAAATAAACTTTCTGAATAAGCTGTGAAGCTTTCATGAATCCACATGTCGGCTATATCTTTATTAGTAATATTGTTTGCAAACCACTCGTGTCCTGCTTCATGAATAATGATAAAATCAAATTTCATTCCCCAACCGCTACCAGAAAGATCATTGCCTAAATAACCTTTTACATATTTGTTACCATAAGTAACTGAGCTTTGGTGCTCCATTCCTAAATAAGGAACTTCTACGAGTTTGAAACTATCTTCATAAAACGGATAAGGACCAAACCAATGTTCAAAAGCTTCCATCATTTTAGGAGCATCTTTGAAGTGTTCCTTGGCTTTTTCTAGATTGTCTTTAAGAACATAGTAATTCATATCTAGAGGTCCTTTTTCTCCTTCATAGACCTCAGAGAAATTTGCATAATCACCTATGTTGATATTCACACCATAGTTGTTAATAGGGTTTTCTACCAGCCATACAAAAGTTTTGGTTCCGTCGTCTTTAGAAGATTCATCAGTGAGTCGACCATTAGCAACAGCTGTCAATCCTTGCGGTATAGTTATAGCGATGGTCATTCCAGTTTCTGGCTCGTCGTACATATGATCTTTACATGGCCACCACACGCTAGCACCTAATCCTTGATTAGAAGTAGCTATAAAATGTTTGCCATTGCTATCTTTCTTCCAAGAAAAACCACCATCCCAAGGAGCGTTTTTTGCCTGTCGTGGATTTCCCTCAAAGAATATCTGTATGCTGTTTTTTGCGCCTGCATTTTGTTCTTTTTCTAGAGTTATAAAGTGAGCATTTCCTTCTCTAGTTACCGATAACTCTTTGTTATTGCCTAATACTTTAGTAATCTTCATAGGTTCTTGAAGATCGATTTGCATGACTTGCTGTGATTCAAGAACTGTATAAGTTACCGTATTAGAACCTGAAATAAATTTCTTTTCTGGCTCCACTTTCACATCCAAATCATAGCGAACTAAATCCCACCAAACACGTTCTGGAGTGATAGAACCTCTTAGAGAATCTTGTCTAGTAAACTGCTTTTTGTTTTGGAGGAGTTGTGCGTTTGTAATCTGGCTTGATCCTAAAAGGACAGCTGCAATTATTATAATTCTAAATCTTTTCATTTTGTTTCTTTTTCTCTTTCCCATTCTCACGAGCGGACTGAAGTCCGCGGCTAGGAATTTATTTTGTCGCCTTCGGCGTTCTTTTTATTATGGTTTTGAAATCTAAAAGGTTTAAGGCGTTATATTCAATTTCAAGTTTAAATATTTAAGAAACCTACACTTAAGGGTTAGGGAAAGGTTTCGTGTTATTTTTTTATTGGTCTTTTTACAAAACCCCATACCACATAGATACCAACTAAAAACATAATAGGAATTTCTGATAGACTTACGCTTTCACCAACTATAATTTGAATAGCAAAATATATTGCCATCACAATTAACACAACTCTCAATGTCCAGCTATTTTTTAAAAAGAGTATTATTTCTTTCATTATTCATAATTTTTCTAATTTAAAATTAATTCGGCTTTTTACATTATCGTTTAAATCCACCATATTCGTTTCAATAATCATTGCTGGCAGAATAAATTCTGCCGCTAGGAATCTGTTTTGTCGCTTTCAGCGTTCTTTCTATTTGCCGAATGAATTCGGCTTTTTCCTTGCTAATTAAATTGAGAATTTCGATTTTCATTAAACATTAAACATTAAACATTAAACATTAAACATTAAACATTAAACATTAAACATTAAACATTAAACATTAAATCCTAACTCGACTTCCCATAAGTCTCTGTGATTATTTGTGCTGCTTTCTTATCTTGAGGTGTAAAACGTTTTTCAAAGCCATGCCAGCGGCTGTCTTCAGCATGGTATTTCCAGAAAAAGCCACCTGCCATCCAGTCTTCATTCCAAACGTTTTTGAAAAGGCCTTCATAAAGAATTTTCTGTGCTTCTTGATTTACTTCATATTCTTTAGGAGCATTTTTCCATGGCTCGCGACCAGCAAAGTCTGCACTTATGTAACCGTATTCGGTAAATAGAATTTTCTTGTTATCGTGCTTTTGAGATACGAAAGCCAATTCTTCTTTCCATTTTTTCCAACTGGCATCTATATTTTTTGTATCAGGAGTTTTAAGATCGCACATCGGGAAATAGGCGTCCACACCAATATAATCAAGGTCATTCCAAAAATGTACTCGTTTATAATTATCCCAGTTTGCCGCATAGGTCAATTTACCTTTATAAATAGATCTAATTTCTTTGATGAGGTTGTTCCAGTATTTAGGTCTGGCTTCCACAAAAGAATCTAACTCAGTACCAATACAAAAAAGTGGTATATTTTTCTCTTCGGCTATTTTTACAAAACGCATAATATAACTAGAATAGGTTTTTTCTAAAAGCTGCCATTCTTCCTCTTTTGTCAGCTCAATATTGCCAGTATAGTCGCCGCGTCTTATCCATAATTGAGGTTTGATCATGGCTTGTATACCTTGATCGTTCAACAGCTGATTGGTAATTTTTACACCATTGGATTTTTCACCCCAATCACCTCGTTCCTCACTATAGAAAATTTCTGGTTCATCTAGACCTCGCATCCATGCATATGGAATGATAGCTGTATAATTTGCGTTAAAATCTGCTAGCGGTGTTATTTGAGGTGCTGTAATTGGATTGTTAGTCGCTACTAGAGAGATACCATTGATTTTTGCTTCTCCAGGCGCTGGAATGGTATTCAGATTTTCTACAAGATCTTTATTTTTTGAATTGCAAGAACTTATGATTATCGCAAAAAGGAGGAATAGGATTTTTTTCATGAATTTACAGTGTACTTAACTCAATAACATGCTTATTTAACCATGCAATAATTTCTTCAATTTTCATTTTACCTTCGGCTACTTTTATTGTGAAATCGTATTGACTTTCGAGGTGAAGAATTACACATAAACCATTCACTCTTAAAATTAATTCCATTAACACATAGCCAGTCCTTTTATTACCGTCTATAAATGGATGATTAATTAAAGTGCTTTCTAAAATTGCTGCAGCTTTATCTATAGGTTTTGGATACAAGTCCAAACCATCAAAAGTGGCAAATGGTCTTGCTAGAGCTGCTTCTAATAATGATTGATCTCTAATTCCTTTGGCACCACCATGAATTTTAATTTGTAATTCATGTATTTTAAGCGCTTGTTCTAAGCTGATCATTCTGCTAGGCGCTTCAATAGTTCATGATTGTCTTTCATTATTCTTGTCACGTGCTTTTCTATATTTTCATCAGAATACAATGACTTCTTAGAATCTTGTTTATTTTCAACTAATGTCTTAATGGCTTCAAGAAAAGCTTTATCATTGATCTTTTTAATATTTTCCGATATATATTCTTTTAATTCTTGAGCGCCCATAGCTTTTTTACTTTTTATAAATTTACTGAAATTTTTGAGAATTCAGGTACTATTGTTACTACTCAATCTTCTTGCCAGTTTATTTTTTATAATGATGTTTTTATAGTTCTCGCTTTCGCGAAAGCGGAACACATAACAACGCTCTCCTGATACTAATGTGATACATAATGTTTATACTTGTGCTAGCTGGTGGTGGAATCACATAAACAAAGGGAAGAATATATCATAAGCAATGTACAATTCACCTTTGATTCACTGAAGCATAGTAGTTGATTTGTAAAACGATAATTAACCAATCCTAAGTCCATGGAACATATAGTCATTATAGGTAATGGTATCGCTGGCGTTACCGCTGCAAGACACATTAGAAAAAATTCTGATAAACGTATTACTATAGTTTCTGGCGAGACCGATTATTTTTTCTCTCGTACTGCGCTTATGTATGTGTATATGGGACATATGAAATTTGAGCATACGCAACCTTATGAAGACTGGTTCTGGAAGAAAAATAGAATCGACTTAAAAAATGCTTGGGTAGAAAAAGTTTCAGGAACAGATAAACAACTTCATTTTAAAAATGGAGAGACGATGGATTTTGATAAATTAATTATCGCAACTGGTAGTGTTCCTAATAAATTTGGCTGGCCGGGACAAGATCTAGGTGGTGTACAAGGATTATATCACAAACAAGATCTTGAAAAATTAGAAAAAAATGCACCTGATAATAAAACTTGTAAAAGAGCAGTCATTGTAGGTGGCGGATTGATAGGAATCGAGATGGCAGAAATGCTGCACTCACGACATATTCCTGTTACCTTTTTAGTACGAGAAGACAGTTTCTGGAATGGTGTTTTACCGGCTGGTGAAAGCGCGCTGGTGAATGAAGAGATTCTTGCTAATGGAATAGACCTAAGATTAAGCACAAATCTTGAGGAAATCATAGATAATGGTAGTGGAAGATGCAAAGCTGTCAAAATCAAAGAAACTGGAGAAATAATAGATTGCGACGTTGTAGGTCTTACTGCAGGAGTTACTCCTAACATTAATTTCTTGAAAGATTCTGATATTGAATTGGGTAAAGGAGTCAAAGTGAACCGAATGCTAGAAACAAGCGTGAAAGATATTTATGCCATAGGCGATTGTGCGGAGCAGCGTGAAGCGATAGGTAGAAGAAGACCTATTGAAGCAGTATGGTATACAGGTCGAATGATGGGAGAAGCACTTGCACAAACTATTTGTGGCAACCCAATGGAGTATAATCCTGGGCACTGGTTCAATAGTGCTAAGTTTATAGATGTAGAATACCAAACTTACGGTTGGGTAAGTGGAAAAAATAAACCAGATTTTGAAGAGCATTTTCACTGGAGACATGATACCGAAATGTTATGTGTCACGATTGCTTACCATAAAGATACAGAAGAGTTTTTAGGGATCAACACTTTTGGAATACGTATGCGTCATGAGATTTTTGATCGCTGGCTTACTGAAGACAGAAAAGTAGATGAGGTCATGAAGTACCTCAAGGATGCTAATTTTGATCCAGAGTTTTATAAGCTACATGAAAATGCAATTGTTAAACATTACAATGAGCAACGCGGTAAAAATATCAAGCCAGTAAACAAAAGCTGGAAACGCATTTTTGCTTAATCATTTACAACCTTAAGAACAACAAGCTTTATGAAAGCATTACATAATATAGGATTAGTTATTTTCCTTATAGGTCTAGCTATTTTTACCGGTTCTATTTTTGCAGGATCTTTTAATCTCACCACTGAGGATATTAATACCTTCATGGATTCTAAAGGAATCGATAATGAATTCTTGAAAAAGGAATTACAACAAGCGGTTGTAGGAAATGAGTCAATGAACATTTTTGCTTTTTCAGGGAAAGTAAGAAGTGCCTTAGAAAAGAATAATGAACATTTCAATGCGCTTATTGAAAAATATAATGCTGAGAAAAATTGGGAGGCAAAGGGTGCGCAATACCAGTATCGAGTAAATACAAAAGAATTTAGAGCGATGAGCTTTTCTCTTGCTAAAGTCGCAGGAACAGGTTTTATAGTCGAGAATAAAGGGTTGATGTGGTTTATGACATTTGGCCTAGGAATTTTAGGAGCCTTGCTTTATATATTCCCACAATTACAATTGTTAGGGCGACAAGGGATAAAAAACAATGGCATATACCATGCTTCTTCCACTAATCGTGGTTGGATTGCTTGGCTAGTATTTGTATATCTGGTTAGTTTTTACCTACTGTTATATTTCTATGCAGACTATGTGGTGAACTGGACCTTTATTGTTGATCCTATAAGTAAAGCGCTCAATGGAGGAGAAGCGAGTCAGTGGTTTGTATATGGATTTCTATATTGTGTGATCATGATGGTCATGGCTGTGAGAATGTATATCAAATACCGTCATAACAAGTACCAAATAATGAGAACAACATCTGTATTGTTCTTTCAGATTGTTTTTGCCTTTCTCATACCAGAGATCATGACCAGTTTAAGTATGCCTGGTTATGATTTTAAAAATGCATTTCCTTTAGATTATGATTTTTTCTTTTCTTGGAATTTGAATAGTCTTATGGAAAGTGGTGCTATTGGAATTTTCATATTGGTTTGGGGAATTGCCTTGACTTTAATTGTTGTTCCAGTAATGGTTTATTTTTTTGGTAAACGATGGTATTGTAGTTGGGTTTGTGGCTGTGGTGGACTAGCCGAAACGCTAGGAGATCCTTACCGTCAACATTCTAGTAAAAAATTGATTGCATGGCAATTAGAAAGATGGCTAGTGCATTCTGTTTTAGTTTTCTCTCTAGTAATGACTTTGGTGGTTTTGTATTGTTATTTCACAGGAGCCTCTTCATTGATAGGGATTCCTGCAGAGTGGATTAAAGATGCGTATAGTTTATTGATAGGCGCTTGGTTTGCAGGAGTAATAGGTACTGGATTCTATCCTATTTTTGGAAACCGAGTATGGTGTCGTTTTGGTTGTCCGCTGGCGGCATATTTAGGTTTAGTACAACGTTTTAAATCACGCTTTAGAATTACAACTAATGGTGGGCAATGTATTTCTTGCGGTAATTGTTCTACTTATTGCGAGATGGGAATTGACGTGAGAGCTTATGCTCAAAAAGGGGAGAACATCATCAGATCCAGTTGTGTAGGTTGTGGAATTTGTAGTGCTGTTTGCCCACGTGGAGTTCTTAAATTGGAGAACGGTCCAGAAGATGGACGTATCAACCCTACCGAAGTACTTCTAGGAAACGATGTTGATTTGATGGAATTATTAAATAAGAATAAGTAGGATAAGTGTTCCGCTTTCGCGAAAGCGAGAAACTAACAATTCCTAGAATTTATACTAATACCTTGAATCTTGACAAATTTTAAAAATGGCAAATAAAACACAACCAAGCGATGAATCTGTAGAAGACTATTTACAAACCGTGGAACCCCAACAAAAAAGAGCAGATTGTTTTCGACTTCTTGATATAATGGAGGATGTAATGGGTGAAAAAGCGCGATTGTGGGGTAACATGATAGGAGTAGGTAAGTACCATTACAAATATGATACTGGTAGAGAAGGTGACTTTTTTATTATAGGTTTTGCGCCTAGATCAAAAAACATCAGTATTTATGCAACGGCTTATAACGAAGCGTTAGATAAGAAAAAGGCAGAATTAGGCAAAGTCAAGCTAGGCAAATCATGTATTTATATCAATAAACTGAGTGATATTAGTGAAGAGAAATTGAGGATTGTACTGGAAGAAAGCATCAGGATCAACAAAGAACGCTATCCTTAAATAATATTAGAATGTGGTTTTCTTATGTCTCTCGGCAATAGTTGAAATGATTTGGTGAGCATGCACGCGACTATTTTCAATGAACCATTTATGAGTTTCTTCACCACCGCATATCACACCTGCTAGAAAGATGCCATCAACATTAGTTTCCATCGTTTCAGAATTGTAACTTGGAATTCTTTTATCATCTTCTAATTTTATGCCTATTTTCTTTAAAAAAGTGAAATTAGGTTGATACCCAGTCAGTGCAACTACAAAGTCATTGGGTAATTTTTGAACTTTATTTGCAGTCTTAACGATGATGTGCTCTTCTAGAATTTCTTTTATTTCACTATTAAAATAAGCTTTTATGGAGCCTTCTTTGATTCGGTTTTCTATATCTGGTTTTACCCAATACTTAACGCGATCTCCTATGGACGCTCCTCTTACGATCATAGTAACCTTTCCACCTTTGCGATAAATCTCTAAGGCAGCGTCTACAGCGCTATTGCTAGCGCCTACGACGGCAACATCTTGAAACGCATACAGGTGAGGATCGTTATAATAATGAGTTACCTTTATTAAATCTTCACCCTTGACGTTCATTTTATTAGGGATATCATAAAAGCCTGTGGAAACAATGATGTTTTTAGAATGATATTGATTTTTATCAGTTTTGATCTTGAAGCTTTTTAGCTTCTCAATTTCTTCAACTTTTTCAAAAAGATTTATGTTTAGATGATTTGAAGTAGCAATTCTTCGATAATATTCTAAGGCTTCTTGCTTACTGGGTTTTGCTTCTTTAGAAATAAATGGGATATCGTCTAGTTCTAACTTCTCACTTGTAGAGAAAAATTGCATGTTTGCTGGGTAATTATAAAGCGAGTTTACCAAAGGTCCTTTTTCAATCACTAAATATGAAAGGCCTTTTTTCTTTGCTTGTAGTGCACAATTAATTCCTATAGGTCCAGCTCCTATGATTATTACGTCAAATAGTTTTGAGTTTTTCATTGATAACAAAGGTAATTACCGACTTGTAATTAAGCTCTTAAGGAAAGATTAATGCTTTGCCTAGATTTACTATTTACGATTCAATTCGCTTCTTCTCATAGGCATCCCGTCAATTATTGCAAACAGTTCTTCTGAGCTTATTGCTGCATTGCGCTCTTCTTTTACACCACCATCAAGACCTATGAGGACCACCTTAAAAGGTTTCTTATTTTCATTGTAAGTAGAATAGAGCTTAGAATTTTTAATCCAATTTGCTTCTTGATTAGTCGTAATGCCAAGAAGTCTATATTTATTTGGTAAAACTGTATATACTATTAATTTACGCTCGGTGTAGCCTTCAAGAGAATCGTTGATAACTTGCAATTGATTAGAATACTCTTCATTAGAATTATTTTCTTCACTTATCACTAGTAGAATCCTGTTTTCCCAGCGATGTTTTTCAATAGTTTGTGAAGAAGTCATGAGTGAAATAATTGAGCATAAAAGAAGTAAAAGAAATTTCATGTTTCAATTTAGCTAAATGAAGGGCTGTCCATTATTAATTTATGGTTAAAATGTGAGCTGATATTGATCAATAAAAAACCGCTTTTAAATCAAAAGACTTAAAAGCGGTTTTATACTTATTTTTAAAAAAGCTTAGGCTGTAGCCTCCACTTTCCTATTCAATATTAAGTTGAGGTATAAATTCACTTTTTTCTTAAGCTCATGTCTAGGACAGATAAAATCTAAGAAACCTTTTTCAAGCAGAAATTCTGCTGTTTGAAAGCCTTCTGGAAGCTCTTTACCTGTAGTGTCTCTTACCACACGTGGTCCTGCAAAAGCAATTAAAGCTCCCGGCTCACCTATGTTGATATCTCCTAACATAGCAAACGATGCAGTTGTTCCTCCAGTGGTAGGATCTGTACACAATGAAATGTAAGGAATACCAGCGTCACTTAGTTGTGCTAATTTAGAACTCGTTTTTGCTAGCTGCATTAATGATAAAGCGGCTTCCATCATACGTGCACCTCCAGATTTAGAAATAATCATGAAGGGAATATTGTTCTTCAAAGAGTAGTCTGCAGCACGAGCGATTTTTTCTCCTACCACACTTCCCATAGAACCACCTATAAAAGCAAAATCCATACAAGCCACAACGAGGTCATTACCTTCAGACTTTCCTACTGCAGTACGTACAGCATCTTTAAGTCCCGTTTTCTTTTGAGCAGCTTCTACACGATCGGTATATTTTTTAGTATCCTCAAATTTCAAAGGATCTTTAGATACCATATTAGCATTGAGTTCTTTGTATTTATTATCGTCAAATAATATTTCAAAGTATTCATTACTTCCTATTCTTACGTGGTAGCCGTCTTCTGGACTTACGTAAAAATTATTTTTTAACTGATCTGTATCTACTATTTTGCCAGTAGGTGATTTATACCATAAACCTTTAGGCGTGTCCTTTTTTGCTTCAGTAGGTGTGGTAATTCCTTTCTTATCTCTTTTAAACCAAGCCATATCGTTTTCCATAAAAAAGCATTTAAATCATTAATTATTTAAATGCTAGGGTTAATTTATAAAGTATTGATGTTATTTAAATCTTCAAAAGCTTGCTTAAGTCTCGCTTTAAAAGACTCTTCTCCTACACGTAGCCATTTACGTGGATCGTAGTATTTTTTGTTAGGAGAGTCTGCACCAGTTGGGTTTCCTATTTGAGAAAGTAAATAGTCGTTATTACTATCCATGTAGGTTTTAATACCATTTGCAAATGCCCATTGAAGATCAGTATCGATATTCATTTTAATAACACCGTAACCTATTGCTTCTCTAATTTCTTCCAGAGTAGAGCCAGAACCACCATGAAATACAAAATCTATGTGATTGTGCTCTACGTTATACTTCTTAGAAATATACTCTTGAGAATTCTTCAATATTTTAGGCGTAAGCTTTACGTTACCTGGCTTGTAAACACCATGAACATTACCAAAGGCTGCTGCAATCGTAAACTTATCGCTTACTTTCTTAAGCTCCTCATAAGCATAGGCAACTTCTTCTGGTTGCGTATATAATTTAGACTCATCTACATCGCTATTATCTACACCATCTTCTTCACCACCAGTAATTCCTAATTCAATCTCTAGAGTCATATCCATTTTGGACATTCTTTCTAGGTATCGTTTACAAATTTCTATATTTTCTTCTAGTGGTTCTTCACTTAAGTCTATCATGTGGGAAGAGTATAAACTTTTACCCCTTTCGCGAAAGCGTGCTTCACTAGCATCTAATAACCCATCAATCCAAGGAAGTAATTTTTTGGCACAGTGGTCAGTATGTAGGATAACACTTGCTCCATAAGCTTCGGCTAATCTGTGAACATGCTCAGCACCTGCAATACCACCTAAAATCGCTGCTCTTTGATTATCATTATTCAATCCTTTTCCTGCGTTAAAAACAGATCCTCCGTTAGAATATTGAATAATCACTGGAGAGTTTAACTCTGCCGCTGTTTCCATTACCGCATTTACAGTGTTAGAACCTACAACGTTTACCGCTGGTAGGGCATAGCCATTAGCTTTGGCGTGATTAAAAATTTCTTGAACTTGGTCGCCTGTAGCAACTCCTGGTTTTATGTTGTGACTCATAGTTTTAAATCTTGTATAGGCAAAAATAAGCAAAAATAAACGCCTATCTTAATCTTGTTAGAAAGGATAGTTGATACCTACGTTGAGAACAGATCTAGAAATCTTAAACTCTCTAAACCATCTTCTACCTTCCTCTAATGCTGGATTATAGGTTTTGAATCCCATATCAAATCTTAATACAAAAAATCCAAAGTCGTATCGCAATCCGGCTCCGGTTCCTAAGGCTAAAAACTCAAGGTCTTCTATACCGTCAAATATGGCATCAGGATCGTCCTCGCTATCCAGAACATTATAAATGTTACCTACATCTGCAAAAACAGCTCCTTTAAAAGCTCCCGCAATAGGAAATCTATACTCCGCATTAAATGCCAGTTTCATATTTGCTTCATTGAAATCATTAAGTCCACCGGTTTTTCCAGGTCCTAATTCATAAGCTTGCCAGGCACGATTATCATTAGGTCCACCAGCAAAGAAAGATCTAATGAAAGGAATGTTATCTGAGTTTCCATATGGTATTGCTATACCACCAAAAGCTCTTATAGCAAATACATGATTATTGACATATTGCCAGTGTTTGATGTAATCGATTTCAGTTTTTACATACTGACTATATTCTACGCCGAAAACACGACGTCTATTGTTGCTATTCTTGTCTATCCCTACTAAGCTAGAGATACCAGAAAGAACATTTCCTGCGGACTCAATTCTAAAATTGAAACGTGAGAAATCATCATCATAAATACCTTCACGATTGTTGCGTGTCCAGTTGTAACTGGAAGATATAATTAAGTTGTTTTGTGATAGTCTATCACGCCTTTCTCTCACATTTCTTAAAGTTTCCCGTTGATCTGCAGTGGCGCCTAGGTTACCAGCGATGGCATCGTTTATAAAGGTATTAGTTCCTGTAGGTATAGTTAAGTTACCTGCATCATTAACATAAGTAGGGTCAATTATGTTTAAATCGTTTGCCACATTGTTGACACTGCTATAACTACTTTGGTATACATTAAAAAAGTTTCCAGGATCGAGATTACGCACATATTGGGCATTAATCAAGTCTACACGTGTACTTTTTATTGCGGTCTGTCTCCAGTTATAGGTAAGTGCTCCATTTAAACTTTGTTTATCGAGACCTATATTAGTCTGGCTAAAGTAACCAACTGAGAAGTTAGTTGATGGAGACATGTATTTAGGGATCAAATTATCTACATCAAAAGGAAGAAATAGCCTCGGGAAACTCAAGCGAGCATCTGCTCCTAATTCTTGAAGGTCAAAAAATCTGGTATCACCATTTGCGGCATTTGTACTAGCACCTATATTACCTCTAAATGAAATATCTAATAGTTCACTACCTCTAAATAAATTTCTGATTAATAGAGAGGTGTTTAATCCTACACCTATCGCTTGAATATTACTATGAGTAGTTTCTACCCCATAAGTAAATTCAAACTTTTTCTTAGAAGTCAGTAAAACGTTTGCAATAAGGTCGGTACCAGTAGAATCTTTAGGGTCTGCAACATAGTTGATAGTAGGGTAGAGAAAACTTTGTAACTCTGTAATTCTACGATAGGTTCTATCTCTATCTATATCTCTGTAAACATCTCCCTTATGGAAGAAAATAGCATCAGTAAGTGAGGCTCTTTTATACTTGCGTTTACCAAACCTTAAAATATTATAATCTTCATATTTTAAAGTGTCCGGCCTTTGACTGCTGGTTGCGTTTTGATAATCTGGAACAATGTTTACCTCACTTATTTTGTGAATTTTATAAGGGATGCTATAAGTAGAGTCTGCAATTTTGAACTCTCGGTCTTTTATGATTAAAGTGATGTTTGCTTTTTGATTAGTGTTAACGGTATCACCTTCAAATCGTATGTTGTCTTTCTCCATATGGAAAGCACCGTGATTACGGAAATAAGAGTTTAAACGATCACGCTCTGCGTTGATATCTGGAGTAAAATATTGTTCCCCTTTTTTAAGAATACTTTCTGATTGAACTAATTGATATAAGGAGTCAATAACTGGTGTCGCTATTTGTGTAGTGATGCTATCAATTTTATAAGGCTGCCCTCTATCAACTAAATATTCAATTCTAGCTCTTTTAGGTCTATCGCTGTCTATGATGTTATGATCTACTTTAGTATTGAACCAGCCTTGATTCCAGTACCAAGCTCTTAATCTTTCTTTTGATTTATCTATTGCGACTTTATCAATCAAGCTAGGAGCCTCGCCAGTTCTTTTGAGCCATTTGTTAAACTTTACTAATCCTTGACCGAAGGCCATCGTTTGCTTTTCAGAAAGTATGGCATTTCTTCTTTCTAGACCTTCTGGGTTTTCTTGCATCCAATTTAAATAGATGGAATCTCTGTTAGGTCTAGCTAGGTTGTAAATATGAAGACGCAACGGTATAGTAAGAAGTCGTTGATTAGGTTGGAGAACAGGTAAATTTTGTACTCGTGGATCTTTAGGAGCCGCGCTATCTACCAGAATAGTACTTTTAGTCAATAGCTTTTTACCATCAGGCACTCGCTTGATAGCACTGCAAGAAACTAATAGAATTATAAGCAAGATAATTAATCCTATTTTTGCATGAAGTCCTGTTTTTCCCATAGTACAATATTCAAAAATACGATTATAAATGATTACAAAAAGCAAGTTAAAGCTTATCAAATCTCTAAGTAGAAAAAAATATCGAGAAGAGTACCAGCTTTTTGTAGTTGAAGGGTATAAATCTATAAGAGAGTTGATCAATTCTGGCGTTCATACAGAAGTTTTACTAGTCACAGAAGGAAATCATCAACTGGACGATTTTGATCCAGATGTCATAGGTGTAAAAGAAATGAACAACATTTCAAATTATACTACTGCTCCAGGTTATTTAGCTGTTTTTAAAATGATTACTAAAACCGAAATTCCCGATCAAGGAAAGATTTTAGTACTTGACGATGTAAAAGATCCAGGAAATTTAGGCACCATAATCCGATTAGCAGACTGGTTTAATATTCCTAATATTGTTTGTAGTAATGAAACGGTAGATATGTACAATACAAAATGTGTACAAGCAAGCATGGCATCCTTATCTAGAGTACAAATTCATTATGCAGAATTAGTTATGTTCCTTAATAACACGTCGCTGCCTATTTTTGTCACAGCTATGGACGGTAAAAATGTATATGAAACCACATTACCTGAAAACGCAATTATTATAATGGGAAATGAGTCTCATGGGATAAGCAATGAGATTCAAAAATTAGGTAAAGCTATAAGTATCCCTCAATACGGTACCATTCAGAAAACAGAGAGTTTAAATGTCGCGACAGCTACTTCTCTTATTTTAGGAGAATGGTTGCGTACTACTACAATTACTGAAAAGTAAAGTTGATAAACACTCCTCTAGATTGCATGCTGGTAATATTTCCTGTCCATGGACTATTAGGGTCTGCATCTCTGACTAGTTCATCACCCATTGCAAATACACCTCTGATGGAAGGAGAAAATTTAAAATAGAACAAGTATAGATCTATTCCTATACCTAGTTCATAATTAAAAACATTAGCTGTTTGTCTAAATTGGCCAGCGCTGTTGTCATCAGGATTATCAGAATTACTCGATAAGTTACTGGACCATGAAGCTCCTGCTACCACAAATGGTTTCCAGTTGTTGTTTCTTTTAGTAGAAAACTTGACTAATAACGGCACGTGAATGTACGTAGAAGTAACCTCTCGATTCATTTCTGCCTCTGTCATTAACGATGGATTAGGAAAAGTAAGATTCCTAGTTGCAAAAACAATTCCTGGCTCGAGTCTTAAATTAAAATAATCATTTAAACGTACATCGCCTACGAGTCCTACATTAAAACCTGCAGTCGTTTCTGTAATGATATCTTCTGTGACCTCGTCATAATCAAATTTGTAATCGTAAGAGTTAAAGCCTAGATAATAACCCCAAGTCAAACGTTTTTGATCAAAGTTTTCTAAATTTCTAATTTTTTCTTTTGAAAATAATTGAGCACTAGCGGTTTGAAAACCTAATACTACAACTATGATGACAATAATGTGTCTCATACTATGCTTTTACTGCTTTATAAATGGTAGATGCACCATGAAATTGTAATTCATTTTCTACTTCTTTAAACCCTACTTTCTTCAAAATATTGTTGAAACGGTCCCCATAAGGGAATTTAGAAGCACTTTTTGATAAATAACCATAAGCGATTTTATCTTTAGAGAATAGTTTCCCTAAGGTAGGAACGATTAATCCAGAGTATAAATAGTAACCTTGTTTAAAAGGAAACTTAGTTGGTATGCTTGTTTCTAGTACTACTAGAATTCCACCTGATTTTAATACCCTTAAGATTTCAGAAAGTCCTTTTTCAAGATCTTCAAAGTTACGTACTCCATAAGAAACCGTTACAGCGTCTATTGAGCCATCTTCAAACTTTAGATTTTCTGAATCACCCAGCACCATTTCAATGCGACTGTCTAGATTTTCTTCTTTCACTTTTACTTTTCCTACTTCTAACATTCCACTAGAAATGTCTAGACCTATCAACTTTGACGCATTAGTCTGTTGTGCCATTTTGATTACTAGATCTCCAGTACCAGTAGCGATATCCATAATCACGTCAGGATTTTGAGCGGCAACCATTTTCACCACATTATCACGCCATTTTTGATCCAGTCCCAAAGAAATCATTCTATTAAGGCCGTCATATTCACCGCTTATGGTGTCAAACATTTTTGTGACTTGTTCTTTCTTTCCAGAATTTTCTTCTTTGTAAGGCTTTACTTCTTCAGACACGATCTTGTTTTTAGAGAAGCAAAGATAATGCAGAGCGTTGAGCTTATTGCTATTCCGCTTTCGCGAAAGCGAGATTATCACACTCATAACCGTTAAAAACTTCACATTTTTTACAAATTAGACTCCATTCCAGTATCTTTGAAGCACTACAGAAACGATTTTATGAAAATCCTTATCGCAGGAGCTGGAGAAGTAGGTTTTCACCTTGCCAAACTGCTGTCTTACGAGTCTCAAGATATTACACTTATTGATCCGGTACAGGAGAATTTGCATTATGCTGATACACACTTAGATATAAGAGTGTTGCGTGGTGATTCTACTTCTATTAAAATTTTACAAGATGCACGCATTGATCAAGCAGATCTTGTGATTGCAGTAACGAGTAGTGAGACAACTAATATTACTATTTCGGTACTCGCTAAGCAGTTAGGTGCAAAACGTACTATTGCTCGTATTACTAATACAGAATTCTTGGAACACCAGGATTCTATAGGGTTTTCTGGTTTTGGAATTGATGAATTGATTTCTCCAGAAGCATTAGCAAGTAAGGAAATTGAGTTACTTCTTAATCAAAGTGCTTTCAATGATAGTTATGAATTTGAAGATGGCGCACTTACCATGGTAGGAGTGAATTTGCAACGTACCGCACAGTTTGTAGGTAAAACGGTGCAGCAAGCAGGAGAGATCTTTCCAGAGATTCATTTTATGCCTATTGCTATCCAGCGTTTTGGAACTCAGTACACGTTAATTCCTCGTGGCGATACCCAATTTAAAGAAGGAGATCAAGTATATTTTATAACGACCGCTGGTGGAGTGGACGAGCTGTATAAACTTACAGGAAAGACTAAGCATGTCATGCGTAATGTCATGATCTTGGGTGGTAGTAACATAGGAAAGCAAAGCGCCATGCAGCTTTCTAAAGCTGGCGTAAACGTGAAGCTCATTGAAAAAGATGCCAAAAAAGCCTTTGATCTAGCCGATTCCCTTCCTGAAGTTCTAGTTTTAAACGGAGACGGACGCAATGTAGAATTGCTTGAAGAAGAAAACATTCATGAAATGGATGCTTTTATTGCTGTAACTGGAAATAGCGAGACTAATATTATTTCTTGCTTGATGGCTAAAAGTAAGAGTGTCAAGAAAACGATCTCTCTGGTAGAAAATATGGATTACTTCCAGTTATCGCACAGCATAGGAATCGATACATTGATCAACAAAAAGCTATTAGCAGCTAATAATATTTTTAGGTATGTGCGTAAAGGTGAGGTAGTTGCCATGACTAAGCTAAACAACATGAATGCGGAGTTGTTGGAATTTATTGTTAAGCAAGAAAGTGAAGTTTGTGGTAAAACTGTTTCAAATGCTGGAGTTCCTAGAAGTGCTATTATAGGTGGTGTTATTAGAGAAGGAGAAGGTAATATAGTTTTAGGAAGCTTTACCATACAAGCTGGTGATCGAGTAGTAGTATGTTGCTTGCCGCGATCTATTTCTAAAGTAGAAAAACTCTTCTTATAATGACAAAACTCAATTATAAGATCATCGTTTTTATTATGGGACTTTTACTGGTCTTTAACGGTGGGTTTATGTCACTGTCTGCAATAGTAAGTGCTATTTATGGAGAAAGCGAAGGCTTACAAATACTTGCCGCGGCAGGTGTTGCTATTTCATTAGGTGGTGTTGTCATGTATTTTACACGCGATCACGTTAAAGAATTAAGTAAGAAAGAAGGTTACCTTATTGTTACTTTAGGCTGGTTGATTATGGCTTTTGCAGGTACTATGCCCTATGCTTTTACCGGAGCCATCTCAAATTATACTGATGCCTTTTTTGAAACCATGAGTGGATTTACCACAACTGGTGCCAGTATCATGAACGATATTGAGATCATGCCCAAAGGAATTTTGTTTTGGCGCAGTCTTACGCACTGGATAGGAGGAATGGGAATTATTGTACTTGCGGTAGCGATCTTGCCCCTATTAGGAATAGGTGGAATGCAGCTTTTTGCGGCCGAAGCTCCAGGACCGAGCAACGATAAATTACATCCTCGTATTACAGATACTGCTAAAAGGCTCTGGTTAATTTATGTAGGTTTCACTGGGTTAGAAACAGTATTGCTTAAAATCGCAGGAATGGGTTGGTTTGACGCTGTTAATCATGCGTTGAGTACGCTTTCTACAGGTGGTTTTTCTACTAAAAACGCGAGTACTGCTTTCTGGAATGATAATCCAGCAATTCAGTGGATTATAGTCATCTTTATGTTTATTGCAGGAACAAACTTTGTCTTGAGCTACTTTGCTTTCAAAGGAAGGTTTTCTAAAATATTAAAAGATACCGAGTTTAAATGGTATGCGAGTTTTGTCTTTGGGTTTTCAATTATAGGTGGTGTTTTAATTTATCTTCAAGCAGATCCTGCTGTTTCTTCTATTAATCACCCTATGGTTTTAGGAGAGTTTGAAAGTGCTTTTAGACACAGTACCTTTCAAGTACTTGCGGTGATCACTACCACAGGTTTTGTTACTGCAGACTATACTATGTGGACGCCTTTCTTAACCATCATGTTTTTTGGATTGTTTTTTATAGGTGGTAGCGCCGGTTCTACTTCTGGTGGAGTAAAAGTCATGCGTCATATTATTTTAATACGTAATGGTATTATGGAGTTTAAGAGAACGCTGCATCCTAATGCTATTTTGCCCGTACGTTACAATGGACGTGCGCTACAAAGCGGTATTGTATTTAATGTCCTAGGTTTTTTTATACTTTATATGCTTTCTTTTATTATAGGAGCAACAGTTCTTGCAGCTTTAGGGTTAGACTTTGAAACTGCCATAGGTGGCGCTTTAAGTAGCTTAGGAAACGTAGGGCCAGCTTTTGGTAACCTTTCTCCTGTAGATAATTTTGCTGGATTACCACCTTTAGGAAAGTGGTGGTGTAGTTTCTTGATGTTAATAGGAAGACTGGAATTGTTTACGGTCTTGATATTGTTGACGCCTTTCTTTTGGAGGAATAGGTAGGTATGGTTGAGGCGGGCAACAAAACCCAGGATGAATTTGAAAAGATCATTAACTGATGGTAAATTTAAAATTTCTAGTAATCAATTAACGTTATGAGAAAGAACATTAGTAAAGTTACTATCATGCTTATTTTGATTTTTGTAATTTTCAGTTGTGCTAATTATAAAAATCAGATGATTAGAGGTAAAGGAAATTTAGATCAAGCGCGGTTAAACTCCATGATTGATTTTGCCTATAAGTATAAAACTCCTAAAAAATATCTTAAAGAAAGGGGCGGCAAACCTTTTAATGTCTTTTGGGTTTTTGAAAAAAAAGTGATAATAAAGACATCTTTACTCTTACCATATTTCCTGAAAATGATGGTTATATAGCTTTAGGTATGGATGATAGACTTGGAGAAACCCCAAACAGCTATTTCCGAAATAGATTTAAAGAAATTAATGGAAATTTATTTGTTTGGAAAGATACTATTACTCCTTTAAAGAGTGATATTTTACAAATTATTGATAAGTATAAAGTTTTAGATTCAACAGATATTAAAAGAAGATTAGGTGTTCTCCCAAAAGACTTTATAGATAATAGAATTGTAACAATGGATCATGGGTTAAAATCAACTCATTATTATATATGTAAGAATCAATTGAATAAATATAAGAAAGTTAAATCTTCTGTCGCTTATGGTTATTACCGTGTTCCCGATGTAAATTGTCCTGATAACGGTAATGAGTTGGGTAATGGGTCAAAGTAATCGATTGTTATAACATGATATATAAATACTTGTAAAACAGCTACATCATCATCCACGTCGCGCGCGATTGCATCGCGTTCGTTAAAGTGTAGCATTTGCAATACGCTAGAATATTCAATAAAATTTAAAGAAGAAAAAGGAAGTTAGAGGCAGTTCTATACACGTAAAGCGATATCATTTGATCGTTATATTCAAAATTTCAGGTAAAAAGTAGGATGTTTTCATTTTCATAAGGGTAGAATTAATTCTACCCTTATGAAAGCCAGTAGGTTCAAAAATAAAGTAAACACTATTAGTTTCTTAATCCAGCACCTTTTTAATCCTCTTCATCGCTTCTTTAATTTGCCGCTTTAGAAACATATATGAAATTAAAGACCTCTTCAACTCTTTCTATATTTCATTTTGCTTTAGTAAAAATAAAATACCTATTATAAATAAAATGACAATACTAATAATTTGCATAGTCATCTTTTCATTTGGATAAACAAAAACAGAGTTGTCAGAATTTATTTTCAATTTGACTGTTTTATTCCTCTCTAATAGTCCGCAATATTCACCCTTAATATTTTTTGAATATTCAATTCCATTATAAATAAATGTAAAATAAGCCTTTACACTTTTATTACTGGATTTGCACGATATTGGAATGTCAAGGACAGGAACAATGACATCCCTGCCGTAAAATATTGCATCATACTTCTTGTAACTGTTAAAGGATGTAGATATTGAAATCAGAATTAATAAAATCCCTCCCATTTTGTAAATTCCTTTTTCTGATAGCAACTGATACATTTAATTGAATTCTTTACTGTTGTAACGTCATTCGTCTACTATTGCTTTTTACTTGAAAGTAAAAGTATATCATTTGATATTCAAAATGGTAGGCTTAAAGAAAATTGACTTTGCACCTAATCCAGCACCTCTTTAATCCTCTTCATCGCTTCTTTAATTTGCTCTGTGCTTGCCGCATAAGAAATACGTATGCAATTAGGTGCGCCAAAGGCATCACCAGTAACTGTAGCAACTAGCGCTTCTTCTAATAAGAACAATGAAAAGTCGGTAGCATTTTCAATTTTTTGACCTTTGATCGTTTTTCCAAAAAAGGCCGAAACATCTGGGAACACATAAAAAGCACCTTCTGGAGAATCTGTTTTAAAACCTTCGATTTCAGAAAGAAGCTGGAGAATTAAATCACGACGCTCTGCAAAAGCATCTATCATGTACTTTATTTTGGAAACAGGTGCTTCTAAAGCTGTGATTACCGCTCGTTGGGCGATACAATTCGTACCGCTAGTGATTTGTCCTTGCATCTTGTTACAAGCTCTAGCAATCCAGGTAGGAGCTCCTATATAACCTACTCGCCAGCCAGTCATAGCAAATGCTTTACTCACTCCATTAATTGTTACAGTACGATCATACATAGATGGAATAGAAGCCATGCTAGCATGTTTGCCCACATAATTGATATGCTCATAAATTTCGTCACTTACTACAATGATATCAGGATAGTCTGCAAGAACATCTGCAAAGGCTTGTAATTCTTCCTGACTGTATAAACTACCACTAGGATTATTAGGTGAAGAGAAGAGCATCATTTTAGTTTTGGGAGTGATGGCAGCTCTTAATTGTTCTGGTGTGATTTTAAAATTTTGCTCTACGCCAGCTCTTACTTCTACTGGAGTTCCTTCAGCAAGTTCTACAATAGCAGCATAGCTCACCCAGTAAGGTGCTGGCAAAATACACTCATCTCCTTTGTTTAATAAAACCATTGCAACATTTGCAATAGATTGTTTGGCACCTGTAGACACTACAATCTGACTGCGATCGTAGGTCAAGTTGTTGTCTCTTTTAAATTTGTGGATAATCGCATCCTTTAATTCTACATAACCGTCTACTGGAGTATAGCTGTTATAATTCTCATTAATGGCTCTAATGGCAGCTTCTTTCACAAAATCTGGCGTGTTAAAGTCTGGTTCTCCTAGACTAAGTCCTATAATGTCTTTACCTTGCTCTCTTAGTTCGCGAGCCTTTGCGGCCATTGCTAGAGTTGCACTTGTAGGTAAGTTATTGATGCGATCAGATAGTTGAGAATTCATAATAGTTGTATTGTTTTACAAAAATATCATAACACTTGAATTAACAATCGTCTTAGTCGATAATTAATATTTTATTTTTGCACAAATTATAAAATAGTGCATCAAATCATAAAAGAACATTTTCCGCATATTACAGATCATCAATTAGAGCAATTTTCTAAACTAGGTGACTTGTACAAAGAATGGAATGCTCAAATTAATGTGATCTCTAGAAAAGACATCGATCAGTTATACACACGGCATGTGTTACACTCGTTGGGTATTGTTACTGTGTTACGCTTTCGCGAAAGCGCACCTAATAAAAGCGGTGGAACTAGAGTGCTAGACGTGGGGACTGGTGGCGGTTTTCCAGGAATACCTCTTGCGATCATGTTTCCTAAAACAAGCTTTCACTTGATCGATGCGATAGGTAAAAAGATAAAAGTTGTAGACGCCGTTGTAGAAGCTTTAGGTCTTGAAAACGTTACAACGGAGCATGGACGTGCAGAAAAAGTAAAAGGACGTTTTGATTTTGTAGTTTCTCGAGCGGTGACTAATATGCCTGATTTTGTTAATTGGGTCAAGAATAAAGTGAGAAAAGATAGTTTTCACAATTTAAAAAACGGTATTCTTTATTTAAAAGGTGGTGACCTCACAGAGGAATTAGCAGCTTTTCCAAAGGCGACGATTTATGAACTGCAAGATGTTTTTGAAGATCCGTTTTTTGAGACAAAAAAAGTCGTTCACTTACCCTTATAATTAAAAAAGGAGCTTTAAAAAAGCTCCTTTTTTATTGAATAAATTCTAATCTAGAAAGTAGTACTCAAGTTGAGTGTAAATCCAGTATTCTCTGGTACAAACCTACAAACACCACCTACACAAATCAGACCACCACGCTGGCGACCATAATTAAATGCGATTCTACTTCTTCCTTTAGTGTAACTACCACCTACTGAATAGTAGTGAATATCTGTCTCGTCATAATTATATAGATCAAGAGCGTAGATAGAAAGGGAAGAGCTAAAAGCATATTCTAAGGTCGCAGCTGCCCAGTTCCCACGATCAGCATCAGCTGAAAGATGTTGCAAATCTAGTCGCACGCTTTTTCCATCTTCAAGTTCATAAAGAAAGTCACCTACGATCGCGGTACCATTAAGTCTAAATGTAGCTCCTTCGATAATGATTCCATCGTAATAGGTTTGTGTACCAGTAATTTTTGCAGAGAAACGATCGCTTAATTTCTTGTAAACCTCAAGGCTGTATTCTTCAAAATAACGCTCGCCTCTTGAAAAAAGAGAAGCTTCGTAGGTATTGTTAGGGACATCAAACTCAGCGTCTAGTCCGCTCCAGTTGGAGTAGTTAAAAGAAAAGGTAGTTCCTTTTTTACCGCCAAGAAAGCTCCCTTTTTTTGCAGTGTAAACTACATCTAGCTGGCCACCTATTTCACCTGCTTTATTTTCGGCTGGAGATAGTAAGGCTTGTGGTGCATACACATATATGTTACTTACTGCATAGCTACTTTGCTTTGTATAACCAGGAATGAAGTTAATAGTTTGCTGTAAAAAGGCATTGCCTTGCTGCTCTCTATCAGAGTAGAATCCCATATTCTCTAGTGATCTAAAAACAGCATTAACACCTAATCCAGGCACTGCATATCCTACTGTAAATAAAAATGCTCTACCATCGCTGTAATTACCGTTCAACGCATTTCCACCTAGGATAAAGGCGTCAGGCTCCTTATAAACATATTCAAAACCAAAATTGAGCGCATTCATGTATACATCAGATCTGATGCTGTAGGCATTAACCGTTGCAGGGAAATCAGGATCAGGACTAGTAGATTGCTGGTAACGTCCCACATAACTAGCTCCTACGTTTATAGAAGTTTCTAGATCAAGGGCAGTTCCTAAATCCAGCTCAGTATTAACACCTTGAACCGTTCCTTCAGATAATTCAAATGCGGCTCGTTGATTTCCAGAGAATCCAGTTGCTGCTAGATAATCGGTAAACTGATAGTTTACTCTTACACCTCTTATGGAATTATCTACACCCAAAGTATGGTCTTCCCATGATCTGTAAATTAAACCGCTACCAAATTGATCGTAGAAATTTCCAGCCGTAATATCTAGATTTTTATGTTTGAAATTGGCAAAAAATGTTGCAATACCATTATCTGCATAGCCAGGAAAATAACCTAATAAAGGAGATGGCTGGTACATTTCATATTGTGCGCCTACCGTAAACTTACCATAATTGTAATTGAGTTTAAAGTAATTATTAGATCGCAACTGGTCTTGTGGGGCTGTAATACCTATTCCGTCACCGTCATTATCTAGTCCGGAGTCATCTTGATACCATTGTGTGTTTGATTCAAAGCCTCCTGTGAAGGTTCCATTTTGTGCGAGTGAAATACTGGCACAACCTATCGCTAGAGCGATAAAAAGTAAATTTTTCATAAAGTTAGGGTCGGTTGCTTGATCGTTTTAATCCAAGTGTTTTTTAAATTCTTCAAATAATTCAAGTTCTGCGCCTGGAGTGAAACTAGAGTGGCGGTATACAATTTTGTTGTTCTTTACAATTAAGGTCAATGGAATCTGCGGATTTCCAAGAGATCTTATCAGTACATTTTTTGTGTCTAATAGTATTTCATAAGGCCAGCTGCGCCCCATAGATTCTGTTTTTACTCTTTGCTTAGTTCGAGCATCATCAGTCGCAATAGCAACTACTTCAAAGCCAAATTCTTCTTGCTTATCCTCATAATGTTCGTTAATAGCATCTAACTCTCTCATACAAGGTGTGCACCATGTCGCCCAAAAGGAAATGACAACTGGTTTATCTTTTGATAATTCTTGTACGCTGATTTTTTTTCCTTTGATGTTTCTAAGAGTCAATTCTGGTAATTCTGTTTGCGCTTTCGCGAAAGCGAAACTCAAAAAAGCTGTTAAGAATATTAATTTTTTCATAATGAAGATAAAATAGTTTAGAATGCAATTATAATTATTTCATTCTAATAATCATGCCAAACCATTAAAATCAATCTTTTATCGAAAAAATGGGATGTAAATTATGATAATTTCACAAAAAGTTTATATTTGGCACTTCCTTAATTAAAAGTTAAAATTAAATATTATGAAAACAGCTAATTTTTTAAAGATGTTTGCCTTATTTCTTGCAATAGGTATCACGTCTTGTACAAGTGAATCTACAGACGAAGATGGAGGTAACAATGCTGGCCTTACGCTGAGTGCTTCAAAAACCAGAGTCTATGATTTTAGTCTTATTACATTCACAGTGATGAATGGAAATACTGATGTAACTAGTAGTGCTGTAATTTCTGTGGATGGCGCTCCTATTTCTGGAAATTCATTCAACGTTTCTGGAGTAGGTACTAAAACTGCTACTGCAGTATTTAATGGAGAAAATACAAATTCTTTAAATATAGATGTAATAAACCCTAGTTTTTCTACTAAGGCGCTGATTGAAGATTATACTGGTGCATGGTGTGGATGGTGTCCACGTATATCTCAAGGTATAATTGATTTGCATAATACACCAGGTGGTGAAGATGTTATTGCGGTTGCTGTACACAACGGTGACTCTATGGAGTTTCCGTTAGAGGCTCAAATGAGATCTCAGTTTGGAGTTAATGGATTTCCAACAGGAATTTTAAATAGAAATGGTGAATGGAATTCAGCATCGGCTCATGCAATGAACTTAACTCAGCCTATGTCTTTATTAAATAGTGTAAAACCTTTAGGTCTTGCAATTAATTCTTCTATGAGTGGAAACTCTGTATCTGCAACGATTAAAGTAGGATTTGATTTAGATACTGAAAATATGAAACTAGTAGCAATGTTACTTGAAAACGGTAAAGTAGCTGCGCAAACTAACTATACAAACAATTGGGGTGGCGTGAGTACTATTTCTAACTTCGAACATAATGATATTTTGAGAGCAGCATTTACGGATGTTTTTGGAGATGCAATTCCTGCAGATCAACAAGTAGGTGGATCAGAGTATTC
Source organism: Nonlabens dokdonensis DSW-6 (assembly GCF_000332115.1). Taxonomy (NCBI): domain Bacteria; kingdom Pseudomonadati; phylum Bacteroidota; class Flavobacteriia; order Flavobacteriales; family Flavobacteriaceae; genus Nonlabens; species Nonlabens dokdonensis. The sequence goes on from NC_020156.1 coordinate 1,990,782, forward strand.
AGTAACTTTATCTGCTAATATTCCTGCTGGAACTAATACTACTGACATGGATATTGTTGCATTTGTAGTAGACGGAAGTGGTAAAGTGGTAAATGTACAACATGCAGAGGTAGGTGCAAATGTAGACTTTGATTAAGAGATTTAATTTTATAGTTTTAAAAAAGCGTCCTTAAACGGGCGCTTTTTTTATGGCTGTTATTTTAATAATAATCCTATTATTAAAAGCTAAATTGAGCTTTTTTTTGATTGTATTTTTTATCACTTACTATAATAAAAAAGCACTCATTTTACTTAAAAATGAATGCTTTTTAGAATTATAATGGAAGAATTTTACTCTCCTAAGAAAGGATATCTGTAATCTGTAGGTGTTACAAAAGTTTCTTTAATCATACGAGGTGAAACCCATCTCAACAAGTTCAATTTAGAACCTGCTTTATCATTTGTTCCTGATGCACGCGCACCGCCGAAAGGTTGTTGACCTACCACTGCGCCAGTACATTTATCATTAATATAGAAGTTACCTGCACAGTTTTCAAGCGCTTGAGTAGCTTGAGTTACCGCATAACGATCTTGACCTAATATTGCACCTGTTAAGGCGTACTCACTTGTTGTATCCACTAAGTGAAGCATTTCTTCATATTCATTATCTTCGTATACATAGATAGTAATCACGGGACCGAAAAGCTCCGTTTCCATAGTTACATATTTAGGATCTGTAGTAACGATTACCGTAGGGTCTACAAACCATCCTTTTGATTTATTGTAGTTTCCACCGATAACAACATCAGCATTAGAGTCGCTTTTTGCACCATCGATATATTTTGCAAGTTTATCAAATGATCCTTCATGAATCACTGCCGTGATAAAGTTACTCATATCCTCCGGAGAGCCCATTTTAAAACTATCTACGTCACGACGTATTAATTTTTCAACTTGTGGCCACATACTCTTAGGTATATAAGCTCGAGAGGCTGCACTACATTTTTGACCTTGAAATTCAAAAGCACCTCTTACTATAGCTGTAGAAACTTGCTCTGGTATGGCGCTGCTGTGAGCGACGATAAAATCTTTACCTCCAGTTTCTCCTACAATCTTAGGATAGGTTTTATAGGTATTTATATTTTCACCTATTTTAGTCCACAGACCTTTGAATACAGATGTAGAGCCTGTAAAATGTACTCCAGCAAAATCTGGATGAGACATTACTTCGTCAGTCATCATAACAGGATCTGCATTTACCATGTTAATAACACCATCTGGTACACCAGCTTCTTTAAATACCTCTACAATTACTTGTGCGCTCAGCATTTGATGATCACTAGGTTTCCATACACATACATTACCCATTAATGCGGCACTAGAAGGTAAATTCCCTGCAATAGCGGTAAAGTTAAAAGGCGATATACAGTATACAAAACCTTCTAACGGGCGGTATTCTAGTCTATTCCATGCGCCAGATGTAGATTCAGGCTGCTCTGCATAAATCTCTGTCATGTATTGCACATTGAATCTTAAAAAGTCAACAAGCTCACAAGCCGAATCGATCTCTGCTTGAAAAACAGTTTTAGACTGATTAATCATCGTTGCGGCGTTGATACGAGCGCGATAAGGTCCTGCAACAAGCTCTGCAGCTTTCAAAAAGATTCCAGCTCTTTGTTCCCAAGGCATTTGAGCCCATTTTTTACGAGCTTCTAATGCAGTTTCTATAGCTTCTTGTACTTCTTTTTTGCCACCTCTATGGTATTTTCCCACTATGTGCTGGTGATCGTGCGGCGGTCTTATGGGAGCAGTATCTCCAGTTTTTACTTCTTTTCCATTGATGTAAAGAGGTACTTCAGTGTCAGTATTCCACAATTCTTTGTAAGCTGCTAGCACTTGGTCTCTTTCTACAGTTCCTGGAGCATATGTTTTAATAGGCTCATTTACAGCAACTGGAACTTTGAAAAATCCTTTTCCCATGGTTGTATTTGAATTTATAATTTGCGTGTGAAATTACAAATATTCTATCGTTTACATAATAGAGAAGATGGTAAAGAAATCTTAATGTGAAATAGGTGGTGGTTTTTTATCTCGCTTTCGCGAAAGCGAGAACCTCAAAAATCAATTCAAGGCAAAAGGAGCACTCAAATTAAAGGTAGGTACTACAACTCTAAACTGATTTGAAGTAGCGAAATTTACCATATTGTAAAAGCCACTCATATTTCCAAATGGAGACGATAATAAACAACCACTTTGATAAGTATGAGAATCACCTGGTTTAAGAACAGGTTTTTTACCGATGACGCCTTCTCCATCTACGTGCTCTATGCGGCTCAGGCTATCTTTAATTCTCCAATGTCTCGAGGTAAGCTGGACAGAATCTTTACTTTGATTTTCTATAGTTATGGTATAGCTAAAGGCAAATTGCATCTTATAATTTTTATAAAACGTCCCTTCAAAACTGGTTTTAACAGTTATCTTAATGCCTCTAGTAATTTGCTGTAACATAATCTAATAAAGCGCTATTCCCACCAAAAGTAATAAACTTGTTCCTATCATAAGTCCTATTACAAATATAAAACTTACTAATAGAAATTTTATTATCGTTTTCAATCGTTTTTGCCCATAAAAATTACGCAAGGCTTTATAGAAATAAAATGGTCCTATAAACCAAAAGAAGACTTGTGTTAAATTTATATAGCCTAAGGTAATCCATTTTATTATGAACAATAAGATCATGCTCAAGAATACAAATGTCAAGGTGTTGAAGGCAAAGATCAAATGCTCCATATAGGTGAAATCTCTCCTGATGTAAAGCAACCATAGAAATAAGGTCAGAATAGGAGTGAATAGAAATAAAAAAATAGGAAGTTTAGGTAAGATGATATCTGTGAGAATAGAGGCGTCTTCACTTATTTTGTTCATTAAAATCACTTTATCATAAATCGCCTTATTGTACTTTGAATTATCATGCTCCATCTTTTCTAAAGCGATAGAAGAATCAGCGATTTTATTCTCGCCGTAAAAGTCAGAGTAATAATCTGTTTGGAGGAAAAACCGTTCTGTAGTGCTGAGACTATCCAACTTTGCTTGAGAAACTGGTTTTAGTTCTTTCTTTTTTGTTTTAGAACTCTTTCTCTGATTGAGGCTGTCTTTTTCCTTTTGAGTTTCTTGCTCTTTCCTTATGATATCTGAAGCCAGTTTACCAGCGATGGAGCTGTTTTCTATCTGTTCTAATTCCTCATCTGTAACTTGGTCTTTTTTTTCTACGTCGTCAAGTTTTATAGACATCAAACCATTTCCTACATCAATATCTGCATCTTGATTACTCGTTTTATTACGGGCTTTTTCTATTTGATCTTCGGTAAATATTTTGACAAACTCTTGCGCTTGTATCATTAAAAAGAACACAATACAAACACTTAGAAAAAATCGAAATGGATTTGCATAACTTAGGCGCTTACCACTTATAAATTGCTTACTTACAAAGCCTGGCTTGAATAAAAGATGCTTAATCGTACGCCAGATCCTACTGTCGTATGAAAAGATGTTAGAAAAAAACTCGCCAAAAAAATCTTTGAGCGCGAGCTGCTTTTTGGAATTGAGCTGCCCACATTGATGGCAGTACTTGTCTTCTATATCGAGTGGAGTGCCGCAATTAAGACACTCTTCACCTCTATATTTAATAAGCGATCTGGTAGTAGGTTTCATGCTGGATGGTTAATCGCCTCTAAAAATAACTAATTTGTAATATTCTGCGAGTTTGCCTCTCCTATTCCTATTAATTGATCATAACGACCACCTAACTCTCTATAGTAAGCAAGTACGGAATATTGATTCTCTGTTTGCCATTTATTACCGCTTATAAAACCAGGATCTTGCGTGCCGTCTTCATAAATGACTTGGTAACGGTAGTTGTAAAATCCTTGCTTTAATAAAATTACAGCTTCATACTTACCAGATTTAGGATTGAAAACAGCTTCATTTTCATCATGTAATTGAAAAGCATTATAATTTCCCATGATGTAAACTCTGGCATCCGGCGGTAATTGGATTCCTTGTGTATCTAGCGCAAAGTGAATATTTACATATTCTGCTTGGACGTCGTTATCTTCATTATCAATAGTAGTGACTAGAAAGTTACCGTTGATATCTGGATTAAAAGTGTATTCTAAATCTTTGCGAGGTCCATCTACAAATAAATAGGCTTCATACAAATCTTTCTTGCGTACAAAATCAATGTTTACATTAGGTGATCTAAAATCGCGATTCTCAAAATTTAAGAATTCGTTTCCTGCCCAGAAGGATGTCTTTTCATCATACCTATATACTTGCTTGTTGCCTAAATTAAATTGAGGCTTTATATCTGTAATGACCGTATTTAAATCACTGTTTTGAATAATGGCTACTTTAAGTTGATCGTTGGGATTAATAAAGTTGATCTCTCCAGAATCTACAAAGAATTGCACACGCTGCTGTGAGTTAACATATTGTAAATCTCTTGCTCTTTTGATTTCTACTCCTACGACAGCTTTGTCGTCAAGTACCATGAATTTTCTAGAAAATACAAGTTCTCGATCGTCATTATATATATGAATCATGTAATTACCACTTACTTTAAATCCTTGTGTAAATTGATTTGGGATTCTTAGATCATAATGTGAGTAGGGTTGAATCGTGGTAAAAGAGTTGCGGTAATTGAAAATGCGCATGTCATCAATACCTTTGAGGAATTCATTTTTGAATAACTGACTAGGTTTCCAGTTGTAGTCATAGTGTTCAAACTGGTAATAATAATCAGCCTCGTCGCCTATAACATCATCAAAGCTTATTTCAAATCCTTCACCTAAAGTAAATATAGGGAGCATGTTCTCTGGAGGTTTGTTGAAAGTAACCGATTTTATGTAATCAGGATCATTAACCAGCTCATCCATAGTTTGAGAATGGGCATAAAAAAAACCAGCTATAACTGTAATTGAAAGTAAAATATACGACTTCATATAAGATTGCAATAGGTGATAAATATAACGTAAAGTTGTTTGATAATTACGCTTTCGCGAAAGCGATGCCAAAACCAGCAAAAATCATTATTTAGACTAAATCTAAATAAATTTTTAAGTTAATTTTCAGATCATTATATCGTAAATTTGCAGACTTTTATAAAAGACTAAATATAACATCCTATGTCAAAGGACATTAAGATTAGAAAAGGGCTTGATCTTAAGCTCAAAGGAGAAGCTAGCAATACTATTGTAACAGCTTCAAAGTCTTCCATTTATGCTATAAAACCTGCTGATTTTCATGCTGTTGTCCCTAAGTTAATACTTAAGGAAGGAGCGGCTGTTGAAGCTGGTGAACCTCTTTTTTATTCTAAGTACGATGAAAAGGTGAAATTTGTAGCTCCTGTAAGTGGAACGATTACTGAAATTTTACGTGGTGCTAAAAGACGTATCCTAGAGGTGAAAATTACCGCAAACGGTACTTCTGAAGCAATAAATCATGGTAAAGTAGATGTGTCTAATGCTACTGCAGATCAAGTAAAATCAATGTTACTTGAAAGCGGTTGCTGGCCTTTTATTATTCAGCGTCCTTATAGTGTTATCGCAAATTCTGAGGATACACCAAAAGCTATATTTGTTTCAGCTTATGCCACAGCGCCGCTAGCTGGCGATCCTGAAGTGATTCTAGCAGATAAGAAGGAAGCGTTTCAAGCAGGAATTACGGCACTGAGTAAGTTAACCTCTGGTAAAGTTCACCTTTGTGTAGGTAAAGGATCTTCTTTGAAAGATATTAGTAATACAGATGTTCATACTGTAAAAGGACCGCATCCTGCAGGAAATGTCGGTGTTCAAATACACAAAATAGACCCTATTAATATGGGTGAGCGTGTATGGACTGTAGGAGCTGAAGATGTTGCTACAATAGGTAATTTATTTTTAACAGGTGAGTTTCATGCGGAGAGAACCGTTGCGCTTGTTGGGACTGATGCAAAAGAAGCAGATCGTAAATATTATAGAACAATAATAGGTGCAAACGTGAGTAGCATCATAGGCGAGGTAGATACTAATAATACCAGAATTATCTCAGGAGATGTTCTTACAGGTGATAAATTAGAAAACAATCAGTTTTTAAACTTTTATCACAATACACTTACTCTCATACCAGAAGGTAATGAATACGCCTTATTAGGCTGGTTACCGTTTACACGTAACAATATACCTTCTAATGCTGGTACTTCTTTTTCTAAATTATTAGGTGGGAAAAGAGAAGTAGATACAAATTTAAACGGTGAAGACCGCGCACTGGTAGTAACTGGTGAAATGGAAGAAGTAATGCCAATGGATATTTATCCATTACAGCTTATTAAAGCCTGTATGGCAGGAAATATAGAAAGAATGGAAAATCTAGGGATATATGAAGTAGCTCCTGAAGATTTTGCTCTTATTGATTTTACTAATACGTCTAAACTAGAAGCACAAGAAGTGATACGTCTAGGTTTAGATTTAATGTTAACAGAAGTAGGATAGACTATGAAATGGGTTAGAAACAAATTAGACCAAGCGAGAAAGCCGTTTGAACCTGGACAAAAATTTGAAAAATTTGCGCCAGCGATAAATGCTTTCGACACTTTTTTATTTACTCCTAATCACACCACTAAAAAAGGTGCTCACATTAGGGATGTGGTTGATTTAAAGCGTACAATGATTACAGTTGTACTAGCTTTAATTCCAGCATTGTTATTTGGTATGTGGAATACAGGCGCTCAGTATCTGTATCAAGATATGGGACTTGCAAATGTAACTGATGTTCCTTTTTGGGATGCTTTTATTGAAGGTGCGATTTTAGTAACGCCTTTAATTATTGTAAGTTACGTAGTAGGATTAACTATTGAATTTATTTTTGCGATCTACAGAGGTCACGAAGTAAATGAAGGATACTTAGTTACAGGACTTTTGATACCGATGATTTTTCCAGTAGATATTCCATTATGGATGCTTGCAATTTCAGTTGCTTTTGCTGTTTTGATAGGTAAAGAAGCGTTCGGTGGTACTGGAATGAATATTTTGAATCCTGCTCTTACCGCACGTGCATTTGCTTTCTTTGCATATCCATTATATATGTCGGGAAATGCAATATGGGTGCACCAAGGTTCTACAGACACTGTTTCTGGAGAAACTATTTTAGGTGCTCTTGCGAGTGGTAGTTATGATGGCCAAGTTACAGGTTACGCACAAAACGCTGTTGCCTTTTCTGGTACAACTGGTGCAGGGCAACCGTCTGCTCTAGCAGAAGCTTCTGTATTTGATGCATTTATGGGATTCATACCAGGCTCTGTTGCAGAGACTTCTGCTCTAATGATTTTATTAGGAGCACTTATTCTTATTGCCACTAAAGTAGGTAGCTGGAGAATCATAGTAGGTGGAATCGTAGGTGGAATGATTATGGGTGGTATTTTCAATCTTTTTGGAACCATGGGAAGTAATTATATTAATGAATTAGTCTCAAGCGGAACAATCACAATGGATCAGATACAAAATGATGCGAGTGCTGTTGCGGCATTAGGACTACAAGGTTGGGACGCTACTTTGTTAGAATTAGGAACGAATCAATTGATTAATTTCCCTTTTTGGCAGCATTTAGTCGTAGGTAGTATCTTATTTGGAATTGTTTTTATGGCAACGGATCCTGTAAGTGCAGCCCAAACTATGAAAGGAAAGTGGATCTACGGTATTCTTGCTGGATTCTTTGGAATTATGATACGTGTCTTTAATCCTGCATATCCAGAAGGAATCATGTTAGCTATATTATTGATGAACGTATTTGCTCCAACAATAGATCACTATGTTATTCAAGCAAACGTAAATAAACGTAAAAAACGCCTTTCTAAAGCAAAGGCTCAACTTCAAACAGCTTAGAAATGGATAGAAATTCAAATGCTTACACGTTTTTATTTGTTGTACTGCTTATCGCAGTAGTGGCAAGTGCTCTTGCATTGACAGCAACAGCTTTGCAACCAGAACAAGCCGAGAATGTAAAGAACGAAAAAATGCAAAATATTCTTGGTACGGTAGGTATCGAGGTTGCAAGAGATAGTGCGCAAATACCATTTGACAAATACATTGTTGAACGTATTGCACTAGATAGTAAAGGTCAAGAGCGTAACGATGTGGACGCTTTTACCGTTGATCTTAAAAAAGAACTAAAGAAAGATGTAGAAGAGCAAGCTTTTCCTCTTTACGTTGCTGACATCGAAGGAGCAAAATATTACATAGTTCCTTTAAGAGGTAAAGGACTTTGGGACGCCATATGGGGTTATATCGCTTTAAAAGATGATGTGAATACTATTAAAGGCGCTGTGTTTGATCATAAAGCAGAAACTCCTGGATTGGGAGCAGAGATTACTCAAGGCTGGTTTAAAAAGAGATTTGATGATGAGAAGATTTTTGATGGATCTGGTAACTTCATCGGTGTTTCTGTAGCAAAAGGATATCAAGGAGGAGAGAATAAAGATGATAATGCTGTAGATGCAATCTCTGGAGCTACTATTACTGGTGATGGAGTTACAGATATGATTTCAGAACGTCTGGTAAACTACCTTCCTTACTTTAAAAATAATACTAACGTAAAAGTGGCGGCTAATTAATTAGTTCCGCTTTCGCGAAAGCGATATAAATCCAACCGTAATGGCTGAAAATAAAAATATTAGTAAAAAAGAAGACTTGATTCTTTTCTTGTCGGATACCGATGAGAGAGAAGGTCTTTTAGGAAAGAAGAATAGAAAATTACTTGCAGATCCATTTACAGATAATAACCCTATTACTGTTCAAGTTTTAGGTATTTGTAGTGCTCTTGCAATTACAGTGCAATTGAAACCTGCTATCGTAATGTCCATAGCTGTAATGGCGGTAATGGCATTTTCTAACATGATTATCTCAATGTTGCGTAACTTGATTCCTTCTAGGATTAGAATTATCGTACAATTAGTGGTAGTAGCAGCGTTAGTAATTTTAGTTGATCAAATTCTTAGAGCTTATGCTTATGATGTTTCTAAGGAACTATCTGTTTTTGTAGGATTAATTATTACAAACTGTATTGTTATGGGACGTCTTGAGGCCTTTGCTTTAGGAAATGGCGTTTATAAATCCTTTCTTGATGGAATAGGTAATGCTGCTGGATATGCGTTCATTTTAATACTAGTTGCTTTCTTTAGAGAATTATTAGGTGCTGGTAAATTATTAGGAATGGAAGTTATTCCTCAATCATTCTACGATGCGGGATACGTTAACAATGGTCTAATGTTATTATCGCCTATGGCACTGATTACTGTTGGAATCATTATTTGGATACAACGTAGTCGCAATAGAACTTTAATTGAACAAAATTAATCTTAGAAATAGAAAACATGGATTTAATTAATCTCTTCGTTAAAAGTATATTTATAGAGAACATGGTTTTTGCCTATTTCTTAGGTATGTGTTCTTATCTAGCGGTATCAAAGTCTGTTAAGACGGCAGTAGGACTAGGAGCGGCTGTAGTTTTTGTATTAGGAATTACAGTTCCTATTAACTGGTTACTGGATACTTATTTATTAAAGCCTGGTGCTTTAACTTGGTTAGATGCTGAGTATGCAAGTATCGATTTATCATTCTTGAGTTTTATCATGTTTATCGCTGTAATTGCGAGTATGGTACAATTAGTTGAAATGGTTGTTGAAAGATTTGCACCAGCACTTTACGGTGCATTGGGAATATTTTTACCATTGATTGCTGTGAACTGTGCCATCTTGGGAGGTTCACTATTTATGCAGCAAAAAGATTTCTCTGGTATAAGTGAATCTGCAGTTTATGGTATAGGTAGTGGTATAGGTTTTTTCCTAGCTATTCTTGCTATCGCTGCAATACGCGAGAAAATTACTTATTCAAATGTTCCAGCTCCATTAAGAGGATTAGGAATTACGTTTATCATTACTGGACTTATGGCTTTTGGTTTCATGAGTTTTATGGGAATAGAAATTTAAAAAGAAAACATCATTATGGATTCTAATTTATTTACGATTTTAGCTAGTGTAGTTATATTTCTTACACTTATTTTACTTCTTGTTTCCTTGTTATTAGGAGCAAAATCAAAGTTATTGCCTTCTGGTCCAGTTACTATCAATGTAAATGGTGAAAAGGATATTACTACCGGTTCTGGTAGTACCTTATTGGGAACCTTAGGAGATAATAAATTATTCTTACCATCTGCTTGTGGTGGTGGTGGAACTTGTGTACAATGTAAATGTATCGTTACAGAAGGTGGAGGAACAATTCTTCCTACAGAAGAACCACATTTCACTAGAAAAGAGATTGCTGAAGGGTGGCGACTAGGTTGTCAAGTCAAAGTAAAGCAAGACATGAAAATCGAGATTCCAGAAGAAGTATTTGGAATCAAAAAGTGGGAAGCAGAGGTTGTACGTAACTACAACGTAGCTTCTTTCATAAAAGAATTTGTAGTGCGTCTTCCGGAAGATATGCATTATGAAGCTGGTGGTTATATTCAAATAGAAATTCCTAAATGTGAAGTTCGTTTTGAAGATATGGATATCACTGCTCACCCAGAAGAACACGATACTCCAGATAAATTTCAAGAAGAATGGGATAAGTTCAACTTATGGCCACTTGTAATGAAGAACGGAGAAACAGTAGAAAGAGCTTATTCTATGGCTTCTTTTCCTGCTGAAGGTCGTGAAATTATGTTAAACGTGCGTATTGCTACGCCGCCATGGGATAGAGCAAAGAATGGATGGATGGATGTGAATCCAGGTATCGCCAGTTCTTATATTTTTAACCAAAAGCCAGGAGACAAAGTTGTTGTTTCTGGACCTTATGGTGAATTCTTTATCAACCACTCTGATGCTGAGATGCTTTATGTAGGTGGTGGAGCAGGAATGGCACCTATGCGTTCTCACTTATATGAGTTGTTCAAGACTTTGAAAACAGATCGTAAAGTTACTTACTGGTACGGTGGTCGTTCTAAGAGAGAGTTATTCTATATTGAGCACTTCCGTGAATTAGAAAGAGAATTTCCTAATTTCAAATTTTTCATGGCACTTTCAGAGCCGATGGAAGAAGATAACTGGAAAGTAAAAGAGGATATTAACGATGAGTCAGGTGATGGATTTGTTGGTTTTATTCACCAAGTGGTAATAGACCAATACTTAAACAAGCATGAGGCTCCAGAAGATCTTGAAGTTTATTTCTGTGGACCGCCATTGATGAACAACGCGGTAGGAAAGATGGCTGAAGACTTCGGTGTGGATCCTGAAAATATACGTTTTGATGACTTTGGAGGTTAATACCTTTTAAACGTTAAATTTACAAAAAGCTCAATCTAAAAGGTTGAGCTTTTTTTGTGCCTGAATTTAATTGATTTTGCTTTTCATGTTTATTTCATTTCTTTCTATTAAATTTAGAAACCAACTATGAATGACAAAGCCTATTCCTTTCTTCAACATTTAATTTTATTATGTTGTTGTGCCAGTTCCTTTCTTGTCTATTGCCAGGAAGACGTGTATCATGAGGTATTTACTGCTAGAGAAGGTTTGGGGATTGATTTTATTCAAGATATTGTTCAAGATGATGCAGGTTACCTATGGATCTCTGGAGAGAACTTAGATAATAGAGAAATAATAGGGAAATCAGATTTATTGACCTTCCAGCGCTTTGATGGTACTAACTTTCACGATATCCAGCTGAAACATGATAATACAAGTGTTGCGGTAAGTAAAATGATTCGGTTTGATGATCAATCTATTTCACTTCATTCTAAAAACATCTTTGGCCCAAATATCAATTTTTCATATGATCCATTTAATAACACCTTAGAAATAAAGGACTCTTGGGAGCTATCAGGACCTTCTAATCTAAGGCGTATAGAAGACAGCTATTATGTATTAAATACATCAGATGAAACCACTGTTGAAGTTCATAAGATTGAAGACAATAAAGTGGGAACAGTTTTATTCTCTTTTGAAAATGAGGTAAACAAAATTGATTTAGATCGCAATACCACTTTTGTCAAATTTGGAGATATTTTCCTTATTAGTGATAACAATTTTCCCATTACTATTACAGATTCTCTAGGAGTTGTACTTAAAAAATACCCTTACAAAGGTTTTAATAGATCCAGAGATTTGCTGGTCAAAAAGTTATGGATAGAAGAGGCATTTGTTTTAAATGACCATTTGTATGCTTTTATGAATAATGACGATCGACTTTATGAGTTTGATCGTAAGTCGCTTGAGTTTAAAGTATTAAACAATGAGTTATTTGAAGGCAAACAAGGATTAAAGACCTACGTAGATCCTAATGGAAAAGTGATGATTGCATTTGAAAAGGAAGGATATCTTTTTCTAGCATATTTCATTGATAAAGGAAAAATCGATGTCATATATAAACACCCTATAAAAAATGCAGCGGCTATTCAAATGTGGTCTATGGATTTAAATAAAGAGCTTTGGATAGGCGTTCAAGGAGAATTACATTATTATAAATTTCCTAATGACCAATTTGAAAAGTTTTTAGTAGATAAACAACTACGTGCTATCAAGGCTATTGATTCGGTAAATTTCATGGTAGCCACTGAGAACAGTGGATGGTTCAAATACAATCATGACTTAAAAAACATAACTCCTTTTCTCATGTATGAGAAAGACGCCCCAGTTTCTCTGTCGTCCTCTCGCAACATAATTCTAGATCAGGATACATTATGGACAAATACCTCCGGTAATATTGTGGCAGTGCACAAAGAAAATGGAAACTCTAAATCGTACAGATATTACCCTATACAGTGCCTGGAGGAATTGGATGATTCCACATTAGTTTACGGTACTGGATATCATGCTTTAATGCAATTCAATAAAAACACTAAAGGACACAAGGCATTAGTAAAAACAGATACGTTAGATTTAATAGATCTTGCCATAGATCATGATAAAAAATGGATCGTAACCGCCACTCAAAATGGCGTGTTTACCTACAATCTAGAAACACAAAAAACAACACTTCACTCAGATCTTTTAAAGGAAAACTACTTTCTAATGGCAGATTATCATAAGGACTACGGCTTTTTGTTAGGTTCACGTAATGGAACAGTGATACAATTTCATCCTGAAAGCAGTTCTTTTGATGTTATTTATAGAGATAATCTAGAAGCTGGTATTGCAACTATAACACCTTATCGCAAGAATTTATGGATCAATACCTTCAACGGTTTGGTTCAGTATGATGTTGAGTCTAAAACATCAAAACGATTCTCAAGTAAAGATGGATTGGTACACAATGAAGGGAATCGTTACAGCGCTGCACGTACTCAAGACGGCATTCTGATAGGTAATTTAAAAGGACTTCATCATTTTGTACCAGAAGAATTGAATGCACTACAGAGTAAAGATTCTTTAAAATTATTAAAGGTTAGGACGTACGATCAGAACCTAGATCGATTTGTAGAGCTGTTTGATCAGTCCGCTTTCGCGAAAGCGGAACCTATACTATTACCTAGAGAGAACAGGCAACTAGAGCTGGATTTTTCATTAACAGGGCTGGACGTGCTGCGTAATGAATATTACGAATACCAGCTGAACGAAGGAGAGTGGACAAATCTAGGAGATCAGAAAAAAATAAAATTCTTAAATCTTGCTGCAGGAAGTTATGATTTACAAATACGAGCAAAAGATTTCTCTGGAGGAACAATAGGGCAACCATTGAACTTGAAGATCATTTCCAAAGAATTTTTTTACAAAACATGGTGGTTTATTACCTTAGTACTTCTTGTCATTGCCATAGTCATAGGTTGGTTTTTATATCAAGAGAGATTAAAGAGCTTGATGCAGGTAAAATTTTCTCAAGATCTATTACAAAATCAGGAAATTGAACGACTGAGAATTGCTAAGGAATTACACGATAGCGTGGGACAACAATTAACTTTAATTAAACAAACCGCTCAGAATAATAAATTAGATCGTATTTCTAGTCTCACTAATACCACCTTAGAAGAAGTGAGGAGCATCTCTCGCAATTTATACCCTGCAAATTTATATAGGTTAGGATTTAAAGCCAGTGTAGAGCAGTTGCTAGAAGACGTGGATAACCAGACACCTATGTTTGTTGATTTAGAAGTAGAAGACGTAGATGATTATCTAGACGACAAACAAACCCTCAATTTGTATCGCTTTATTCAAGAAGCGACATCAAATGTGATAAAACATGCTCATTCTAAATCGTTACAGGTAGCAATTAGACTAAAAAAGTCTCGTCTAGAATTAAGAATCGTGGATAAAGGCAATGGTTTTAATGACGTAAATGAGTTAAAGAATAATTCGTTAGGTTTGAAGACCTTATCCGAACGTATCAATATCATAAATGGCCAGCTAGAAATTAAGAGTAGCAAAGGCAAAGGAACAGAACTTATAGCAACAATTCCCCTAAAAAATGACGCTTTCTCCTAGAATACTCATTGCCGATGATCACCCTATGTTGCTCAGAGGACTTGAAGACACATTAAAATTTAATGGTTACAACGTCATTGCATCGCTGTCTGATGGAGCTACCGCTTTGCAAATGATCAAAGAATTAGAGCCGGATATAGCTATTCTAGATATAGAAATGCCTTTATTAAGTGGTTTTGAAATCATTCAAAAAGCGAGACTTCAAGAAATTAAAACCAAGTTTATCATTTTAACTTCTCACAAAGAAAAGGGATTCATAGCAAAAGCAGATCAACTACAAATAGATGGTTATGTTTTAAAGGATGAGCCTTTTGAGGAACTTAAAAATTGTATTGAAGCGGTACGATTAGGCAATTGTTTTTATAGCAATTCATTCACTGACATTATCGATAATCAAGTCAAACCAGAATTAGCTCGTATCAAACAATTGAGTGCTTCAGAAAAAATTATTTTAGGATTTATTGCTAAAGAGCTTTCTTCAAAAGACATTGCCCAAGAACTATCTATTTCTATTCGCACGGTACAAAAGCACAGAACAAACATTATCTCAAAACTGGAATTATCTGAAAATGAGGTGGCTTTAAAAGATTGGGTTAGGGAATTTCAGCAATTCCTGTAAGAATCATCATATTTATAACAGTACGTACCCTACGTAAATATTACGTAGTCCTACTTATTTCATTAAGTCGCACAACTAGTTAGCTTTATTCAATTAACTAACTAGACAATTTATTTCACTTAAACCAGCGACATTATGAAACGAATTTTACTAACTACCTTCTTGTCTTTTATTGTATTCTCCAGTTTTGGACAAGTTACTGTTCAGGATATCAATGTTTCCTTAGATAATTCTGGTAATGCAAGCATTAATACCAATGATGTTCTCACTAGTTCACTTCCTGCTGGAACTACGGCAACCTTAAGTAAGTCCAATTTTACTTGTGCAGACTTGATGCCACCTATACAGACATTTTCATTATCATTAGATAGTACCAATGATTATGCAGTAGTCAGTCATACACCAGATTTAAACCTTGACGGTTCATGGACTCTCGAAGGCTGGATCTATCGTAATTCAAAAAATCCTGGTGGAGATGTTATTATTGATAAATGGTCTGGAAACTCATTTTTTGATGAGTATTCTATTTTTATTTTCAATGATACATTCTTTGCTGAGGTTACTACAACCACAGGAAATTACGGTGTTGCAGCTGCAGGAATAACACCAGCACTTAATCAATGGTATCATGTGGCTGGTAGTTTTGATCGTGCTACTGGAACTTTAAAAATTTACATTGACGGTGTATTGAGAGGAACTACAACTGGAATCACAGGTGCATCGTTAAATTCTAATAACAATACTATTTTAGGTGGAATAGACTGGGGTAATGCGTCCATTAACGGTTTAATTGATGATGTAAGAATATGGGATAGAGTTCTAACAGATACAGAAATCGGGCAGTTTTATAATCAGCCGTTACGTGGTGATGAATTAGGTCTTGTGGCCAATTGGAAGTTTGAAGAGAGTTTTGGAAACACGACTAGTAGCAGCACAACTCAAACCTACCCAGCGGTATATCAAGAGAATGGTGTGGTGAGTTTAATAAGTTGGGCTGGTAACTCAGCTGTCACTGTAGGTAATAATTTAAACAGAATTTACCTCACTGCAACAGATAGTGGTGGCACATCGACCGATTATCCATTTGTAGCCACTGTTGAAGAGGTTGTTCCACAAGCAATTATACAGGATATTTCCGTAAATCTTGACTCTAGTGGCAATGCCACTATTACAGCACAAGATGTTGATAATGGCAGTTTCGCAAATTGTAGCGGTATAGCTAGTCTAACTTTGGATCGCTCAAACCTAGATTGTAATGATATTGTCGAAGGTAACAGAGGTATAAGAGTTAACGGAGTAAATCAACATGTTGCAATACCTGCTAGTTCTGCCAATAGAATAACAGGCAACTATACACTATCGGCTTGGGTAAAGTATGATGACACAGGAATAGACAGACAGTATGCTGTCTCTATTCCTTCCGGTTTTAACGGTACGGGAAACAGTATTTATATTAATAAAGTGAATCGCTTTGTATCAATGACCTTCATAGATGGAAATACAAATGCACCAAATGGTTTAAGTACAGGTCCTAATGTTATAATGCCAGATACCTGGACTCATATAGCTGTAAGTTATGATGGTGTTAACGCAAAAATTTTCATTAATGGTGTTTTATCTGCTTCACAGGCTAGAACTTTATTGTTTCCTACAAGTTCCCAGCCATTATATCTAGGTGTAGAAGGAGATGGTTCGATCATCGGGCAGCGACGTTTTAAAGGTGAGATCGATGAGGTGCGATTATGGAATGTTGCAAGAACAGAAAAAGAAATACGAGATGACATGAATTTTGACATCTCTCCACAGTCCACAGGTCTCAGGGCATTGTATCGCTTGGATGAAACCTCTGGAACAAGCATAATTGATGAGGTGAATGGCACATCAAGTAGTGTTTTTTATAACATGAATCCAGCTATAGATCGTATAGAAAGTGATAGAGTTAGAGGTGTACCTGTGACACTAACAGTTACAACTAATGATGGTGAGACAGATAGTGTTGTTGCAATGGTCACGGTTAACGATACGAGCAGTCCACAAGTTATAACACAAGATGTAACCGTTAATCTTGTAAATGGTTCAGCAACGATAACGGCTCAAGATATTGATAATGGCTCTACTGCCGGCGCATGCAACAGTATCACAAATTTGACCTTAGATAGAACATTATTTACGTGTGCCGACACAACAATGCCGGTAACCGTAACACTAACCGCGACTAGTACAAATGGAATTTCAGATACAGGAACAGCTCAGGTTACTGTGCTAGAAAATGATGTGCCAGTGGCAATTGCTCAAGACTTAACCGTTTCTACAGATGCAGCTGGTAACGCAACAATTGATGCTTCCATGGTAGATGCAGGAAGCTATATAGGTTGTCCTGGATCACCTGTTAATATTATTGTATCACCAGATACTTTTGATTGCACTAACATAGGTCCTAATACAGTTACTCTTACAGTAACTAATTCAAGTGGTCAAACGGCTGTAGACACCGCTATCGTAACTATTCTTGACAATAGTCAAACAGTTGCGAGGGCTAATCCAATTAGCGTCACTCTAAGTCCCAATGGAAGTGCCTCATTCACTGCGCAATATTTAGATAATGGTAGTACAGGAAATTGTAGTGGTCTATCAACAATCTTGTTATCACGATACAGCGTTAATTGCTTTGATGCCTTTTCGGGAAGTGCTACTGTTACACTTACGGTTATTTCTAACGATGGTCAAACAGATTCTGTTCAAACCACAATCACTGTTAACGATTTGCAAGGAGTTTTCACACAAGACATTTCAGTAACTTTAGATAACAATGGTATTGCGACCATTACTCCACAAGATGTAGACGCAGGAAGCGGTATACCATGTATCGATCCTAATCCTACGTTTAGTTTAAATAGAGATACTTTCACTTGTGCAGATGCTGGAATGGTAGTACCTGTCACTTTAACCATGAATATTAATTCTGGTGGAGCTTTCACAGGAATAGCAAATGTTACCGTACAGGATAGTGGTACCCTTAATGCAGTAGCGCACGATGCGACTGTTTCTTTAGATGCAACCGGTAACGTTACTGTAGATGCTTCGCAAATAGATGGTGGTAGTACAGCTGGTTGTGCTGGGATAGCAAGCATTGTTGTTTCTCCTAACACATTTGATTGTACGAATTTAGGGGATAACACAGTTACATTAACCGTAACTGATGGAAACGGAAATACAGATACCACAACTGCTATTATAACGGTGAATTTACCACCAGAAGATATTTCATTTAACGCAACCTCATTAACTGGTATAACCATTACTAATCCTTCGGATAGTGAGTTTAGTGATATAAACAATGATGGTTTACTAGACTTTGCTGTATTAGACAATGGTTATTTTGTACCTTTTTTTCAACAAAATGACGGTAGCTATGCTCCACAGCAGACTGGACTTGGCAGTATTATTACTAGTGGTGTTACTAACCAAGGATTACAACTAGCAGATTTTGATGGAGATGGGTTAAAAGATGTTATACTCACTAACAATAACATAATTAATTCTACTGTAGATAGATCCATTTTTAGAAGAGCAAACAATGGTTTTTATTCTTCTATTTTTAATGATAGTGCAAATGGTTCATTTATGATACCTATTGATTTAGATAATGATGGCAATGATGAGATTCTTGATCGCTCATCTCGATTAATTATGGGAGTACTTTCTGATGCTCTTTTACAATATGATTATGTTGGTGGGAATTTTAATCTTCAATCTCCTACAGTGCTTGATCCGTTAATTACAGATGGCTTTAAGGAGTCTGATGTAGACAATGATGGTGACTCGGATATATTAGCTCAAGTGCCTTTTGGCACTTCTGGTGATCCACAAGTACTTGTCTTTTATAATGATGGCAATGGTGTGTTTACACAAGAAACAAATGTCAATCTATTAGGATTTTTAAACGATGTGGTAGCTGGTGATATTAACGGAGATGGATCCACTGACTTTATAAGTTTGAATCCTACTATAGGAGGATCTCCTACGGCTTTAAATTATATAGTTCATATAAGTAATGCTATCGGTGGATATGATACTTACAATTTCAATTCTTCTGCTGGAACCTCTATTATCGATTCAGAACTTACTGATTTTAATGGTGATGGTAAAGAAGATTGGTTTATAATGAGCAATGGAGATAACATAAATTATGAATCTAGAATTTATGAATGGGATGATGCATCAAATACATTTATTGATACCGCAACTATTCCTGTACAAGTTCCTTCAGAAAGCACCTATGAAATTCTTGATTATGAAAATGATGGAGATACAGACCTTGTGCTGGTAGATCGCAGTGCGTTAACTATTACCTTATATGAAAGTAATCCTATTGCTGCTCTTGATATCATCACTCAGGATATTACTGTAACACTTGATAATACGGGAAACGCAAGTATTACACCTCAACAAATAGACAATGGATCTAATGCTCTTTGTGGTGTTATTTTATCACTGGATATTACTGATTTTGACTGTACTAATGTTGGAAGACCTATTCAAGTTACTTTAACGGGAATAGATGTAGCTGGTAATGTGGCAACAGAAACGGCTGTAGTTACTGTTGAAGATAATCTAATTCCAGAAATCACCCTGAACGGGAATGCAACGGAAACCGTAGGTCAAGGAGTGGTTTATACCGATGCTGGTGCCACAGCAATAGATAATTGCGGTGCTACTTCGGTTGTCGTGAGCGGCGATACAGTTGATACTGCTGTGTTTGGAACCTACACGATTACCTATACAGCAACTGATTCTGCTGGAAATACAAGTTCTGCGGATCGAGTAGTAACCGTTGCAGATATAGTGTTACCAGAGATTATAGCTGCTTCTATTACTAGTGATAATGGGAATTCCGCTTTCGCGAAAGCGGGAGATTTAGTAACTCTTACATTTACAACGAGTGAACCTGTGAGAACACCTCTAGTGTCTATTGCAATGATTAACGCTGCATTAAGCGCTACGGCAAATCCGAATGAGTGGATCGCCACAACTTTTGTCCCTAATACTAGTAGTGTCGACATGAGCACATTGCCTGATGGGATGGTTCCTTTTACTATAGATTTAGAAGATCTAAATGCTAATAATAGTCTGACTCCCCAAACGATTACCACTGATGGAAGTGAGGTCATTCTGGATAGAACGGCACCGGATGTGAACGCGATGAATGAAATTATATCACTAGACGTTTCAGGTAATGGTATTTTTAATCTCAATGATGTTGTAGGTTCCATAACAGATGCTTACAGTCATACTGCTTCAACCGATGTAAACACTATAGATTGTTCCCTTCTAGGTGCAAACGCCTTTAATCTTTTTGCTACTGATGAGGCTGGAAACACTGGTCAGGATTTATTCATTCTTACTGTAATTGATGAAATTGCACCAGTAATGACCCTAAACGGTAACACGACAGTAACCATAGATAGAGGATTAAGTTATATCGATGCTGGTGTTACCATTTCAGATAATTGTTCTAGCGGATTAATACCATCAATAGGTGGAGACGTAGTAGATACTAATATTTCAGGTACTTATGAAGTCACATATGACGTTAGTGATACTAGCGGTAATGCTGCAACTCAACTTACTAGAACAATCATTGTTAAAAATCCTGATTTCATATATGAAGGCGGTAGCTGGACACCTAATGACCCTAGCGATGTTGCTAATCCCGCAGGATTTAATGATAATGTAATAGTACGAGAAAATGTTACCATATCTGGAGACTTCAGAGCTAACGATCTAACCATAAATACAGGAGTAACCTTAACACTGGCAGCAGGAGTTACTGTAGGAATAGATAATGATTTTAATGGAGATACACTTGACGCACCTCAGGCCACCTTGTTTGCGTATGGGCAAGCGGCTGGTATCACTTGGAATCTAAATAATGCCACTATAGGAAGTATAGAACTTGCAAATGCTACATTAAACCTTACAGGAACCTATAGAATTATTGAAAGTCTTTATAACGACGATACGGCAAGTACTTCTGTTCTTAATGTCACAGGAGCAGTTCTAACTTTAGGAAGCACAGCAACACAAACGGCTGTAATCGATGGAGCTTTACTTGACGTTATAGGTGAACTTACCTTAGAGAAGTATTTTAAAGATAGACGGGCTTATAGGTTTATAAGCAGTCCATTAACTACCACCACTACTATTTTTGATAATTGGCAAGAAGGAGGATTAAATCCAGGAGATGCAGGTTATCAGTCAGGATATGGTACTCATATTTCTGGAAATGGTGGAGCAGCAAATGGTTTTGATGTAACAGGAAGTAATAACACATCCATGTTTAGTTGGGATAATATAAATCAAAACTGGGTATCACAATCAAGTACAGACGCTGTTACAGATTTATTAGTAGCTGGACAATTCAGTCGTTTGTTTGTAAGAGGAGATCGTGCTGTAGATTTGACAAATAATAATAGTAGTTCATCTACAACCCTTAGAACTAAAGGGTATTTATTGAATTCAAGCTATACGGTTCCTCAAATATCTAATAATGCTGGTGACTTTATGATTGTTGGAAATCCTTACCAAAGCCAGCTTGATTTATCTAGACTGATGAATGATTTATTTAATGGAGTTTCTGGTAATATTAATGCCGTACAACCTAACTTTTATTACGTTTGGGATCCACTCGCAAATACCAGAGGAGCTTACCGTACTTATGGTAGACAGGTAGATGCAATGATCGGGCCTAATGCTCCTAACTCTAACTATGATGAGGCTGGAGTTTTACAACCAGGACAGGCCGCTTTCTTTTTAACTTCAGGGACATCAGGTGGTACTTTTGTTTTAGATCGCACTTCAAACGCTATCACGCCACCTCCGGTAAATATTTCAAATACTCCTAATGGTCAATTACATATTAGTCTTTACGAAACAGCTCAATTTAATCAGGGCTTTGGTTCTTTAGAAGGACTACTCATACGATTTGAAAATGGTGCTAATAATGCTATAGATACTAACGATGCGGTAAAATTCAATAACCTCGATGAAAACCTTGGAAGAGCCCACATAACTGGTACTACGCTGAGTATTGAGCGTAGAGATTTACCACAACATGGTGAGGTCTTACCTCTAGTAATTAATAACGTGAGACATAATAATTATATTATTGAAGTGCAACCTGTAGGATTTACTTCAAAACAAGCGATTCTCAAGGATAATTTTAATAATACACTCACACCATTAGATAATAATCAAGTGACTATATATAGTTACTCGATAGATGCTGCAAATGCTTCAAGTATAGCTACCGACAGGTTTGAGATAGTATTTGAAGATGTCACATTAAGTATAGGTGAAGGAAATTTAGTTTCTCAGGCAATTTCTATCTATCCTAATCCAGTATTAGGACCAGAGTTTTATATTGATTTTGGAAACATTACTGGATTTAAAAAAGTAACCATCTACAATGCATTAGGCCAAAAGATAAACACCTATAATACTGAAGAATCTTCGGTTTATGAGTTGAAGAGTGATGCTTTGGCACCTGGTATGTACGTCATAGAAATTGAAAAGGGTGATGCAAAATTTGTTGAGCAATTGATTGTAAAATAATTTTTAGGGGATTTTATTTTTGATTAATGCTATAAACCTCAGCTGTAAAAAGTTGAGGTTTTTTTATGTTCTCGCTTTCGCGAAAGCGGAATAGCTATAAACAATTATAATTTATAGAACGTTAATGGGTATTTATACCCAATTCTACAGCCGTTCTTATAATTGTCGGTTTTTTACAATATTTATTTTATTTGCATCAATAAGTTTGTAGGAATTTAATTTTATGCAGTTTATATCAGATCCATTAGTTAAACATTTCTTTTTTAAGGACGTAGTAAGAATAGATTACAGCTTTGATACATCGCCTATGCTTATCAATGATTATGGATACAGCTATTTAATGTTTTGTTATGGAGATTTTACGGCCGTAGATCATAAAGGAAATAAGGTAGCCGTCCCACAATGTCTTATAAAAGGTACAGGTGATTATTTTAATATTACAGCACAAGCTGGCAATACTTGGATCACTTTTGAGCTTCCTAATCACGTCCTTCATAACATTACTGGTGTGCCAGGCATGGAAAGTAGGAATAAGTTATATGATCTTAAAGAATTTATTAATCCAGATTTATGTAATGAGCTGTATGAGAAACTCAGGGAAGAAAAGAATATTGATGAACTAGTGCGTATCACAGATAGTTACCTAGAGATTTTTTACAATGCATGGAATAGATCACTTACTTCGACGCCAGTAGTAGACTTTATTTATAAAGAAAAGGGACTGATTAAACTAGCAGACTTATTAAAACAAGTCCCTTTTTCTGAAAGAACACTAGAGCGATTATTCAAGAAAGAAGTAGGATCTACACCTTATCGATTTATTTGCTTGATACGGTTTAATTATGTGATACGAGAAGTAGAGCATAATCCAGACGTCAAAATCAGCACCCTAGTAGCTCGATATAATTACTTTGATCATTCTCATTTTGAGAAAGATTTTAAAAAATTCTTAGGGCAAAGTGTTACTAATTATAAGAACGACTACAACCCATTACTCACTCAAGCACTAACGAGAAAATTTAATAAAGAACAATAATTAATATATTATGAAAAGAGTATTACTATTATTTAGTGTTTTGTTAATGTCGCTAATAAACGCTGCACAAAACAATCCTACTGCCATTGCACAATCAGTTGAGTTATGCCATGATACTAATAATCAATATGTTTTATCACCTTCTGTCATTGACAACGGCTCTTCAGATCCAGATGGACCTATTACAATGACGGTAACAACAGCATTGACTTCTAGCCGTCCTTCAATAGCTTACAATGCTACACATCAAAATAAAGGCTCTTTGTACTTTGATGGTAATGGTAAGAGCTCTCAGGCAACAGTGAATGCATTGCCTATAGGAACTGCGGCTAGAACCTATGAAATATGGGTTAGACCTGAATCGGTTGGAAATAGAAATCAGTTCATTTTATCTTATGGTAGTGCTCCTAGTGGTAACTTTTTTAGCATTGGTATTGACGCTCAAGGTAGATTGTTTTACAACGATGGGGCAGCAAGTACTCTTTTTGGGAATGCTACGTTAAATTTTAATGAGTGGACTCACGTAGCAATTACATATGATAGTGGTTCATTTAAGGTATATATTAATGGTGTTGCTAGTAGTACTCTTACTATGACTAATCTTGTTAATCCCAGCAATCTTTCCTTAGGTGGATTGATTTACAGAAATGATTTTGGGTACAAAGGAAACTTGTCAGAGTTACGTATATGGGATGTTTCTAGAACTGCAAATCAAATTCAAACCAGCTATAATAAATATTTAAGTGGTGCTGAAGCAAACCTTGTTTATTACAATAAGTTAAATGAAGGAAGTGGAAATGCAGTTTATGATTCAAGATTTTTAACTGGCGGTAGCTTTCCTATTGCTGGTACTAATCAACCAGTGTGGAGCGATGAATATCCAGATATCACTTTTCAGAATGAGATAGGTACCTATCATGTTATTCTTAATGTTACCGATACTGACGCTAATGTAAGTACCGCACTAACCACCTTTACGCTGGCAAACAATCAACCTGAAGTCTCACTTAGTGACATTTCGTTAAATTTTGATGCAAATGGTAATGCTAATTTCACAAGTCAAGATTTCAACCCAATAATTAACACATGTTTAGGATTCTCTACTGTGAGTCTATCCCGTAACAGCGTGAGTTGTGAAGATTTTAATCGCCCAGATGGTGCCTTACAATTTCCAAATGGAGTTGTGCTTACTAACCCTAATTTACCAACAGGAAATGAATCTCGCACAGTCATGGGATGGTTCAGGGCAAATGGAAATACTACTCAAACTCAATACTTCTTTGATTCTGGAAGGAATAGTGCAAATCAATCATTTATTTTAGGACGACGCAATAACAATCTATTTCTTGCAGGTTATTCTAATGATTTAGATGTTCCTTATATCATGACAGTAGGTGAATGGATTCATATTGCAGGTACTTATGACGGCACTACTATGAAGCTATTTGTAAATGGGGAACTTATAGGTACTCGTGATGCAAATCTTAACACGGTTAATAGTAATAATCGGTTTGCTATATCTCGACCGTGGACTGCAAATGGGGCATTTTTTCAAGGTGGTGTCGCAGATTTAAAGATGTATTCTCGTGCTATACCAGATTATTTAATAAGACAATACTCTGTAGCAGCTGTAGATTTCAGTGACGCAGAATTGATCATGTATTATCCTTTAAGTGAAAATATCACTACTCAAACAGATCTATCTGGTAACGGAAGCTCTTTTTCTACAAGTAATTTTTATATACCTAATGGACCGCAAGAGTTTTATGGTCCTCAATATGTTACCTTATCGGTAACAGGGAATAATGGAGAAATAGGTCGCGCGGAAGCAGAAGTTACAGCAACAGATAATTTACCACCAGTTATTACTTTAAATGGAGCGTCTTCAATTGACGTTATTGCAAATACCGTATATACAGAGTTAGGTGCAGTAGCTATAGATAACTGTTCTTCTGATAGCGTGGTATCAATAGATGCTACAGCAGTAGATATGACAACTCCTGGCAGCTACCAAGTGATTTACACGGCTACACCAGATGATGAAGGCAACGTTCCCACGCCAGTTAATCGCACAGTAAATGTTTTAGGTGATACGGTGGCACCAGTTATTTCTCAGGTTACCTATAATACTGATAATAGTTTAAATGACGCTTTCGCGAAAGCGGGAGATTTCATCAATCTATCATTTGAATCTACAGAACCTTTACCTAACGTTCAAGTAACAATAGGTGGACAAGTTGTAAATGTTACTGAAAATTTAGGAGTTTATACAGCTCAACGCCTAATCACAAATGCCGATCCAGAAGGCTTAATCACATTTGAAATATTAAATATTGAAGATGCTGCTGGAAACAGTGTCCTTCCTATAACTACATCTACTAATGCAAGTACCGTTACTGTTGACCTTACTCCACCAGTAATACAGTTAAGTGTTGCTAGTAATGGTGTAAACCCATCAGTAGCTTTACTAGGTGAATCTTTAGATTTTACCTTTTCTGCTAATGAAGATATATTAGTTAATGATGCTACTATCTATGGTGACCCTTTAACTTTTTCTGGAAGCAACGGTACATATAGCGCATCTTACACAACCACATCTAGTACCCAACCTGGTGTAGTCCCTTTTATTTCTTATAGTTCTATTACAGATCTTGCAGGTAATGCAGTCAACTTAAATACTTATAGTAGTGCAAATGTGCAAGTGGACGTAAACAGTTCTGAATTGATACTGGGTACAAATCCAGTAGCGTTAGATCAATCTGGAACAGTAACACTGTCAGATTCATTTAATGTTCTCTCTGCAACTGACGTTGAAGGTCCTGTAACAGTTACAGCAACACCAGATACCTATGATTGTAATGACCTGAATTATGTTCCTACTTCAAACTCATTCTACTTAGATGGAAATGACTACCAATATATTGATGTAGATACCCAGCGAGCTAACAATGCTGACGGTGGAATTTCTTTCTGGATCAAACCAGACGCCTCAATGACAGGAAATAATTATCACGTAATCATGGGTCTAGGTACCGAAGGTCCCAACGGGAATAATACCTATATCGCTTTCAATCGTGGAGCATTGTTTGTGATAACTGCTAATCAATCATTTCAATCAGTTAGGATGTCTTTTAATACCATTCCTTATGATGAATGGACTCATATTGTCATAAATGGTAATGGCGGTGCAAGAAGATGGGGTGTTTTTGTGAATGGCGTTTATGGTAATAGATTTAGCAATCAGGTAATGAGATGGCTTTCTCGTGGATTGCATTTAGGAAAAAGAGATGCAAATTTTACTCGTCCCAACATATTGAATTTTAAAGGTGAACTTGCTCAATTACGTATTTTTAATAATCAGATTCCTGATGAGAACGCAGCTGCTGCAGTTATGAATGGTGAATCGTTATCAAATTCAAATGAAGTAGTAAGCTATGCCTTTGACCGTGATACAGGTGAGCATTTTCCTAATTTTGTTGATCCTACAAATAGTGATGAATTTGTAACTATGAATGGGTCAAATATGGGATCTTATGGAACGTCACAGCCTGTTTTATTAGCTCCTACTGATCTTATCGTTAGACGATATGACGTGACTGATCAGGCAGGACAAACTAAAACCAGCTTCACAGTACAACAATTACAAGACCCTATTGCACCAACACTTACATTAATAGGTGATAACCCATTAGATATCGAGCTCAATGCTGCAAACTGGGATCCTGGCGTTACCGTTACCGATAACTGTAGTGAAGAACGTGGCGAGTTAAGAGCAACTGGTGTAAATGTACGTGCTTTAGGGAGCTACCAGCTTCGTTACACTTACACAGATGCGGCTGGCAATACAGCAACTCCGGTAATACGTGATGTAAACGTAGTTGCGGCTACATCAATTCCTGAAATTAATAGTGTTTCCATTTCTCACGATGGAGTCGATGGCGTTGCGATACCTGGTGATACGGTTACAATTGAATTCACCACTAGTGAAGATATTAATCTTACTAATGGTTCTTTGACTTTAGGCGGTCAAGATATTTCTAATTTTGCACAATTGGGAGTTGGTATTTACAATGCTTCGTTTGTAGTACCTACCTTACAAGAAGTATCTAGCACAGATTTAGTAGATGGTCCATTATCAATTTTACTTACCGGTTATGAAGATACAGACGGTAATTCAAATGTAGACATAACTACTACTACAGATGGTAGCAGTGTAGTTATTGCTCGAGAGAAACCAATTTTAAATTTAACAGACGCAACTATTGCGGTAGACGGTACTGGTAACGCAACATTATTAGTAAGCGATGTAAATAATGGATCTACAGATTCACAAGGTGGAGCGTTGGCTCAGATTGAGGTTAATCAAACAAATTTTGATTGTTCTGATATAGATCGTTATGATATAGAACGCTCGATCAATTTTAATGCCGGCGCTCAGGGAATCAATTTAGGTCCAGTAGATGATTTTGATGGTTCATTTACTACAGAAATGTGGGTGAGAACAACCTCGCCTGGTCAGGTATTATTAGCAAAATGGCAAAGTGGTGTTGCTGGTCGTTTTCTTATAATTATAGATAATAATGGTAAAGTTAATATTAGTACTAACGTTGCACCTTTTACCGCTGATTTAAGGCCTACTTCTAGCACAACTATTTCTGACGGGCAATGGCATCACATTGCTTATACTTATGATTATGACACTGCCAGTAGTTTAGGTACTATTAAATTATATGTTGACGGTAATCTTGAAGATACCAGTATACCACTTACATATTCAACAACGGCTTCTGGGCTTGATGTTAACATAGGTAGAGAAACTAACGCAGGAAGTTTCTTTACAGGTGAGATGGATGATATACGGATCTGGAATGAGCCGCGTACTGCGACACAAATTGTGGGCGGCATGTTTAACGCAGTACCAGTAAATGCCACTGGATTACTAAGATATTATAGTTCAAATGGAGAAGACGCTTCAAATCTTGTAGATCTTACAACTATTGGGGCATCTATCGATACCGCTACACTTACTGGCATTACATTGCCTAATTCTGGAATCCCAGTAAAAGTAGAGGCAACAGATAATAATGGCATTATAGGTTCAGGTAAGGCACTTATTACAATTGAAGACAATGTTACACCAGTATTAACATGTGCAAACGATCTTACAGTCGAGGCAACTACTGCCGCAGGAATAGCAGTTAGTTATGACGCACCTATGGTAAATGATGGTTGTGCAACTAACGGTCAGTCTCTTAAATTAGCATCTCGATCTGCTCCTGATGGTATGAGGTTTATAGGCGTTTATAATGGCGACGATTATTTCATATCTCAAGTTCCTGCATCTGCTGCTGCAAATTATGCTACAGCAGTTGCAGCAGGCCTTACACTGGTTACTATTAATAATGGATCACAAAATGATGCAATTGCTCAATTATTGCGTGACAACAATGAGTCTTCTGCACAGATAGGACTCTCAGATACAGCTGCCGAAGGTGATTTTGAATGGCAAGACGGCACTCCTTTCTTAGACGGAACTACTTATGATAACTGGGGTTCTGGAGAGCCTAATAATTCTGGTGGTAATGAGGATTATACTACAATTAATGTAAATGCAACTACAAGTAGCTGGAATGATACAAGCGGTGGATCTGTAAAATATTTAGTAGCCCTTGAGTCGGCTAATAATTTTGAGCCTACAGGAATGACATTTATGGGTGTTTTTGAGAATCATACCTATTATTTATCAAATACAGCTGCAACAGCAGTTCAAGCTTATGACTATGCTACTAACAATAATTACAATCTTGTCTCAGTAAATTCAGAAGCAGAGAATCAGTTTATCGTCAGTAGTTTAGCATCAAATGGATTAGGTGATGCACTACTTGGTTTTAGTGATGTAGCTGCTGAAGGTACGTTTATCTGGCAAGATGGCTCACCAGTAACTTATACTAACTGGAACTCTGGAGAACCTAATAACTTTGGAAGTGGTGAGGATTATGTTCATATATTTGGTAGTAATGGATTATGGAATGATACCAGTAGCACGGCATCTTACCGTTACATTGTTGAAATTCCATCACAACTTATCCAGACATCTGGTATTGCTAGTGGTGATGTCTTTCCAGTAGGTACGACCACAAACACTTTTACCTATCGTACTAGCGATGGAGACATCGCTACATGTTCAAATGATGTTGCTGTAAATCTAAATCTTCCACCTACACTTACTTCAGTTAGTGTGCAAAGTGATAATGCAAATTCCGCTTTCGCGAAAGCTGGCGACCGCATCACCCTTTCATTCACATCAGACGATGATCTACAAACAGCGCCCGTAGTGAACATCGCAGGTCAATCTGCAACAATGTCTCAAGGAGTAGATGCAAAAAACTGGAGTGGTGCTTTGAGAGTCCCAACGATCGCCACCGTAGATCAAACAGCGTTACCAGATGGTGTTGCTTCTATTGAAATTACCTTTACAGATCTTTTAGGTCTTTCTGGCACTCCAGTCACGACAACAACAGATGGTAGTACTGTTACTATTCTAAGAACTTTACCTGCCGTTATGATTCAAAATGTAAGTGTACCGTTAGACAACAATGGTAATGCTACCATCACGCCACAAGCTCTTGATAACGGGACTACAGCTACAAATGGCATTGCGTCTTTAAGTCTTGATCGTGTCACATTTGATTGTAACGATCTAAGCACCATTGATCGTAATTCACAAATCGTAGCAGATTTAACCAATTCAACTGATTATATCAACGCAGGTGATAATGTTGTCTATGATATGACTACTCAGTTTAGTTTCACCACATGGTATAAAGAAACAGCAAGAAATGGTGAAAGCATCCTATTTAATCGTGAAGGTGAATATGAACTTGCGATCCAATCAGATGGTGAGATACGTTATGCTGTGGCAAACACAACTCCAGGATGGGCTTGGGTGGATACAGGAGTAATCGTACCGTTAAATAAATGGACTCACATAGCATTCACTTACGAGAGTGGTAGTCCTAAGTTGTACATCAATGGTATTTTGGAATATACTGGTTCAGGTACAGGTAGTATAGTTGATGTCATTACTAATCAAAATGAATTATGGTTTGGGTGGAGACAAAATCAAGGTAATTTAGGTCAGTTCACTGGTTTTATGGACGAAATCTCGTTATGGAATCGCGTTCTTACTGCTGCAGAAGTTGGTAACACTGTTACAAGTTCATTGACAGGAAATGAAAATGGTCTGGTTCTATATTACCCTATTAATAATACGTCAGGATCTACTGTGTCAGATATAGGAGTAAATAATATAAATAGTACCATTATAAATTCAGTAGCAACACCTAAATTATTCGATGCAGATTATCGCAACGACGGTGGTGCACAAATAACTTTAACAGCAACAGATCAAGCCGGTAATAGTAATAGTGCAGATGCTTTTATAAATGTACAAGATAATATAGCGCCAGATGTGACGCTCAATAGGGACGCTGTGGTAACCTTACCATTAAATGCTACTTATATTGAATACAATGCTACCGCAACAGATAATTGTGGTATCAATGCTGCTGGCATCTTAAGAGGTGGTGAAACAGTTGACACAAGTACATCAGGAACTTATGTAGTTACTTATACAGCGACAGACACTTCTGGTAACTCTTCACAAGTAACTCGTACAGTTACAGTGGATGGAACTTTGCCTACACTTACAGCTGTTACGGTGCAAAGTGATAATGCAAATTCCGCTTTCGCGAAAGCAGGAGACACAATAATACTATCATTCATAGCAGATGAAGAGCTGACTAATAGTCCAGTTGTTACCATTGCAGGGTTAACAGCTACCGTATCAGCTGGAGTCAATGCTCAAGAGTGGACTGCCACTGCAGTCGTTCCAGATATTGCAACCGTAGATCAAAGTACTCTCTCTGATGGTATAGTAGCTTTTACAATCGATTATACAGATACCGCAAGTAACGATGGAATTACAGTCACCGCTACAACTGATGCTTCTCAGGTAACTATTGATCGTACTGCTCCTGTGCTTAACGCTCAAGACTTTATAGTTGATTTAGATGCAAATGGTGCTGCCACTATTACTTTAAGTGACCTCAATATGACTGCAACTGATATGGGATGTATTGCACAGCAAGCAATAGGGTATTGTGGATTGCAAGTCGCACCGTCGCTATCTGTGAATACTTTTAGCTGTCAAGATTTAGGAAATAATAGTGTTACCATCACCGCTATCGATATGATAGGTAACGTTGCTACAACAACAGTAAGTGTTACAGTGCGAGACACTACAGCTCCAATTGTAGACTTCAATGGAAATCAAACAATCGATGTTACATTAGGTAGCACCTATGCTGATGTGCCACCTACTATTACAGATAATTGTGCAACTATGGTAGAGAATGTTAATTACTTCGTGAATGGGCTTTCTGCTGTGAATACAAATCAGTTAGGGACATATACAGTTTCTTATTTTGCGCTAGACGGTAATGGCAATTTTACTAATGTAAGTAGAACGATTAATGTTATAGACGATACGTTACCTATTCTTACCACGGTAACCATCGCTAGTGATAATGCAAATGATGTTACTATTGCAGGGATAGGAGATAGGGTAACATTATCTTTTTCACCAGATGAAGCAATCACTAATGTTACAGCAACATTAGGCAGTAGTAGTATGACAGTAAACGGTCCAGCAACTTTAGGTGGATCATGGACGGCCACTTACATCGTTCAAGAAAATGATTCTGAAAATGGGTTCACTGGATTTGAGATCAATTTTGAAGACTTGAATGGTAACTCTGGAGTAGCCGTTACTGCTGCAACCGCAGGTGCGTCACAGATAGATGTTGATGCTATAAAGCCAGTGTTTAATAGTGTGACCATGTCAAGTAATAATACTTCCTATCCAGGCTTTGTTAGACCTGGCCGCAGAGCGTCTGTGGTAATTTCACCTTCAGAGGTGGTTACTGCTACCGGAACCATAGGAATGCAAACAGCAAGCTTATCTGATTCTAGCATCAACATGGACTGGTTTGCAGGTTTAATAATTCCAAATGTCGCGTCAGTAGATCAAACGGCTTTACCAGATGGTCAGTTGGCTTTTGAAATCACCATTACAGATGCAAAAGGAAACACGGCTGTTGCTACGGCAACTACAGACGGTTCATCCTTAATTTTAGATCGAACACCGCCTACAGTAGTAACGCAACCAGCAACATATACATTAGATGCTAACGGTCGAGCGACTGCAAACCTTTCTGATTATTATATATCTGCAAGTGATGCAAATGGAATCGCATACGTTGACCAAGATTTCAGCATAGCTACTTGTTTTGATGTAGGCACAGCCATGGAACGTGTAGTAGAAGTAACTGATGGTGCTGGAAATAGAGTAGACGCTGAGGCATTGATTACGGTAATAGATAATATTGCGCCAGTAATAACTACAGATATTCCTTCTGCTGGAATTACAGTAAATGTAGGTGAGTTTGTATTTCCAAATACTCGATCTTCTGATAATTGTGGTGTAACAAGTACCAGTTCTAATTTGGACGACTTTGATTCAAGTGTTCCTAATACTTTTACCTACATTTCAACAGCAACAGATAGCAGTGGTAATGAAACTATTCTTACACGTACCGTAGAGGTGGTGCAACCAGAATACATCTACGAGAATGGTGCATGGACACCTAATGACCCTAGTGATGCTGCAAACCCATCTGGAGAGGCAGATCATGTTATCGTAAAAGAAGATATTACCATCTCTGCAGACTTTACTGCAAAGGAACTATTCATAGATCCTAATGTAACATTAACCGTAGATAACGATGCTATGGTAACGCTTGCTATGCTGGATAACGATGGAGTTTTTGAGGCACGCAATGCCACTGTTCAGTTTTTTAGCAATTCTGATATTCGCAGGGTTACAAGCAATAATCTGTTGTGGGAAAGTAATCAGACTAATTTTGGAGACTTGATAGCAAATGTGAGTTCTCAGAACTTGGTGGGTGTCTATGACCTTTACGGAGATTTAATAGAGCCTATTTCAGCGTTTTCTTCAAGTGAGATTAACTTAACTAATGCAGATTTCACCTTTAAAGCAACACCTACAACGACCGCAATGATCGATGGGAGCGTTGAGATATTTGGCGATGTTACGGTAGAGCAGTACTTTGATAATAGAAGAGCCTATAGGTTTGTGAGTAGACCTGTAACCACTTCAACTACTATTTTTGATAATTGGCAAGAAGGAGGTTTAAATCAAGGAGATTCTGGTTATGAAGCTGGCTATGGGACGCATATCACTGGCGCAGGAGCGGCTGCAAATGGTTTTGATTTAACAGGTAATAATAATCCTTCTCTCTTTAGTTGGGATAATACAGCTCAAACTTGGGTCACGCAAACAAGTACTAATTTACCAACTGATCTTATAGAGACCGGTAAGCCTTATCGTTTGTTTGTACGAGGTGATCGAGAAATTAATCTTAATAGTAATGCTAGCGCATCTTCTACTACCTTGAGAACTAAAGGAACAATGCCAAGCTTTGCCCCTTCTCGATCAAGCATTTTTGGGCCTGGTTATGAAGTGCCTAATATTCCTGCAAATGCTGGAGAATTCCTTATGGTAGGAAACCCATATCAATCTGTAGTAGATATAGCACAGTATATGACAGATGCTAGCTCACGACCTGCAGGTTTTAATATATCAGGTGTACAACCATTATTCTATTATGTATGGGATCCTATGGGTAATACACGTGGTGTCTACCGCACCTTTGATGCCCTTAGCGGTTCGTTTTTAAATACCATACCTAATTCTCGTTATGAATCTGGTGAGTTACAGCCTGGTCAGGCAGCATTTTTTATTGCCTCAGGTTTAGCAAATGGATCTTTTTTCTTACCTAAGCCTACAAATAATCCTTTTTCTGGAGGGGCTTCTCGTAGTGTCGCTATGCATAGCAGCTACAACCAGTCTTTAAAAATTAAAATGTTTGAAGCCAGCGCTTATCAATCAGGTAGTGCAACAGCTATAGATGCGGTAGCAATTTATTTTGATACAGCCCATTCAAATGCTTTAGATGGATTAGACGCTCTTAAGTTTGGAAACATAGATGAAAACCTTGGTAGACAACATGCCAGTGGTTCAAGATTATCGATAGAACGTCGTGAGATGCCGCTAGTTACAGAGGTACTACCACTTCACGTAAACAATTACCGTAACACTAACTATACTTTTGAGATTGATCCTGTAGGACTAGTAGCAATGAATGCCTATTTAAAAGATCGTCTGGATGGTAGCTTAACACAACTGAGTAACAATCAATCTACTGTTTACAGTTTCAGTGTAGATGCAAATGATCCTTTGAGTGTAGACGCAAACCGTTTTGAAATCGTGTTCCAGAATATTACATTAGGTATAGGTGAAGGAAATTTAGTTTCTCAGGCAATTTCTATTTATCCTAATCCAGTTTTAGGGTCAGAGTTTTACATTGACTTTGGAACTATAACTGGATTTAAAACAGTGACTATTTATAATGCTTTAGGTCAGATAGTAAATACTTACAGTACAGAAGAAACTTCAGTTTACGAATTGAAAAGTGATGCATTAGCACCTGGAATGTATGTTATAGAAATTGAAAAGGACGATCAAAAGTTTACTGAGAAGTTGATTGTAAAATAATTTTTAGGGGATTTTATTTTTGATTAATGCTACAAACCTCAGCTGTAAAAAGTTGAGGTTTTTTATGTTCTCGCTTTCGCGAAAGCGGAATTAATAATTTAGAAAGACACTAATTGCAAACAGTTGAGCAAACAACTTAATGGCTCAATTACGATATAAAACTATGCTTTAGAATAATTGCGGTAGGCAAAATAAGCGATATACCCATAACAAAGTGTGAGCACAGCAAGTGCTAGTTTAAATCCAGAATGATCTACTATAAAACCAAAAATAGGTAAGATCACGCCACCACCTACAATTGCCATACAAAGCAAACCTGATATCTTTGGTTTTAAATCGCTTTGACCATCAAGCGTGGTAGTGAAAATAGTAGGAAACATAATGGAATTAAATAATCCAACTGCCAATAACGACCACATGGAAACTAATCCAGTGGTAAATACACTCACTAGAATTAATGAAACAGCCGTTAAACCAAAAACCGTTAAAATGATAGTAGGTCTAAATATCTTTGTTAAATAAGAACCTATAAATCGACCTATCATTGCGCCCAACCAGTAGAATGTTACAAAAGCACCTACGATTCCTTTTCCATCAATGTCGGTAGTAGTACCACCGAAAAGCTCAATAATGGAAAACGAAAGGTTCTTTAATGCTGGCGTTTCTCTAATGATAGTGTCCAGATTCATTTCCATAAAATAGGTCACAGCGGCAGTACCTATAGTAACCTCTGCACCTACATAAAAGAAGATTCCTAATATCCCTAACCAAACTGTTTTTTTACCTAAGGCATCTTTATAGGTTCCAGTGTTTTCGCTTTCTAGGATCTTAGGTAGCTTTATAAATAGGAAGGTAATTCCCAAAAGGAAGATCAAAAAAGCAAACAATAAAAAAGGAGATTGTACCGCAGCCGCTTCTTGAATATAGTACGCATCTTTCTCAGCTGCTGTTAAAGCGTTGATTTCATCACCTGTTAAAATTTTGTCGCTCAATAAATAAACAGCACCTACTAATGGTGCAATAGTTGCTCCAAAAGAGTTAAATGCCTGAGATAGATTAAGACGACTACTTGCTTTATCTTCTGGTCCTAGAACTGCTACATATGGATTTGCAGCTACTTGTAAAATGGTAATACCACCAGCGAGAGTAAAGAAAGCCAATAGAAATACTCCAAAAAGGCGAAACTCTGAGGCAGGATAAAACAACAAACATCCTACAGACATGGTTATTAAACCTATGACCACTCCTCTTTGATAGCCTACTTTAGAAATCAAGCCACCTGCTGGAATAGAAAATACAAAATAAGCCACAAAAAATGCAGACTGCAAAAAAGCAATCATACCATAGCTCAACTCAAAAACCTCTCGCAATCTAGGAACGAGACTGTCAACAAGTACAGTAATAAATCCCCACAAAAAAAAGAGAACCGTTATGATGATAAATGCAGAGGTGTAATTTTTTTTAGTTTCCATTAAATGGTAATTGTTGGTGGGTTGATAAATAAATTTCTAAACTTTCAAATGCGCTGCAGATTCAATTCTAGAATTAATAGAGTTTTTATACTCCATTCTGGCAAATCCTGGATGAATGCAATAGCTGCCTGTTTCGCCAGCTTTGTTTATTGCAATATAAGCTACTTGAAAGTTTTCTATATTTTTATTTTTTGAGGTAATTCTATGCAATGCTTCTTCACAAGCTTCTTGAGGAGACTTCCCTTGTCGCATTAATTCGACAATAAGAAAGCTACCTACGTTTTTCATAATTTCTTCTCCCATTCCGGTAGCAGCTGCGCCACCTATTTCGTTATCAATAAATAATCCAGCACCTATAATAGGAGAATCGCCCACACGACCTTTCATTTTATAAGAAAGTCCAGATGTGGTACAAGCTCCTGCGATGTCGCCATTTTGATCCATACATAGCATTCCTATGGTATCATGATTCTCAATGTTGATGATTGGTTTGTATTCACTGTCTTTTAACCATTCTCTATAAGCTTTTTCAGAAGATTCAGTGAGTAAGTTCTCTTTTTTAAAACCGTGTTTATAAGCTAGCTCTTCTGCGCCGTCTGCTGCTAACATTACATGCGGAGTTTCTTCCATGACTACTTTTGCAAGTGCGGCAACATTAGTAATATTCTCCACACAAACTACGGCACCACAATCACCGTTGGAATCCATAACACAAGCGTCAAGAGTGACATTTCCCTCACGATCTGGAGCACCACCTTTTCCTACCGTAGTGTTTTTAAGGTTTTCTTCTTCCACAGCAACTCCTTTTATGGCTGCGTCTAGTGAATTCATCCCTTCATCAAGAGCTTTTCCTGCTACATTATTTGCATTTGCAAATGCCCAAGTACATATCGCAATAGGTTGTTGTTTTTCAGTCATAGAGGTTTTAGTTTTTTCCACACAAGCAAGTAATGTCGCTCCAAGAGAAAGAGCAACTCCAGCTTGTGTGCTTTTAATGATGAATTTACGTCGGTTCATAAATTTGAAATTACCATTTTAGTATAAAAACCTAAATGGGCTTATAAGCCATCGCCTTAATCTCAATCAGCAAATGTGGATGCGGTAATTGATGCACAGCAACTGTTGTTCTAGTCGGGCCATCGAAATCAAAAAACTCGCCATAAGTTTCATTATAACCGCCAAAATCATTCATATTTACTAAAAAGGTCGTTACATCTACGACGTCTTTGATAGAAGCGCCTTCCGTTTGCAGGATCGCATCAATGTTCTCTAAAACCGCTGCGGTTTGTGCTTTGATATCAAGATTAGTCGTTCCCATCTCGTCCACTTCTACACCTGCAAAAGTGTTGTCTTTTCTGCGACTGCTGGTTCCTGATACAAATAAGAAGTCGCCCACGCGCTTGATGTGTGGATATTTACCTCTAGGTTTTGCTTTGTCTTTTAATACTGCCATGATGTTGTTTTATTATTAAGTAGCCAACCTCAAAGGTCTCCAAGACCTGTGAGGTTTGGCGTAGTATGATTTTTATTTCTCTAAGCTTTATCTTCTCTGCACTAAATGATTTATAATTTTTAATAAATCAAATAACTCCAAGACCTGTAAGGTTTGGTGTAATTAATTACTCCAGTTCTTCTAGATCCAAATCTTTTTGAGATGAAAATAACTTATAATTTTCGATTCCGTCAAATAACTCTAAAACGAATTCTTTATCCACAAGAGATTCTTTGTCATTTGTCATGTCGTGGTAAGAACTCCATGGCCATTCTATCACAGATTCTTTAAAACTATGATGTATAGCATTTGAAGTTACATAAGCAATGACATTTTTTAGATAATTTTCGTTATCAATTTCCTTTCTTCTAAACCGGTCGCGGAATAAGCTTCCAGATCTCTTATACATTTTATTGAAAGCTTTTGCATAAGCATTGAAACAGTTTGAAATGGATTGCGCAGCTTTGTTTTCATCAACTTCATCTCTTACTCTCAAAACAATATGAAAATGATTTTTCAGTAAACAATAAGCGTAAATGTCAAAATAGGGTAGAAAATACTTTTCTACTTTACCGAGGAAATACTCATAATTTGTCGCTTCTTTGAATAGTGACTCGCCATTATTTCCTTGGTTGTAGATGTGATATGTTTTCCCAGCTTCTAGTTTTGACATGGGTTATCGTTTCTAAACCGCCAAACCTCACAGGTTTTTGAAACCTTTGAGGTTGGCTGCTTTTCGATTATTTTCTTTAAATAGACCTCACAGGTTTTTAAAACCTGTGAGGTCTAGATTATTTATTATCCACGCAGCCACAACACCTCTTCGGTTTTTTGCTGGATGGTTTTTAATAAATCGTTTAAATCGTCTTCTACTTTAATTCGGTCGTTTTCCAGCAACCATAAAATCGCTTTGTCTTGCGCTCTTCCTTTGAGCATCGCTTTCTCATAACTTATGCCTTCTTGAGGGAAAGTGACAAGCGAGTATTTGGATTGGTATTCCGCTTTCGCGAAAGCGGACTCTAAACGCATTTCAATCTGGCGTTTTAACTGAAAGTTTGGGTTGGCAACGCTATCTCTCATCTCTACAAAATTGTCCAAAGCCAAATTTGCGATAGCATCAGCATCTGGTTTTCTTATGTTAGAAAATGCTTGGAATGCGTCTGACCAAGTTTCATTTTTATCAATCATCTCGTCAAAAACTACGACGTCTTCAAAACTGGCATTCATTCCTTGCCCGTAGAAAGGTACAATCGCATGTGCGGCATCACCCATAATCAAACTAGTCCCATAAGCCGTCCACGGTGAGCAACGAACGGTTCCTAGCGGTGGCGCTGGATTTGTATGATATTGCTCCACCAAATCTGGAATGTGTTCCATGACATCTTTAAAGTAAGTCGTGAAGAAGTCTGTGATTTCTTGATCGGTTTTAATCTTGTTGAATGCTGGTCCATCGCCGTCGTACTGCATGAATAAAGTAAGCGTGAAACTACCATCTAGGTTAGGCAAAGCTATCAACATAAAACCACCACGTGGCCAGATGTGCAAGAAGTTTTTCTCGATGCGCCATTTGCCATCTGCAGTAGGTGGAATATTCAATTCTTTATAACCGTGCGGTAACCAGTTCATACTATGCGAGAACAAGAAGTCTCGCTGTTTCATCATCGCTTTGCGTACTACAGATCCTGCGCCATCTGTTCCTAGAACGATGTCTGCTTTCCATTCTTTCTCCGTATCGGTTTCAGAATCGTGGTAGGTCACTGAGGCATTTTTTAAATCTACTGCGGTAACAGCATCATCAAAGTCTATTTGAACATCTTCGTACTTATCGGCTTCATCGAGTAGGAGCTTGTTGAGTTCTTCTCGAGAGATGGAATTGATATACTCGCCATCACGACCACTATAATTTGAAGCAAAGGTGTTTCCATCTACATCATGAATCAATCTACCATGCATAGGAATACACAGTTCGCGAACTTTTTCTTCTAGACCTACCAGTTTCAAACCTGCCAGTCCACGATCAGAAAGTGCGAGGTTGATTGAACGGCCACCATCTACAACTGCTTTGCGCATATCAGGACGTTTTTCTAGAATATCTACATGATAACCTCGTTGTGCCAGTCGCAGTCCTAAAAGAGAACCACAAAGTCCTGCGCCGGTGATGAGTATTTTGGTGTTTTTGTTAGTTGTTTTCATTTTTTAGTATGTAGTAATTAGTACAAAGTATTAAGAACACTTTTACTGAAAAAAAGCAAGAATATCACTTGGATTCGATTCAATAGTAGGTGTCTTTACATTAGTAAGTCGTACTAATTCAAGATTATGTTTGCCAATTAAAAAAGCTGATTTGTAATGCACTTCAAATTTAGAATTATTTAAAGTGATGTAATTTTTTGTATAAGTAAGGTCTTTTCTATTTATCTCCTCTTTGGATACAACTGCATGAGAGTTCCAAACTATCTCTTTAACATTAGAAATCTCAATTAGCTTATTTTCAATAAAGCGATGTTTGAGAATTTGAATGATTAATGAAACAAATAAAAAAAATACTAGATTACTAATAGCAAACATCAAAATGACTTCTGAATATTTCCATTCAATGTTTTTGAAGACAAAAAGTAAAAGGCACAACAGCATCCCTAAAAGAGCTCCATTTTGAAGTCTCTGAAATAGTTTATAATGGTTTTTGAAAATTTTTACTTGCATATATTCAGTTTCATGTTAGGCTTGAATATTAAAGTGTTCTAACCATTTTAAAGGTTCATCTAATTTATGTTTATTTAATTCCAAGTGTATCACTCTTCTCTGCTTGCCATTAGTTGTTCGGTTTGATGCATGTAAAGTCAATGGTTTCATCAACATGGCGCCTCCTCTTTTTACATCACAAATAATTTCATTTTCAAGATTCCAGTTCTTTGAATCGGCTCGTGTAATTCCATTGAGGTGTGATTTAGGAATAATTTTCAATGCTCCATTATTTTTATCTGTGTCATCTAAATGAATCCTAATCGTGATGGTATCTTCTAAAATTTTAATTGGTGGTTGAACACCATATTGCCCTTTTTTAAACGTCCAGTAATTGTAGTTTTCTAAGTCAATTTTTTTATCAACTGAGATACTTAAATCTTGATGGTAAGGGACAAACCAGTTAGATTCACTTGGCTTGTCAAAGTAAATCGCTTTAGTTAAAAAATATTGAGAATCAGAAATATCCGATAGTAATTCAAGAAAGTTGGCATTAAACAACAAAGGAGACAGTTCAGGAACATTATTTATAAGTTGTCTAATGGCAAATAAGTCTTTTGTTTTTAGAAAGCCATTTTTGTTATGTTCAACATTTTCCAAACATTTTATAATCTGTCTTATTTCATTTTTTGAGTATAATTCACCTACAACGGAATATCCGTTTTCTTCTAGTTCTATTTTGTTGTTATTGTATTTCATTTTTTAAGATCGTCTTCAACAAGCTCAGACTGACATTTTAATCTCCAAATGCTCGTGTCACACTGAGCCTGTAGAAGTGCGATTTGACAGAACTAATTATTATAATTCTGACTTCAACACATCCACAAATCTCCAGCAATCTTCGTAATTATTATACAACGGCACTGGAGCAATACGTATTACGTCTGGTTCTCGCCAGTCTGCAATCACGCCTTTTTCTGTGATGGCGTCAAATAAGGACTTATCTGCATTTTTAACTGCAAGGGATAATTGGCAACCACGATCTTTAGGATTTTCTGGAGTTATAATAGAAATGCGGTCGCCTTCTAGATTACTCAAAAGGTATTCTAGATAGTTGGTCAATTGTATGGATTTCTGTCTCAAGTTTTCAAAACCTGCTTGAGCAAATAAATCCAGACTTGCTCTTATCGCCACCATACTCAATATCGGCGGATTGGAGAGTTGCCAGCCTTCGGCACCGTGCATGGGTTCAAAATCGTCACGCATTTTAAAACGTGTGTCTTTATTGTGTCCCCACCAACCTGTGAATCGCGGTAAGTCCGAATTACTCGCATGACGTTCATGGACAAAACAGCCACCCAAGCTTCCAGGTCCAGAATTCATATACTTATAAGTACACCACACGGCAAAGTCGGCTCCAGAGTTATGCAATTGTAAGTCTACATTACCAGCGCCATGTGCACAGTCAAAACCTACCATCGCTCCAGCGGCATGTCCTAACTCTGTAATTTTTTTCAAGTCAAAAAACTGTCCTGTATAATAATTTACAGCACCTACCATAATAAGAGCAATCTCATCGCCTTGTTCTTTAAGTAGATTTTCTAGATCTTCTATTCTCGGAGTATGCTCTCCTGCTCTAGGTGACCATTCAATAATATTTTCTTTATCATCGTGACCATGAAATTTTACTTGCGATGCCACTGCATAACGGTCGCTTGGGAAAGCATCTGCCTCGATGATGATCTTGGTGCGCTTGCCTTTGGGCTGGTAAAAACTCACCATCATCAAATGAAGGTTAGTCGTGAGCGTGTTCATGATGACCACTTCGTGAGGTTTTGCACCTACAATTTGAGCGGTAGTTTCGGTAAGGAATTCATGATACGGCATCCATGGATGTGCGGCATGAAAATGTCCTTCCACACCTAGTCGTGCCCAGTCATCTAGTTCCTGATTGAGAAAAGTTTTGGTTTGTCGCGGTTGCAAGCCTAGAGAATTGCCACATAAATAGATGGAGTCTGTGCCATCGGTGTGTTTTGGAATATGAAAGCTTTCGCGAAAGCGAGATAAAGAATCACTCTTATTTAATTCTATCGCAAAATTATGGTCTGTTTTAAAATTCATTACTTCTTTTTAGTAATTTCTATGTCGGTAAAGTTAATTCTAGTGATGCGGTCTGGTGATCGATGATCTGTGGCAAAGGTGAAATCATCAAAGGTTTTATACTCTTCAAAAGTTGTAGCTAGTGTCACAACTGTATCGTTCTTACTGCGGTAAGCCCATTCCTTGATTTTAAAATCGGCATCATAATACAGGTCGTAAGCATCACCTGGAGTGTAACCACCATCTCCGATATACAATATGGTGATTCTATCTAAGGTATCTTTTTTTATAGGCGAGAT
The DNA here is from genome assembly GCF_000332115.1 of Nonlabens dokdonensis DSW-6. Taxonomy (NCBI): domain Bacteria; kingdom Pseudomonadati; phylum Bacteroidota; class Flavobacteriia; order Flavobacteriales; family Flavobacteriaceae; genus Nonlabens; species Nonlabens dokdonensis. The sequence goes on from NC_020156.1 coordinate 2,034,258, forward strand.
TTGATTAGTTGCCTCTGTAATTTTAGTCCCTTCATCCCAAATTAACTTGAACTCGGGCATAAGCCAATAAGTGTCGTTTACAAAACCACGATCTACACTTGTCTGAATGCTGTCTAGTTTGTTATTGCGATTATATGCAATCGTGTCGCCTAATGCAATGATTTGCACATCATCTGTATTAGGATTCCAGGTCCACTTTCTTTCCATAACATTTCGTCCCATCTTACCTACGTTAAAGGTAAACTTGATCTCTTCTATGTCAGACCAGTTGTCTATTCCAGCTTGGGTAGCGATTTTTTGAGCAGTAGTAAGCTCTTTTACATCAGCTATCTCAACTGGTTTTTTATCATTCTTACATTTTGCTAAAAATACGAGGCTAATAAAGGCTATTACAGCTTTTTTCATTGTGATTTCTTATTTGGTTTAAAAATACAAATTCTATGTCGTTATGAAATGGTAAAGCTTTGTGAATAATCTATTGCAACAATGGGTTAAAACGTAGTTTTGCAAAATGAAAGTGAAGTTAGTAGAAAAGAACAAGATGAGTAAAGGTCGCAAGGTCAGTATTATACTGGTTTTAGGAACTTTAATCGCTGTAGGTCCTTTTTCTATAGATGCTTACCTGCCAGCGTTCAAACAAATTGCTGGAGATTTTAAAGTAGACACCAGTGCGATAGGTTTAACGCTTACCACTTATTTTATAGGTATAGGTTTGGGACAACTGGCTTATGGTCCTTTAATGGATCGTTTCGGGAGGAGAAAACCGCTGATTTTTGGTCTGGTTTTATACATTTTAACCAGCATCATGAGCGCCTATGCTTGGGATGTAACATCACTTGCAACTTTAAGGTTTTTCACTTCTTTAGGTGCCTGCGCAGGAATGGTGGCGAGTAAAGCGATAGTTAGAGATCTTTTTGATGAAGAAAAGGTAGCCGATGTACTTTCTACATTAATGCTCATCATGGGAATTGCCCCTATAATTGCACCTAGTATAGGAGGATTTATCATCCAGCACTATCATTGGGAAATGATTTTCTTCGGTTTAGCAGGTTTTGCAACGTTGATGTTATTCAATGTAGTTTTTATTTTACCAGAAAGTTCTAAACCTAATCGAGCGACGAGTTTGCATCCTATTCCTGTTTTAAAGGAATATCTAGGTATTTACAAGCAGCGAGATTTCTTTGTGTTTTCTACAGCAAGAGGTTTTGTGATAGGGTTGTTATTGGGTTATGTTGCGGCAGCACCTTTTATATTTATGGATTTTTTTGATAAAAGTCAGGAGAGCTTTGCCTACATATTCGGTAGTAATGCAGCTGGTCTTATAGCAGGAAGTCAGTTCAACCGTCTCGCATTATCGCGTTTTACAACCTTTCAAATCACCTATGTAGTAAGTTTATTACTCGTTTTGATTACAGGTTTTGGATTTGTTTATGTCTCTTATTTTACTCCTACTTTTTGGGTGGTTTACCCTACGTTATTTCTTATGATGACTTGCATAGGTTTCCAAAATCCTAATGTAACCGCACTAGCTTTGAATCCGTTTACAAAACGTGCTGGTAGCGCAAGTGCATTTGTAGGAGCTGTAAGTATGATTTTTGGTTCTATCGCTAGCTGGTATGTTTCTAAGTATGTAACGGTTTCTTTGTTTCCGTTATTTTTAATGTTGTCGGTCAGTGCATTTTTAGCTCACATCGCCGTAGAATACTTTAGAATCAATTATGCTCAAGGTTATGCTTTTGCAAAAGCCTATTTGAAGCATCCTTATAAGTCTAAGAAAAGAGAAGAGCAGTTGTCTGATTTTTAAAAGTGTCTTTCTAATGTTGTGGTTTCCGCTTTCGCGAAAGCGAGATCACTTACAAACGTATAGATATCACCAGATGTAATATTTATAGGATCATCTCGAGAACAGTAAAAGTATTGGATGATTAATAATACCAAATAAGAAAACGCCCCATGACCTTTAAACATAGAGCGCTTTCCAACTAACCAACCAAAATATCTTATCTACTTACGGTTCCTGTAGGAAATGATGCAGCAACATTATTATTGAAGGATTGTGAATTTGGAGCAGTGTCAGGTCCTGCGATAGACGCTAAAGGTTTTAATGTAAAAGGAGCTGGAGAGTTATCTGGAACTGGTTCTACAGTGATAACCACATTTCGACCTACTACACTGAACGGTAATGATTCTCCTGTTGGCAGATTGTTAAAAAAGTCTTCTCCAGGTACTGGTGGTCCAGCATTGTTTTGTGTTCCTGAAAAACCATTTCCAGAGTCACGAGAAGAAAAATCATTAAATGTTCCAGTTGAAAGTGGTCCTGCGTCTCCTATAACCCAACCTTCATAGATCCACCCTGCAGGTAATGTAGGTAAATTAAAATCGGCAGTAGGTGGCATTCCTGGAAGACCAAACCATACACCATTTGTGTCATTCCTATTATTCATTCCTGTTTCATCAGTAGGAGTTCTTAAAAAGTAACTACCACTAGCTGTCGTAAAGTCACCTGGTGCAGGCCCAAAATCAGTAGTCAAAGTTGCTGTGTCATTTGAAAATTCTCCTGCGATATACTTGGAGTCTGCTGGCGCAGGATCTGGATCTGGACTAGGTTCAATAGTAAGGATAAATGCTGTTCCTGCATCCAGTGTTGTTGCGTCCACTGGGAATACAGTTTGGCTTAATGTGCCGGAACTATTTACGGTAAAGACTCCCGTGGTAACAGGTGAGCCGTTAACCATTACCCAACCTTCATAGGCATATCCATTGCCAAGATCTTCTAATCCATTAATATTGAGAGTTAAGTTTTTTGTTTGTGACGCCGTTGAAGCATCATCGTCATTAGAGCATCCAACAAGAGTAAGTATTGCTAAGGTTGCGATTGATAAGTAAGTTTTCATGATTATTGTTTTAATTTTACAATACAAACTAACCTTTATGTTATCTCAGCCCTGTAACGAATCGATCAAGTTTTTGAATCAAATCGTGACGCTTTTGTGATATGCTTTAATTTGATTTGGTTTATGGAAAATAGAATACTTATAGTAGAGGATGATTTAGAAATTGTTGATTTACTCACTATTCACATGAGAGATTTGAATGCAATAGTTGATAGTGTTAATGACGGTCGTTCAGGTCTAGAAAAAGCGCTAGAAACCGATTACGATTTGATTTTATTAGATCTGTCTATACCTATTATTAATGGGGTAGAGGTTTGTAAAGAGTTGAGAAAAACTAAAGATACTCCGATAATCATGGTTACTGCAAAAAGTGAAGAGATAGATAAAGTTCTAGGTCTGGAAATAGGAGCTGATGATTATATAACTAAACCATTTTCGATTAGAGAATTAAAGGCGAGAGCAAAAGCAGTTATGCGACGCAGTGAAAAGGCTGCTGCTAATGCTAATAATCAATCAGAAATGGATTTTGGCGATTTGAAAATAAACGTAGAAATGCGCCGAGTTACTTTAAATGACCGTAAGGTAGAACTATCGCCTAAAGAGTTTGATCTTTTGGTGTTACTGGCAAGTCATCCAGGAAGAAGTTACAGTAGATCAGAATTGTTAGATGTCATTTGGGGTTATAACTTCTCTGGTTATGAACATACTGTCAATTCTCATGTAAATAGATTGCGGGCAAAGATAGAGCCCGATATGTCACAACCCATTTATATTCTTACTACTTGGGGAATAGGTTATAGGTTTAACGAGGAGATTTAGTATGAAAAAGCAATCGACTTTAACACCTAAATTAGTCTTTAGGCTATGGTTTGCGCTGAGTCTTCTTATCATAGGAATGGCAGTTTGCTTTATTTTAATAACGAACTATTATTCTAATCAGCATCATCTTGCAACACAACAAGAGATTAATGCTCCACTCGCACAACATCTAATTGATGAAAAGTTTACTGAGGACACACCTCCTTTTTTAGAGGATGGAACTGTTAACAAAGAGGTATTTGGAGATTTAATGCATGATATGATGGCGGTAAATCGGAGTATTGAAGTGTATATGCTTGGGAAAGATGGAGAAGTTCTGTATTCGGTAGTATTAGAACATGACCCTAGTGAGCCTTCAAAATATGTGGATGTTGAACCGATCAAAGATTTATTAGCTAGCGGAGGAAAAGGTTTTTGTTTGGGAGATGATCCTAGAGATCCAGTAGAAAGAAAAATATTTTCGGTGGCACCCTTTCAGAATGATATTAAAGATGGGTACATATATATCATCTTATCGGGAGAAGCCTATCAAACAGCTAGTGCAAATATATTTAGTAGGTATATAAAGAGTTTTGGGTTAGGCGCCATAGGTCTTACTACTTTTTTTACCATGTTAATCGGATTAGGAGCTATTTGGTTTTTAACTAAAAACTTAAGAAAGATAACCTTAGTAGCTAGAAGGTTCAAAGAAGGAGATCTTAATGCTCGAATTGAAAACCCTGAGGATACTGATATAGCTGTTTTTGCTCATACCTTTAATGACATGGCAGATACCATTAACCAAAATCTAGAGGAGATAAAGAAAGTAGATGAGTTACGTAGACAGCTTATTGCAAACGTATCTCATGACTTAAGAACACCATTAGCAATATTAAAGGGCTATGCAGAGACATTACAAGATAAAAGTGATAGTCTCAGTAAAGAAGAGTCTCAGAAGTATCTTGGTGTGATTAGTTCAAATAGCGATAAGTTGACTAATCTAGTAGAACAGCTTTTTGAATACAGTAAACTAGAAGCAAAACAAATAGAGCCACTAAAGGAACCTTTCTCTATTACGGATTTATGTTTAGATTTAGTTTCTAAGTATCAAATCCTAGCAGAAGATAAGAACATTACTTTATCATTAAATGTATTTCAAAACAAAAACATAATCGTGTTCGCTGATATAAGTTTGATCGAAAGAGCGCTACAAAACTTGCTTGACAACGCTTTAAAGTTTACACCTGAAAATGGTAGGATTACTCTCAAACTTAATGAACACAATAATAATTGTAACATAAGTATTAATGATTCTGGAGTAGGGATTTCTGAGGTGGATCAACATACTATATTTGATAGGTTCAAACAATCTCACGAAAACTTTGATAGAAAAGGAGCTGGATTAGGGCTGGCAATAGTTAAAAAGATCATTGAATTGCATGATTCAACAATTCATGTGTTAAGTGAAAAAGGAAAGGGAAGTTCTTTTACATTTCAGTTACCTCAACTAATTGAATAATTAAGATTCAATAATGTTTATTCGTTATCGTGAATTGGTTGAATAGTTAGTAATATTCATTTGGACTTGTTTTGTTGTTAGGTTAAGAATAATTTCGAAAAAAGTTTTAAAATTATATTACTGATTATAAATGTGTTAGATATTATTTTGGATTTATTTCATTTTTTTTCATGAAATTATTTGGTTGGTAAGAGAAAGTGTCTGTATATTTGCATCCGCTTAGGAAAACAAGTAGTGTTTAAATAAGCAAATGTTCTTCAAACAAGGCTAGAAAATCAACAAATAAATCGTGAAGATTCGGTGTTAGATTTTAGTTTTAAAACTTTGAAGATGTTCATTGAGATATTGATTGACAAGAATTACAATATGAAAAGTAACATATTGTGATAACCAAAATAAAATAAGCACAAAGCTAATTAAGTCGATTTATTTAGTATCATATTAAATGATCTTTAAAAAGATTCGACGATGAAGAGTTTGATCCTGGCTCAGGATGAACGCTAGCGGCAGGCCTAACACATGCAAGTCGAGGGGCAGCATATCTAGCTTGCTAGATGATGGCGACCGGCGCACGGGTGCGTAACGCGTATACAATCTGCCTATCACTGAGGGATAGCCCGAAGAAATTTGGATTAACACCTCATAGTATTATTGAATCGCATGGTTTAATAATTAAAGGTTACGGTGATAGATGAGTATGCGTCCTATTAGCTAGATGGTAAGGTAAAGGCTTACCATGGCTACGATAGGTAGGGGTCCTGAGAGGGAGATCCCCCACACTGGTACTGAGACACGGACCAGACTCCTACGGGAGGCAGCAGTGAGGAATATTGGACAATGGGCGCAAGCCTGATCCAGCCATGCCGCGTGTAGGAAGACGGCCCTATGGGTTGTAAACTACTTTTGTACAGGAAGAAATCTTTTTACGTGTAAGAAGTTGACGGTACTGTAAGAATAAGCACCGGCTAACTCCGTGCCAGCAGCCGCGGTAATACGGAGGGTGCAAGCGTTATCCGGAATCATTGGGTTTAAAGGGTCCGTAGGCGGGCTGATAAGTCAGTGGTGAAATGCAGGGGCTTAACTCCGGCACTGCCATTGATACTGTTAGTCTTGAATTATTGTGAAGTGGTTAGAATATGTAGTGTAGCGGTGAAATGCTTAGATATTACATAGAATACCAATTGCGAAGGCAGATCACTAACAATATATTGACGCTGATGGACGAAAGCGTGGGTAGCGAACAGGATTAGATACCCTGGTAGTCCACGCCGTAAACGATGGTTACTAGCTGTTTGGTACGATTGAGTACTGAGTGGCCAAGCGAAAGTGATAAGTAACCCACCTGGGGAGTACGTTCGCAAGAATGAAACTCAAAGGAATTGACGGGGGCCCGCACAAGCGGTGGAGCATGTGGTTTAATTCGATGATACGCGAGGAACCTTACCAGGGCTTAAATGCAGATTGACAGGTTTAGAAATAGACTTTTCTTCGGACAATTTGCAAGGTGCTGCATGGTTGTCGTCAGCTCGTGCCGTGAGGTGTCAGGTTAAGTCCTATAACGAGCGCAACCCCTATTACTAGTTGCCAGCGAGTCAAGTCGGGGACTCTAGTGAGACTGCCGGTGCAAACCGTGAGGAAGGTGGGGATGACGTCAAATCATCACGGCCCTTACGTCCTGGGCCACACACGTGCTACAATGGTAGGGACAGAGAGCAGCCACTTCGTGAGAAGGAGCAAATCTTCAAACCCTATCTCAGTTCGGATCGTAGTCTGCAACTCGACTACGTGAAGCTGGAATCGCTAGTAATCGCATATCAGCCATGATGCGGTGAATACGTTCCCGGGCCTTGTACACACCGCCCGTCAAGCCATGGAAGCTGGGGGTGCCTGAAGTCGGTGACCGTAAGGAGCTGCCTAGGGTAAAACCGGTAACTGGGGCTAAGTCGTAACAAGGTAGCCGTACCGGAAGGTGCGGCTGGAACACCTCCTTTCTGGAGCTTCTGAAATAATGAAGTTACAATCAGATATTATCTAAGTTGCTTAATTAGCGTGTTTATTTATATAAAGTCAATCATTTTGCCTTAAGGCATTTAATTTCATAGTCTCATAGCTCAGCTGGTTAGAGCGCTACACTGATAATGTAGAGGTCGGCAGTTCGAGTCTGCCTGAGACTACTTTAAAATGGTTAATTCCATTCGTTCATTAAAATAAGGAAATTTAGACGTTGAGAAATTGTATTCCATATTCATGATTTTGAATTTATCTTCTAAATTTCGAATAAGGGGAATTAGCTCAGCTGGCTAGAGCGCCTGCCTTGCACGCAGGAGGTCATCGGTTCGACTCCGATATTCTCCACATGTGATTATTCACAACCGTTCATTGACATATTGAAAAGATTAAACGAGTAACGTAGATTAATTTCTACTTATAATAGTAAAATAATTAAGTTGTTTATCTTGTATCGTTGCAAGATAAACTAGAATATCATAAGCAAATTAAGGGCGTATGGGGAATGCCTAGGCTCTCAGAGGCGATGAAGGACGTGATAAGCTGCGATAAGTTGCGGGGATCAGCACATATGATTTGATCCGCAAATTTCCGAATGGGGCAACCTGTTATATTGAAGATATAATATCCGAAAGGAAGCAAACCTGGTGAACTGAAACATCTAAGTAGCCAGAGGAAGAGAAAACAAAAGTGATTCCGTTAGTAGTGGCGAGCGAACGCGGATTAGCCCAAACCAATAATGTTACGGCATTATTGGGGTTGTAGGACCGTAATGTTTAATGTGTAGTGAATAGGAATTTTTTGGAAAAAAGAATCATAGAAGGTGATAATCCTGTACTGGTAAGCTACATTATTGATAACGGTATCCTGAGTAGTGCGGGGCACGTGAAACCCTGTATGAATCAAGCGGGACCATCCGCTAAGGCTAAATACTCCTGAGAGACCGATAGTGAACTAGTACCGTGAGGGAAAGGTGAAAAGAACCCTGAATAAGGGAGTGAAATAGATCCTGAAACCATACGCTT